>CAMAZK010000243.1 GCA_945863205.1 Akkermansia muciniphila | reverse complement strand
GTGTCATGCACCGCAGCGGCGGTGTGATAGCAGGAGCGCACGAGGCTGAATTTGTCAGCGATCTTCGCATGCAGCGGCAGGATCTCGGAGATCTCGAAGGCATTGCTCTTCGTGCGGATCGGCTTGAAGGGGCCGCGAATCTCGCTCGGCGCATCCGGTTTCATGTCCCAGAGGTCCTGCTGGCTCGGCGCACCGAGGTTGAAGATCATGATGCAGGCCTTGTTGCTCTTTTTCGGGTCCACCTTGCCTTCCGCCTTCAATTTGGCGAAACCCGGCATCGTGAGGCCGATGGCGCTTAGAGCACCTGCTGAAAGGAAATCGCGGCGAGTGACGCCATCGCAGGTGGTGACGGAGCCTTTGTCAGTGAATTTGAACATGCTCTTATTTACGCCGGGACCGGCCGAATCTGAATGGACGATGCCACTTTGCCGATGGGGCTTTCCTGCCCCGCGAACCGCCTGGATGAAACGTTTCCCCAAATAAAGGGTTGTCCATTCTTGCCCGACTCGTGCTAGCCTTCCGACACTCACCGACATGAAAACGCTTCTGACCGCTCTCACCCTGCTCCTTTCCGCCGTCTCCCTGCAGGCGCAATCAGCCCCCACCCAGAACCCGACCGGCCAGGGAGGGCAGCAGACGGATCAGCAGGCAGACACGCCGACGCGGGACGGGCTGTGGGACGGGCGCTTCGCCGGCGGGAACTACATCGTGCGCTGCAATTCGATCATCGCGCTGTCAAAGCACGAGTATGTCTCGGACGGTGTCGCACGAGTGGTGGAGGTGAACCTGACGCTGAATTCGGCGCAGGTGGTGCGCTTTTACTTTTTGGAGCCTGTGAGGGTGGAGTCCGGCAGCAGCATGGTCAATGCGGGCACGCAGGCGCTGGAGCGAGCCAAGGGCATGGTGGAGCAGGCGGCGGGACGTGTGTCACCTACGCTGACGCAGCCGCAAGTGGTAAAGAACTACCCGGCATCAACACATGCGCACACGGTTGAGTTCGTGGTCAAGGAGGAGGCGCGTCTGAACTCGATGTTTCAGAGCCTGGAACGCGGGTTCCGCACCGGACAGGGGCGTATTTGGAAAGAGTAGAACCGATGCAGGCATTCGTGCCTGCATCACGTCACACGTTGAATCGCCACTCGACGACGTCGCCGTCCTTCATGACGTACTCCTTGCCTTCGATGCGGAGCTTGCCCTTCTCGCGGCACTTGGCGTAGGAGCCGAGTTCGACCAGATCGTGGTAGGGGACGATTTCGCCGGCGATGAAGCCGCGCTCGAAGTCGCCGTGAATGACACCGGCCGCCTGCGGCGCCTTCATTCCTTTCGTGATGGTCCAGGCGCGGGTCTCTTTCTCACCCGTGGTCAGGTAGGTCTGCAATCCCAGCAGGTCGTAGGCGCCCTTGATCAGACGTGAGACGCCGCTGTCGGTGACGCCGATGTCGGCGAGGTAGTCGCGGGCCTCCTCTTCGGACAAGTCGATGAGTTCGCTCTCGATCGCGGCGCTGACGACGACGGCGGCTGCCTCGTGAGCGTGGCTGACGTACTCGCGCACCTTGCCGACGAAGACATGCTTGTCGGGATCGTTCGACGCGGCGGCGAGGTCGGTCTCGGCCACGTTGCAGGCGAAGAGGCAGGGCTTCGAGCTGAGCAGGAAGAAGGACTTCAGCAGTTTTCGCTCATCCTCGCTGAGATCAAGGGTCACGGCGGGCTTTCCGGCGTCGAAATGAGGAATCAGCTTTTCACAGAGGGCGATTTCGGCCTTGGCCTCTTTGTCGCCGCTTTTGGCCTTCTTTTCGCCCTTGTCTTTGCGACGCTGGACGGCGTCCATGTCGGCAAGGATGAGTTCGGTGTTGATGACCTCGATGTCGGCCACCGGATCGATGGTGCCGCTGACGTGGGTGATGTCACCGTTTTCAAAGCAGCGGACGACGTGCACGATGGCATCGACCTCGCGGATGTGGCTGAGGAATTTGTTGCCGAGACCTTCGCCCTGGCTCGCGCCTTTCACGAGTCCGGCGATGTCCACGAACTCGATGGCGGCGGGAATCAGCTTTGAGGAGCCTGAGAGCTTGGAGAGCACGGCGAGGCGCTCGTCCGGCACGGTGACGACGCCGGTGTTCGGCTCGATGGTGCAGAAGGGATAGTTTGCAGCCTCCGCCTTGCGGGTGCGGGTGACAGCATTAAAAAGGGTGGATTTGCCAACATTCGGAAGGCCAACGATACCGACTCTGAGCATAAGGCCGGCGAGAGTAGGGCGGAATGAGAAATGAGCAAGGCCCAGAGCTGACGAATCAATCCAGCCAGTTCTCGACGTGCAATCCGGGGATGCGGCGGAAGTCCACGAGGTTGCGAGTGAGCACGGTGGCATCGTGCGCCAGAGCAACGCAGCCGATTTTGAGGTCCATGGTGCCGGTGGCGATCTTTCGCGCTTTCATATCACGGAACAGAACGAGGTTCTCGTCATCCCACGGCAGGATGGTAAATCCGGTGAGAAACTCCATGCGTTCGACCACCTCAGCGTATGGCAGTATCTGGAGAGCCGGGTCTTTGTGCTGGTGGACAGCCGCAAGAAAGCCAGTCAGCTGCTAGTCCACATTCACGGCAGACGTGGCGACTTCCTGGTCGGCGGTTGAGAGCCGGGCAAGCAGCCGCTGGCCAGGCAGTGAATCGTAACCAAGCGCGGTGAGATGATCGGTGTCGAGAACCAGCACGACGCAAGATGATTAGCTTTGGTTCTGTTGCGCACGGTACTCCTGGCCGAGACGGTCCACTTCACGGGCCAGCGGTGTGTCACGCAGCTTCCCTACACTCTTGCGCCAGTCTTTTTTGACCGGCGTGAGCTTCAAGACCGTGGTGGTCAGCTCACGGAGCGACTTCTCAACGGTGGTGAGGCGTTGTTCGAGGGTATTTTCCATAGGCAGTGCCCCATCTTAACCAACCTCATGCCCAAAGTCACGATGGGTTTTCAATGGCGGCGAACTTGCTCTTTCCGCCGCATCGGCGAGACTCCGCGCCTTTTTTCCGGTCAATCCATGTCTTTTGAGCTTCTCGCCACCGATCCATCGTCCCATGCCCGTCGCGGTCGGCTGACGACGCCGCATGGCGTGGTGGAGACGCCGGTTTTCATGCCGGTGGGCACGCAGGGCACGGTGAAGGCGATGCATCCGGAGGAGCTGCGGGCGCTGAATTCGCAGATCATCCTGGGAAACACGTATCACCTCTTTGTGCGCCCGGGGATGGAGATCATGAAGGAAGCGGGCGGCCTGCATGCTTTCGCGAACTGGGACCGGCCCATTTTGACGGACAGCGGCGGTTTCCAGGTCTTCTCCCTGGCAAAGCTGCGGAAGATCAAAGAGGAAGGCTGCCACTTTCAGAACCATCTCGACGGCACGCCGATGTTCATCGGGCCGGAGACGAGCATGGAGATCCAGGCGACGCTGGGATCAGACATCGCGATGCTTTTTGACGAATGCACGCCCTACCCCTGCGAGGTGAAGGAGGCGGGAAAAAGCCTCGATTTGACCCTGCGGTGGGCGAAACGCTGCCGGGCGTGGATTGACGAAAATCGACCGCAAACAGGCGGCGGGGCGCAGCAGCACTTCGGCATCGTCCAGGGCAGTGTGTATGAGGATTTGCGCAAAAAATCGGCCCGGGAGCTTGTGGCGATGGGTTTTGACGGCTACGCGATCGGCGGGCTGAGCGTGGGGGAACCGGAGGAGGACATGATGCGCATCGCCGAATGGGTGACGCCGCTGCTGCCGGCCGACCAGGCGCGCTATGCGATGGGGCTGGGCACGCCGCCGCAGGTGATCGAGCTGATCGCCCGGGGGATCGACATGTTTGACTGCGTCCTGCCCACGCGGTTGGCGCGGAACGGCACCGCCTTCACGCATGAAGGGATGATGAACCTGCGAAACGCCTGTTTCGCGAAGGATTTCCGCCCCATCGCCGAGGACACGCACCCGCTCTGCCAGGGTTTTTCACGCGCCTACATCCGTCATTTGGTGCAGGCCCAGGAGATTCTGGGTTTACGGTTGATTTCTCTGCATAACCTGCATTTCTACGCGTCCCTCACGTCCAGGGCACGTCAAGCGATCGAACAGGGTTGTTTCGCCGAGTTCCGGGCTGAGGTGATCGCGAAATACAAGCCCTCCACCGCCAGCACCGAATCATGAACACTTCCCTTCCCGAAATCGCCCCTCTTTTGGCCCAAGCCGCAGCTGGAGGCCAGGGCGGAATCCTTGGCAGTCCCATGATGCTGCCGATCCTGATGATCGTGGTCATGTACTTCGTGATCTTCCGCCCGCAACAGAAGCGCATGAAGGAGCACCAGAAGCTGATCGCAGGCGTGAAGGTGTCCGACCATGTCGTCATGGAAAGCGGCGTGCACGGCATCATCACCAGCGTCAAGGACCGCACCGTGATGGTGAAGATCGCCGACAACGTGAAGGTCGAGTTCGAACGCTCCAAGATCGCCGCCGTCACGAAGAAGTCCGACGTCGTGGAAGCGACCGAAGCGTGAACCGGGCGCCCTGATTTTCCCAACCTCCATCCAACCTGTCCATGAATCCCTACGCCACCTTTCTCATCGGAGCCGCCATCCTGCTGATGCTCCTGATCTACGTCGGCACCGCCGTGCACAAGACGAAGCGCCTCGTCGGCACCCTGCTCGTCGCGCTCACCGCCTTTGCCTCGATCTACACGTTGGACGCACTGGGATTGAAGCTGGGAATCGACCTTCAGGGAGGAAGCGAGTTCATCGTGAAGCTTGAGGCGGGCAAGAATGAGGACGGCAGTGATCGCGGCGTCACCCCGTCGGATGTGCAACAGGCCATTGCCATTCTGGAGAAACGCCTCAGCCCCGACGGCTCAAAAGATCTGGCCCTGCAGCCTGAGGGTGATGACCGCGTCGTCATCCAGATGCCTGGCATCTCTACGGATGAGATCAAAAATGTGCGCAACAAGATCCAGCAAGTCGCGCACCTGGAGTTCCGCCGCGTCCATCCCGACAGCGCCGGCAAACTGGAGCAGATCAAGGCCCGCGGCGGCATCAAGGAACCCGGCTGGATCGAGATGAAATACAGCAACGCCGAGGAAGGCCGCTCCGAACTGGTGCGTGACATGCCCGACCTCGAAGGGGATATTGTGGCGGACGCCTACCGCGTCTTCGACGCCGAAGGAAACAAGGTGGTCCTCAAACTCAACGGCTCAGGGGCCAAGCGTTTTGACGAACTCGCCTCCATTCATTACCAGCGGAGAATGGCGATCATCGTGGACGGTGAAATCCACTCCGCACCGCAGCTTAATGCCAAGCAGTACGGCGGCACGGCGGAAATCTCCGGCGGGACCAAGGGCTTTACGGAAGCCGAGGCCGACACGCTGGCCACGCTGCTGAACAATCCGCTGCGCAATCCGATGGTCATTCTCTCGGAAAGCTCCGTTTCCTCCGCCTACGGTCAGTCCTCCATCGACCAGGGCAAGTGGGTAGGTGTGGCCGCGATGCTCATCACCACGGTTTTCATGCTCTTCATCTACCGCCTCGCCGGCATCGTGGCGATCATTGGTCTGATCATCAACATGTCGATCCTGTTCGGCGCGATGTCGCTCTTTGGCTTCACGCTCACCATGCCCGGCATCGCGGGTCTGGTGCTGACCATCGGCATGGCCGTGGATGCGAACGTGCTCATCTTCGAGCGATTACGGGAGGAGATGGAGGCTGGTAAATCACTCTCCGCAGCTCTCGACGCCGCGTATGAGAAGGCCTTCTCCGCCATCGCCGACTCAAACATCACCACGCTGATCTCGGCCATCATTCTTTTCGCCATTTCAGGCGGTCTGGTCAAAGGCTTCGCCATCACCCTCATGATTGGTCTGCTTTCCTCCATGATCGGAGCGCTCATCGTCACCCGCGTGATCTTCATCTGGGTGGTGGACAAGAACCTTCTGCAAAAGATCACCACAACCAAGATCATCCCGGACAAGGTCTTCGACATCCTGTCCGCCTCGCCCAAGTTCATCATCGCCTCCTTGGTCGTCACAGCAATTTCCTTCGCCACACTGGCGGTGAAGGGCAAGGAAGGCAGTCTCGGCATCGATTTCCGTGGTGGTGGTCGAGTAGATGTCGTCCTCGCGCCTGGCAAAGACATTCCGGACAGCGAGTTCGACGCACTCATCAAGACGCTCAGGCAGCCTGCCACTAAAGATCTGCCGAACGGCAAAGAGATCGGCAACCACTACATCCAGCGCAAGAGCGACCCTGCGACCGGTGCCACGAACATCAGCATTCGGTGTGAGGAGGCCAGCGGTCCGGTCATCGACGATGCCATCAATGCCAAGTGGAATGAAGGAACCGTGGCTGGCACCAGCGTCGCCACCGTCGGCTCCATGATCGGCTCCGAGGCCACGAGGACGTCGCTCATCGCCATGGTCATAGCGCTCATTGCCATCTTCGGCTACCTGATGATGCGCTATGAGTTTGCCTTCGCTCTGGGCGCGATTGTCGCGCTAGCGCATGACGTTCTCATGGTTCCCGGCCTGTGCGTGCTGTTCGGCCAGGAGCTGAGCCTCATCCACGTCGGCGCGTTGCTCACCATCGCTGGCTATTCCATCAACGACACCATCGTCGTCTTTGACCGCATCCGCGAGACCATCCAGCGCGGCGGCGGCGGCACGATGCGTGAGATGATGAACGAGGCCATCTGCAAAACACTCTCCCGCACGCTCCTCACCGGCCCCACAGCCCTCGCGCCGATGATCGTGCTGCTCTTGCTCGGCAATCCGGCCATGCTGGAGTTTGCGATGCCCATCACCATCGGCGTGCTACTGGGCACCTACTCCTCCATCTTCATCGCCTCCCCGCTCGTGCTTTGGTATGCGAAGAAGACCGGCACCAGCCTGAAGCGCCAGGTGCTCGACGCCCAGATCGAACAGATGAAGGCCCAACAGGCGATCGCAGCGGCATCCGCCGCAGGTGGAAAAGCCGCCTGATCTCCCGCCCCGCTGACGCCCCGTCGCACTGGACCCGAGAGCCGCAGGCTCGATGACCAGAACGACGGGGATTCGATGGCAGACAGCGCTGTGGTGCCGCCGCGCCGGTTACGGAGCGAGGCACAACGCGCCCCCCCCGGGATCACGCCACAATCCGGTCCGGGTCCTGGGATCGGGTAGGAGGCGGGGTTGCCCCCGCCGTCCTCCCACACCACCGGACGTGCGGTTCCGCATCCGGCGGTTGAGTTAAGAGTTTGTTTTCAGGCTCTTTTGATAACGTTGGATGCGCTCGCCGATGAAGATGAGTCGGCGTTGGCGGAACCAGCCCAGGGGCAGGGCTTCGTTCATGTGCGAGGCTCCGGCGTTCCACCAGGGTCCTCGGCCATTACTGGCGCTTTCTGCGGCTCGGGTTTCGGCTATGCCTTGCTTCATCAGTTCCTTCTTTCGTGTGCGCGGGCGTTTCCATTGCCGCCATTGCTGGCTGCGGATTCGCCGTCGCACCCAGCCGTCGAGCTCTTCAAAGACTCCGCTGACTTCCGATAACCGGAAGTAGTCCGCCCAGCCTCGCAGCTTGGCGTTGAGGTCTTCTTGGATGAAGCGCGCAAGGTTGCGGCCTCGGCCTTGTCGGCAGAGTTCGCGCACGTTGCCTTTCAGTTTGTCCACGCTGGCCTTCGCTGGTTTGAGCTTGGGCTGGCTATTGGATGTCATGCTGTAGCCCAAAAACTTCCGGTTCCATGGGCGGTCCACGGCGCTTTTGGCGGCGTTGATTTTC
>CAMAZK010000242.1 GCA_945863205.1 Akkermansia muciniphila | reverse complement strand
AGATTGAACTGGTCTTCCCAGCGGAACTCGAAGCGGGCTTTGGAGAGGGCGTTGTCGCGGTATTGGGCGCCGGGGTGGCCTTTGGCGAGGTCGGCGGCGTGGGCGGCGAGTTTGTAGGTGATGACGCCGGCTTTGACGTCTTCCTTGTTCGGGAGGCCGAGGTGTTCCTTGGGCGTGACGTAGCAGAGCATGGCGCAGCCATACCAGCCGATCATGGCGGCGCCGATGCCGCTGGTGATGTGGTCGTAGCCGGGGGCGATGTCGGTGGTGAGAGGGCCGAGGGTGTAGAAGGGGGCCTCGTGGCACCATTCGAGCTGCTTGGCCATGTTTTCCTCGATCATGTGCATGGGGACGTGGCCGGGGCCTTCGTTCATGACCTGGACGCCTTTGGCCCAGGCGCGTTTGGTGAGCTCGCCCTGGACTTCGAGTTCGCCGAACTGGGCTTTGTCATTGGCGTCGGCGATGGAGCCGGGGCGGAGGCCGTCGCCGATGGAGAAGGAGACGTCGTAGGCGGCCATGATGTCGCAGATGTCGTCCCAGTGGGTGTAGAGGAAGTTTTCCTTGTGGTGGGCGAGGCACCACTTGGCCATGATGCTGCCGCCGCGGCTGACGATGCCGGTCATGCGGGAGGCGGTCATGGGAACGAAGCGCAGCAGAACGCCGGCGTGGATGGTGAAGTAATCGACGCCCTGCTCGGCCTGCTCGATGAGGGTGTCGCGGAAGAGTTCCCAGGTGAGGTCTTCGGCCTTGCCGTTCACTTTTTCGAGAGCCTGATAGATGGGCACGGTGCCGATGGGCACGGGCGAATTGCGCAGGATCCATTCACGGGTGGCGTGGATGTTCTTGCCGGTGGAGAGGTCCATGACGGTGTCCGCGCCCCACTTGGTGGCCCAGCGCATCTTTTCGACCTCTTCCTCGATGCTGGAGGCGACGGCGCTGTTGCCGATGTTGGCGTTGATTTTGACGAGGAAGTTCCGGCCGATGATCATCGGCGCGAGCTCAGGGGGATTGATATTGGAGGGGATAATGGCGCGACCGGCGGCGACTTCGCTGCGGACGAACTCGGGGGTGATTTCGTTCGGAATACGCTGGGGGAAGCGCTTGAAGATCGACGGCGTGTAGGGTGATGCGTGATCCGTGATGCGTGAGGCTTGGGCGGAGCCGACATGTTGTTTGTCGAGGTCGTTGCGGACGATGTCGTCTTTGAAGTCGGCGATCTGGGCGCGGCGCATGTTTTCGCGGATGGCGATGAACTCCATCTCGGGGGTGATGATGCCTTGTTTGGCATACCAAAGCTGGGTGACGGGATGGCCGGTAGCTTTGAGCGGGCGGCGGCGCTCGCCGTGGAGGCCGGGGAATTCGACGAGGCGGTTGCGCTCGGCAGTGCTGGCGAACTCGGCGTGCTTGCCGCTGAGGTAGCCGTTGTCCTGGGGTTTCACTTCGCGACCGTCGTAGGCGATGACGTCATTGCGGGCGGCGATCCATTTTTCCCGCAGGGGTGGCAGGCCTTCTTCGGACTTGCCGTGGAAGGTGGGATCGCCCCAGGGACCGCTGCAATCATAGACGCGGACGGGCTCGTTCACCTCGATGCGGCCGTTGAAGGCCTTCGTGGGAGCCAGCGTGATCTCGCGCATGGGGACGCGGATGTCCGGGTGGATCTGGCCCTGCACATAGACGCGGGTGGATGCTGGGAGTTGCTCGGAGGAGTGGCCTTCGAAGGAGGTTTTTGGGTCGGCGATCATGTCGGAGTTACAAGTTTCAGGTTTAAAGTTTCAAGTTGGGGCGCAATGCGCCGCTGAAACTGAGAAACCTCCGAGCGAACTCCCTTCGGCGGCATGACCCGCATCAGGTTCGGAGGGTTCGGATCGAGGAAGATCCGTCTCAGTCCCTGCGGTGGGACGCCCCTGTCGTGACGGGGGGACAGTCCGGCTGGAGGGGCGAAGGTCAAAGGTAATTTCGTCCCTGAATGCACAGGGATGGTTAAGAGGAGGAAACCAATTGTATAGTATGGTTATTATAGTAATTTGATTCGATAAACCCCGTCATGCCCCATTTTCGTCTCCATTTACCCGCTCTGCTGGCCGTTTTCGGCCTGTTGACGGCATCCCCTGCCGTGCTGCGGGCGGATCTGGTGCGGGACTGGAATGCCCTGGCGCTGGAGACGATGCGCACGAGTGCGGAGTCTCCGTTTGTGGCTCGTGACCTGGCCATTCTGCATACCGCGATCTACAACGCCGGCGAGAGCATCCTGGGGAACTACCAGACCTACGGCTTCGGCGGCTACTCCGCGCCTGGCGGCGGTCCTGCGGGGGCCTCCGCCGAGGCGGCGATGGCGACGGCGGCGAATCTGGTGCTGCAGAATCTCTACTCGGGCGGGGCGGGGAACTTCACCACGCTTTACAACACGCAGCTCGGGGGCATCGCCGACGGGCAGGCAAAGTCGGACGGCATCGCGTGGGGCACGACCATCGCCAACGACATCCTGACGTGGCGCTCCGGCGATGGCGCATCAGTGGCCGACAGCATGAACACGCCCTATTCACCGGTGGGAACGATCGGCTACTGGCAGCAGACCTCCGCGTCCGATGCGCTGCTGCCCGGCTGGGGGAATGTGAGCACCTTCGCCATCGGCAGCACGGCGCCCTACATCAGCACGCTGCCGGGCGCCACGCGGGCCGACTACCTGCAGAGCGGCCAGTATGCGGCGGATTTCAACCAGGTGAAGGATCTCGGCGGGCAGTCCAGCCTGACGCGCACGGCAGACCAGACGAATCAGGCCTACTTCTGGGCCGGGGGCGCGGGCACGGTCAAAGCGCCGGGCATGTGGAACGAGGTGGCCGCCACCGTAGCGGGCAGCGCGGGCCTCAGCCTCTCGGAGACGGCGCGGCTCTTTGCCGCGATGAATGTGGCCATGGCGGACGCGGGCATCGCCGCCTGGGCGGACGCCTACGACACCCAGTTCTGGCGGCCTGAAACGGCGATCGCCAACGGCGGCGACGGAATTTTCGACACGGACGGCAATTCCAGCACCGAGGGGGATTTCTTCTGGCTGCCGCTGATCGATTCACCCTCCTATCCCGAGTATGTTTCGACACAGGGGGCCTTCGGTGCCGCCGCTGCAGCGGTGCTGGCCGCGTATCTGGGCGATGCCATGTCCTTCAGTCTGAGCAGCGACATCGACGGCAACGGCAGCAAGGATCTGACGCGCAGCTTCACGAGCTTCACCGAGGCCGCGAATGAGGCGGCGCTGAGCGGCATCTACGCGGGCACGCAGTTCGGCACCTCCGTCGTGGATTCCCAGGCCCTGGGCGCCGATGTGGCGAGCTTCGTGGTGAACAACAACTTTTCCGCAGTGCCGGAGCCGGGGGGCGTCGTGCTCACCCTGCTGGGCGCACTGCTTCTGCTGCCGCGCCGCCGGAGGTCAGCGTGAGGGATAGAGGTCCGGCATCAGCAGCGGGCGCAGCACCATGGGCGTGAGTTCCCACGGCAGCGGTTCCCATGGATAGCGCCTGTCCTGCGCCACACGCCCCCACCAGAGGCGGCCGCCGCTGCGCCAGGGGTCCAGCACGATGCCGTCTTTGAAAGGCTGCCCCTTGGCGGTGACGATGATGCCGTTGTGCTCCCGGCGCGTGGCGCGTTTCGCCGAGGTCAGGTGCAGCTCCATCGTGCGGAGATTGAGCCGGAAGAGGTGGGGGAACAAATCATCCCGCCACTCGTAGCACAGGCCGCGTTTCCGCAGGCCCATGTTGACCAGCATGTTGTTCATCCAGGGCAGGGGAATGGGCTTGAAGTCGGCAGACATTTGAGCCGACGCCTCGATGGCCGTGGTGGCCAGGCGGTCGGCCTCCGCACGGCTGACGCTGGGCGACAGGCGTTGCAGATCGGCGCTCATTCTTTGCGCTCGTTCCTGGCGGTGCTCCGGCGTGCCGATGTTGACGCACGAGACGGCGAGGAAGGGGATGAACAGGAGCAGTCGAAGCGGAAAAGCGGCCATGGAATGGAGGAGTGAATCAGGTCAGCGGACCGTGCACGGATTCATGCAACTCGCGTGCCTGCTGCTTCCACTTTTCCCGCGTCGCGCGGTTTCGGAAGGCCAGCAGCTCGCTGAAGGTGCGCAGCTCGTCGTCGTTCCAAAGGGCGATCTGCCGCCAGGTGCGGATGCCGTGGGAGCGGAGCTGATCGCTGATGACGTTCTTGATGCCTTTGATGCGGGTCAGGTCGTCGTCAGGCACTGGCTCCAGAGCGGCGGCTGCCTCACTGACTTTTTTGAGCACGGACACCTGGCCCTGCATGCGCTCCTTGTCCACAGAGGCCTCCTGCAGGCGTTTTTCGCTGTCGGCCAGACTGCGGTAGGCCAGGGCCAGTCCGGCTGGGTCGGCGGTGGGCTGGGCTTCGAGCGTGGCGACGCGGCGCTGCCAGTCCTCCAGCTCCCGGCTCAGCCCTTCCAGGGTGGACTGCTGGGCGGAGAGCCGCTCTTCGAGAGATGTCAGGGTGTCCTGGATCGCCGCGCCTCGGTGGGCCGTCACCGGTTTTGTTTTTGCCGCAGGCATCCGCTTGCGCTTGGGCTTTTCGGGCGGCGGTTCGGGTGCGTCCGGCCCGACGGGCGTCTCGATGGGAGGGGCGGTGCGCAGGCGCTGGATTTCTTCGCGTGCGGCGTCGAGTTCCGCCAGCAGGCGGTTGATCTCCGCCTCCTGCGCCTGGAGAGCCTCCTGTGCCTTTGTGGTCTCGTCCCTGCGGCGGCGGGCCTCCGAGTGTGCCGACTCCAGCTCCCCCTGCACCCGTGCCAGTTCATCGTTCCGCTTCCTCAGCAGGTTGGCGGCCTCCTGGCTGGCGCTGAGCACCTCGGCCTGCGCCGCGTCGCGCTCCTGCTCCGCGAGCTGTTCCGCCGCGCTCAGGCTCAGCAGCCCCTTTTCCAGCTCGGCGATGCGTTTTTTCAGATCGCTTCCCGACCAGCGCCACCCCAGCCATCCGAAGATCGCGGCGGTGAGGCCGAGCAGCGGCGCGAGGTAGAGCAGAAGCCAAAAAAATGAGGACATCAGCGGCGGGAGGGAAGGGGGTGACCGGGCAGCCAGGCACGGAACTGTTCGATGGCCTCGGCTGAATGCGAATCGACCAGCGCGGCAGGAAGATGGGGCGGCAGCAGGCCGCTCCGCGCGATGCCGCCCGCCTCGAAGAGGTCCGGCGTGACGGGCAGCTCGACCCAGCCGGAATCCGGCGTGGCCACTGCGAAAAGTGCGCCGTCGGCGGGCAGAGCAGGCAGGCTTTTCACCGCGTGTAGAATTCCGCTCCACGGCTGGCTGGCGGCCTTCAAGCGCAGGTCGTCATGAATGACAATGAAGGACGGAGGGCAGGCGCGGCGCACCGCCGCGATGAACTGTGACCGTGCGGACTCCTCCGCCAGGCGGCCGCCGAGGATGACTTTCCCGTCGCAGAGCGCCAGCGTCACAAATGAAGGCGGCAGGTGGGATTCGGGCGATGTGGCTCCCTGCAGCCAGCCGGTCACCGGCACGCTGTCCGCCACCAGCCACTCCCTTTTCACGCCAGCAGGCAGCGCGTCCTGCCATGCCGGGTCTTCACTCCCGGCCTTCCAGTCGAGGGCCGTCCATGCCTCGCCGCCGAAGCCCACATAGAGTGCCTTGCCCTCCCGGTCGTCCTCGACCGGCAGCAGGGCGGTCGTCACCGGTCCGAATTCCGCCATCGGCCGGCGTGTGGAGCTGACGCGGATCTCATCACGCACCTGACGGGGTGCGAAAGTGGCCAGCGCATCCTCCAGCAGCGCGTTTTTGACCGCCGTTGAGCCCGCCTCCCCGCGCAGCACCACCTCCATGCCGCGCGTGGCGATGAACACATGGCCTACGGGCAGCGCCGCCAGCCGCGCCTCCTCCGCCTGCGTCTCGCGGTGCTTCTGTCGCGCCAGCCGCACCGGCTGCAATGCGGGCTGCAGGCGTTTTTTCCAATCGTCATCGCTGATGCCGAGCGCCTTCACCTCGGCCTGCATGACCTCGTCGGGCTTGTCCACGCTCAGCGTCACCCACCGGCCTCCGATCCGGGCGACATGCGCCTGGGCCACCGCCTGGGGTGCCGGAACGCTGCGGAGCGTGGCCGTCACCTCGTCCGCCTCGTCGTGGTGAAGGGCGTCGATCACAGGTTCCCCCTCCGCCGAACCGCCCCCGGCCGACCAGCGATCCACGATGCTCCGGGAGAGGTCCCGGGCTTCGAATTCACTCGCCGCCGATCCCGTCAGGCGTGCGTTCGCACCCTCGGTGGCCAGCAGCAGCCAGCCTGGAGGATAAGGCGCCAGCTCGATTTCATTGCGGATGGACGCCACCGGATTCAAACGCAGCGATAGCCCGGCGGCAAAGGCTGCCGACGCCCGCACCTGCTCGCGTGCGGCGGCTTCGATCCCGTTCCTGTCCCGGCTCGATCTCACCTCGCCGCCGAGACGCGCCTCCTGCCCGTCGAAGGACAGGGTCACGCGCCCGAGGCGCTCGGCGAGCTGCGGCTGGCCGTCCAACTGCGCCCAGGCTGCCTTTTGCAGGCTCTTCTCCATGCCCGGGAGGACCAGCAGGGCGCCCAGCAGCCACAGGCCTGACAGCGTGACGGCAGAAACGATCCAGCGCTCTCGATTCATGGGGCGGAGGGATCAGTCCTGGGCGCGAAGCTTGTTCACCTCGTCAAAAGTCAGCCGCCGCACCTCACCGCGCTGATTGGTCTGCACGAAGGTCTCCGTGGCCGCATCGAGCCCGGTCAGCCAGCCCTCACCGTAGGCCCAGGTGTCGATGCAGATGCGCTTTTCCAGAATGTGTGGGAGGCCGGACTTCTGGGCCGTGTGCCCGCAGATCAGGGTCTTCCCGGAGAAATGCGGGTGCGAATCGTCGAAACGCCGCCAGAACAGCCAGTCGTCAGCCTGCTCCTCCATCGGAATCATCGCGTTCGCGTTCGCGTGGACGAAGATGTGCGTGTCGGTCACGTGCGAGCGGCGCAGCCGCTTCTGCAGAAACTCCCAGTGGGCCTCGGGCACCTGGCCCCAGACCGGCAGGCTCATGCAGCCGTAGGACTGCATCGTCTGCCGGCCGCCGACGGAGTACCAGGAGCCGGAATCCATTTCTCCCTCCATGGCGTCCAGCATGAGGAGCTCGTGGTTTCCCGTCAGGGGCACGACCTGGGTGCGTTTTTCCAGTTCGATGATCATGTTCAGCACGCCGCGGGAGTCGGGGCCGCGATCCACGTAATCACCCAGGGTGACCACGGTGTCGCCCGGCTGCGGGGCCAGTTCCGCCAGCATCAATTCCAGCGCCTTCGAGCAGCCGTGCAGATCGCTGATCACGAGCACGCGTCCCGACGACGAATGCCGCGGCGGGAGGGAGATCCTCGCGGTGTGAATTTTGGCGGCTTCATCGCTGACCAGAATGGGCATTCGTCATTCTTGCGCGTGCTGGGCAAGACGCAACCTGCGATCCATCATGACTGGCGGATGAGGTGTGAGTGTGCAATGTGCCCGGCGTGGCACAGCCTCCGCAGTCCTCATCCCGCCCGCAGCCTTCCGCAGAGCCTGTCTTTGAGGCACGGGGGCTGCGCAAGGTCTATCACACCGGCGAGCTGGACGTCGTGGCGCTGCAGGGGGTCGATCTGGACTTTCACGCGGGTGAACTCGTCGTACTGCTCGGCGCCTCCGGCAGCGGCAAGTCCACCCTGCTGAACGTCCTCGGCGGTCTCGACATCCCGACCTCCGGCACCCTGCGCTACAAGGGATGGGACCTCTCCGGCGGCGGTGAGCGCAC
>CAMAZK010000241.1 GCA_945863205.1 Akkermansia muciniphila | reverse complement strand
ACCGCCGGCAGATCGCCACCGGCACTGAGAATGGCAGAAAAATGGGCGCGTTGAGCGGCTACGGAGCCGCCACGGGAAAGCACACGCGGGATCACCATCAGCCCCCCTGCTCCGACCTCGCGGGCGTGGGCGGCATGCGCGGCGGCGATTTTCGTGTTCTGCGCCCCAGTGCCGACGATGACAGGAATGCCCGCCTCTACCAGCCGATGCACGCCTTCCTGTCTTTGCTGGTCGGTCAGCAGTGGCCAGTCGCCCATGGAACCGCAGTAAACGACCCCGCTCATGCCAACATCGATCAGTTCGCGGGCTTTGCGGACGAGAGCGTTAAAGTCCGGGCAGCCGTCGGCGGCGCAGGGAGTCATCAGGGCCGGGATGCAGCCCTGGAAGATGTTGGATGAGGATTTAGGCATGATCGAATTTGGAAGCTGTTTTTAAAGCCCGCCGCGCTCTAATTGATTTCGGACGCAATATCAACTACTTGTCGCCGCAGTTTGTCATGACCATCTCCGAACAAATCCAGGAAGACATCAAGGCGCACATCGTCGCCGGTGAGACGCCGCCCTATCCGCTCACCCTGGGCGGCATCGCCGGGCACTTCGGCGCGTCCCTCATGCCAGCCCGCACGGCGGTGGAGCGGCTCATCGACGCCAAATTCCTTTCCAGAACCGGAGACGGGGCCCTCGGCATCAACACCCGACGCCGCAGCCGCGACCCGCACATTTCCCTCTCCAGTATCCGTCCCGCCGCACCGGTCGCGCCTGAGGAAAAGATTGCCGAACACATCATCAGCCTCAGCCTGCGCGGCGCTGGTGAATGCCTGCGGGAGGAAGTCACCGCCGAAGAATTCGGCATCGGACGCACCGTCCTCCGCCGCATCTTCAACCGCTTCTCCGGTGAAGGCATCATCGAGCATCTCCCTCGCCGCGGCTGGCGCGTGCGCCCTTTCAGCGAGCCGGAAATGCTCGACTACATCGACATGCGCGAAACCCTCGAACTCCGTGCCGTCGAACTCGCCATGCAGAGGCTGGACACCGATTTTCTCCACCAATTGATTGCCGGCAATCGCCCGGACGCCGACGGCAGGCCCCGGCTCGACAATCGCCTCCATCGCCACTGGATCGACCGCGCCGAAAACCGCTACATCAGCCAGTTTTTCGACCAAAACGGCATCTACTACGAGACCCTCTTCGCCCGCGCCGTGCAGGACGATGAAACGATCGCCCGCCGCGCCCGCGAACACTGCCGCATCCTCAAAGCCCTCCTCGTCGGCGATTTGACGGAAGCCAAAACCGCGCTCTCCAAGCATATTCGCGACCAGCGCGCCCACGTGGCCCGCAGCCTGTCGGATTTTGCCAAGACGGGAACAGGAACGTAAAGGCCGCCTTACCTCAGCGCGGCGTCATTTTGCGTGCAGGAAGCCGCGAATTCGGCATTCATGAGGCTGACCATGAACGAACCGGTGACCACCCAACGGGTGGACAAGTACCTCCATCACATCCGCATCTTCAAAACGCGCACCCTGGCCGCGCAGGCCTGTGCGCGTGGCAATGTGAAGATCGGCGGACAGACGATGAAGGCGTCGCGGGACCTGAAACCTGGTGATGTGCTTCAAGTGGAACGCGGCGAGTTGGAGGTCACGCTGCGGGTGACCGCTTTTTCCCGAGTACGGCTGGGGGCGCGGCGAGTGCCGGAGTTTAGCGAGGATCTGACACCACCTGAAAACTACCAAAAGGCATTGGAGCGGCGACGCGAGCGTGCACTGATCATGCCGCACGCTCACGAGCTGGTGGCGAAGCCGGACAAGAAACAACTGCGGGAGCTGCGAAAGTTCTGGGAGGAGCAGAGCGACGCCTGAACACGAAAGGGCGCAGGGGCCGCTGCGCGAGGCGAGCGGTGCTGATCAGTTCTTTTTCGCCTTCTTCGCTTTGGCAGGTTTCGTCTTCGTGTCGAGCGTGTAGGGCGGTTGCTCGAAGGGCACGGGGTCCTGGGTGACACGCGGATCACCGAGGGCTTTGAGCCGGGCCATGAGCTCGGCGGCCATCTGGTTCTTCACGTCGGCGTAGCCGGCTTCGGCGGCGACATTGATGGTCTGGCCGGCATCTTTGCCGAGGTCGTAGAGTTCCTCCTGCGGACGTTGGCCGAAGGCGTAGTCGAAGTACCATTTATACTGCGATTCATTGCGATGCTGAATGAGCCACGCCTTGGCGGGGGAGGCGTCCATGTCGGGGAATGCGACATAGGTCTCGTTTTCGAGCGCGTCCTGGCTGGGCGTGCTGGTATCAGTCAGTTCCTTGTAGTCGCCCATGGGCATGCGGTCGGGCTTGAAGTTGTGGATGTAGAGGAAGCCGTCCTTTCGCAGCGCTCGCTGCGGATAGGGCAGGTTACCCGCACGGGCGATGCTGACGTGGCGCTCGCGGCCGGTGATCACGTAGTCGCGCTCCTTCTCGACCTGGCCGCTTTTGCCGGAACTCATAAGGCTGACAATGCTCTTGCCGTTCACGCCTTCAGGGATCGTGGCGCCGCCGATCTCCATGAAAGTGGGAGCCAGGTCCATCAGGTTGACGAAGTCGTCGATGAAACGCCCGCCAGGCTGGCCGGGCCAGCGGATGGCTAGCGTGACGCCGACGCCGAAGTCGTAGAGATTGCATTTGCCGCCGGGGAAGCCGGGCGCGCCGTGGTCGCCGCTGATGACGATGACGGTGTTGTCGAGTTCGCCGGCCTCCTCGACCTGCTTCACGATGGTGCCGACCTGCGCATCGAAGGCCTGGATCTCGCCGAGGTAGTCGGCGAAGTCCTCGCGCATCTCGTGCACGTCCGGGAGGTGCTTCGGCAGCTTGCCTTTAAGGTCGTCGGGATTGATTCCCCACTGGTTGAGTCCGCTGCCTTTGATCCACTTGCGGTGCACGTTCGTGGGACCGTGCCAGAAGAGGAAGGGAGCGCCTTTCGGACGGGCGGCAAGGAAGGAAGCGAAGTTTCCGTGCACCTCGTCGTAGATTTCCTGCTTCGCGGCTGCGAGATCGGCGCCGGCGGCGACCAGTTTGTCCACGGTCTGGGAGAACTGGTTGCAGCGGCCGCCGGATTTCTGATAGGCGTAGGCCTGCTGACCGAAGGGGGCGTCCGCCGGATCACCGGGGCTCCAAACCTTGTGCGCTTTGCCAATGTGGTAGCCCTGATCTTTCAGCAGCAGCGGGAAGCTGGGAATGGCCGGGTCCCAGACGGCACCATTGAGAATGGCGGCGCGTCCTGTGTTGAAGAAGTAGCGGCCTGAAAGCAAAGCGCTGCGGCAGGGCGTGCAACTGGGCGCGTTCACATAGGCACGGCGAAACAACGCTCCCTCACGGGCGATGCGGTCGATGTTCGGCGTCTTCACAACCTGGTTCGGTGAGGGGAACTTCTCGTGCTCGGCGTAAATGCTCGCGTAGCGGCCCCAGTCGTCGGCAAAGAGGAAAAGGATGTTCAGGGGCTTCTCCGCAGCGGCGGCGAAGGAAGTCAGGAGGAGGAGACAAAGAAGGGAACGCATGGCGGGCAAGGGAACGTCTGCCCGGCGGCCAAACCTTCGCCAAATTCCACGCAGTGATTCACTTCGCGGGGAACCTCATACCGCACGAGGGTCCACGCATGCTCCACTCCCTTCTCGATACCACGCAGGTCCTCGTTGCTCCCGCGTGTGAGTGACGCGCCCCAGCGCGTCCTGCTTCAAAATCGCCTTCTCGGCCCGGTTCGTATGCATAAGTGCCGTAGCTGTAACGCTACGACACTTGCGCACTACGACAGATCAACGGGGCCCGGTTTGACGGATACGGTCCTCGCCACGGTCGAAATCGACCAAGCCACGCACGAGGTCTCCGCGGAAGCCGTCGCCAGTCATGATCGCAGCACGAAGATTGCCGCTATCGATCATCACCTTATCGACCCGGTCGCCGCCGCCGATTTCGGCTTTCAATATCGTGGCATCGGCCGTGGGGCGTAGGGCTGCCGTCGAGCGGTTTTGAGCCCAAAAATCTACGCTCATTCCACCTCAAAACCACCAACCACACAAAAGCGCTGGATGACCCCGCGCTTAGGTGAATGCGCGTAGGAGTAAATGCTTTTGATGCGCTTCAAAATCAGCACGAATCCCCATTCGTTGATCGAATCGCTCCCTTACTGGATTCAGTTCAGTGATCTCAATCGTTTCCTGCTCCCATAAGCTCAATGCCTCCGGACATGACAACCGCTCGTTGAGCCATTCACACTCCCTATGCTTTCGTTCATGGCAGATGAGATGAACCTTTGCTCCAGATGCCATGCTCGGAATAGCACCGTGCATTCTTCCGCCGATGTAAGTCGAGCAAGAGCGGTAAAGCTGAATATAAGGACGGTAGTCGCTGTGAAAGAAAACAGGCTTGTCAAAAAGCTCGCAGGCGTGGGTATATTCCTCCTGTTCGTGCACCGTGATTACATCAATAAAATCCCGGAGTTGCTCGTATAGCTTGGCATAGAACTCACGGTGCTGACGACATTGCAGTCGCGGATTGAAGACGACCCTGTTCTCGCCGGTTGGCTCATAGCTGTCAGCATGAAAGGCCGGGTCAAGAAAACGAGTCGCTAGCACTCCTGCCCATTCCATGGCTCGTTTGGCGGCCTCATCACGAACGGTTGCAACACCAATTGGGTTTTGTTGGTGACTTTGTTTTAAATGGTGGACTTGACCTTCCTGACCTCCCCCGACTCCAATGATGTAGATAGGCAACCCGATCTGAGCCGCCATGCGGTAGTATGGCTGTATGGTGTCGATCCATTCAGGGGTTCCCGCTACAACAAGGGCTTTCGCATGCGTCACCAAAGAGTTCATGTCGCCAAAGTTGCGTAGCTTTTTCCAAAGGGGTGTCCAGTTACACTTGCGGTCAGGGTCAGCGACGTTCACCTGCGCCCGGTTCAGCCAAATCACAGGATCAAGCGGCCCCACATTCAGCAAACGCATGACTCCCTGCCGAATCAAATCGTCTCCAAGGTTCCAGCCATTGGTTGTGCTTACCAGCAAGAGTCGTTTGTCGTGACGGTTTTGATGTGTGGCGGCTTTGATCTCCATCATTCGAGGGGGCTTTGGATAGTGTCCAAAGATGCCTTGCACTAGCTCCTTCCCCACAGAGGGAGAGGGGAGTAAATCGATTTGCAGCCCTAAAATGCAGGCCAAATGAGCAATGCCGCTATCGGCTCCAACGAATCGTTTGCAGGCTAGCAACTCATTGATGAGGAAGTCCAGGTTGCCGCGACGATACTCGAATGAATCACCAAGGTACATGCTTGTATCAGGCCCGCCAAGCACCGCCACTTTTCGCCCACGATATCGGTCCAAAAACGTTAGTATAGTTTGACGGGGCCACACACCACCAGATCGACCGTCAAACTGACACAATACGACATCTTCACTAACAGGCTGCCGCCTTGATCTCAATTCAGGCATAGCAATGTCTTCGGGCATTTTCCCGCCTGTGGCGAGAAACAATGCTTTTGCGATACCCGCGACCCATCCTAGCGTTTCAAATTCATAGCCAAACGGGTGTATGTGCGTCACGCAGTCCGCAGCGGGCACAAGCTTCACATGCTCGATCACAAACTGTTGCTGAATTGCCTCAAAGAGAGGCGTGCTGCGCACATGGACGACGATCTCATTGGCACGAGCGAAGTTTTCGCAGGCGATCATCATTCCAAGAGAGTCACCTAAATGGGCGTCCTCCCAAAAGCTGAGAACGAGCGGATTCATCAAGACCAGCTTTGCATTTGCGATTTCCCAAACATTCCAACACTGGTCTTTGCTGCCTTCGTGGCGTGCTTCCAAGGTCAATTCATCCCCGGCGTTCATTTTATGATGCGTCGTCTCATTGTATGAAACAGATGATCCGTTCAGGCACGGAATCGCCTCTGCACGCCCTCCCTCCTTGATTTTTGCCACCACACACACGTCCCCTGCCTCGCGAGCACGGAGCACGATCAGGGATGGTGCATGGGCATCTATTTTGAGACAACCATCAGCCTCAAAACAGTGTTTATCCCAGCCCGTTTGGTAGCTATGCAGAATTAGGTTCATGGGGATGAGGCGGTAGTTTCGCATCTATTCGATCTGGTCCAACACCTGGAACACCAGTTCCCAGCTCGCCTCGGCCTTCTCAAAACCTCCGAGCTCCAGGCCGCGAAGGTGGGCGTTGTGGGCGACCTCGCGGCGGAGTTCGGGTTCGTAGGCCATCTTGCTGGCGTAGTAGATGAAATCGCGTTCGTGTTTGCAAAGGAAGCCGGTTTTGCCGTGCTCGATCATTTGCTGCCAGCCGCCTCGGTCGTCCACGATGAGGACGCTACCGCTCGCCATGGCTTCGAAGCCCACGCGGGGCCAGTTTTCCGTGGTGTCACTGGGCTGGAGGATGATCTGGCAGTGTTTGTAAAAGTCCTGCTGGCTGATGATGCTGCTGTCGCAGGCGGTGGTGATCCATGAGTAGGGGCGGCCGATCTTGGCCTCGCTGCGGGCGTCAAAGCCGAGGAAGAGGCCCCGCTTCATCACCGGAGCCACGAAGTACTCGTAGATGTGCAGGGTGTTGGCGGCGTATTTATCCGCGTCCTGCCGGGAGATGCGCCCGCAGCCGAAGTGGTCTTCCGCCCGGTTTTCGATGAAAGGGAAGGCCGTGGCGTCGAAGTAGGGGGTAAAGGTCAGGTGCTTGATCCTGGGATCAGGGTTCAGGGATTGCAGCAGAGGCATGTTCTTCTGCCTCACCTGCTCGTTCTGGTAGAGGAAGAGGGCGATCAGCCCCTCTGCCATGCGCTGCTTTTCTTTGTCAAAGAGCCAGGTCATGCAGTTAATGAAGACCGTTCGTTTCGTGCGGGCGTGAATCTCCGGCAGGTGCTCCAGAAACTCCGAGTTGCAAAAACCCATCACCACATCGTCTGGCTGAATGGCATCCCATTCATTGCGCGGGTGAATGACGACGCCGCTTTGCACCAGCTCGGAATACAGAGGCTCGTGCGTGGCGTTGTCATAAGAGGGAATGAGATGCACTTCGATCCCCATCGCCAGCCAGAGTTTGATCTGGTGATGCAGCTCCGTCGAGGCTCCGCCGTACTTTCCGGGGAATCCGTGGGCAAAGAGGCGTCTCATGCGGTTGCGTTATGGCAGATTGGTTTACTTTTTCGGCTCATCAAAGGTGACGCTCAAGTCCACCTCGTTGCCGATCCACCGGGCGGTGGCGGCAAAGCCGGCTCCGGTGACCTGGGCGGTCGGGGCCGTCACGGTGACGGTGGTCTGACCTTCCTGGATCACCTTGAGTTCGGTGTTACCGCCGCTTTGCGTGATGCTCCAGGCATGGGGCGTGTTTTCACCCAGCTTGAGTTCCTGCACCACCAGGGCGTCACCGGTTTCCAGCACGGCGAAGTGCCGCCGCACATCCTCAGTCGGAGCCAGCTTGGAAGTGACCGCTCCGCTGCGCTCCAGGGGTGGGAAGAGAGCCAGCTTGCCGTTGTGATAGACCACCTTGCCATCCACCTTACCGCTGTCTTCTTTCTTTTTGCCGTGAATGCGGATGCGGTCGCTCGTTGTCACCCGGAGTTCGTCAAACATGTCCTTGAGCTTGGGATTCAGCTTCACACCCTTCATCGTGGCACAAAAGGGGAGATCTCGCACATCCTTCGGCGTGATCTTCGGTGCGGGCGGCTTCTGAGCCGCCGTGCCAGCCGGCAGAACGGTCGCCGCCTGTTTGAAGTAAGCCTGATCGGCAGCAGAAAAGGCCGCCGCCTTGAGGGTGAACATGGAACCAT
>CAMAZK010000240.1 GCA_945863205.1 Akkermansia muciniphila | reverse complement strand
CCACCTGCCACCGCCCCTGCTGACACTCCGCCAGCGGACACTCCTTTGCCCCCGATCCAGCCGCCGCCCGTCAAAGTTCCGCCGCTGCCCGCAGGGCCGCCGCCCAACATCATCGTCATGCTCATCGACGACATGGGCTGGACCGACCTCGGCTGCTACGGCTCGAAGTATTACGAGACTCCGAACATCGACCAGCTCGCGAAGGACGGCATGCGCTTCACCCAGGCGTATTCCGCCTGCACGGTCTGCTCCCCGACACGGGCCGCGATGCTGACGGGCAAGTCCCCTGCCCGCCTGCACCTCACCGACTGGATCGCCGGACACAAACCTGAGAATCCACGTCTGCTGATTCCCGATTGGACCATGCAATTGCCGCTGCAGGAGGAAACCATCGCCGAGCGGCTCAAGACTCGCGGCTACGCCACCGCCAGCATCGGCAAGTGGCATCTCGGCGGCGAGGAATTCTATCCCACGAAGCATGGTTTCGACGTGAACATCGGCGGCACCCATGGAGGCTCGCCGCCGAGCTATTTTTCGCCCTACAAGATCGCCACGCTTCCTGACGGACCCGAGGGCGAATTTCTCACCGACCGCCTCACCGACGAGGCCGTGAAGTTCATCGAGAAGAACAAGACGAAGCCCTTCTTCGTCTATCTGCCGCACTACGCCGTGCACACGCCGATCATGGGCAAGCCGGACGTGATCGCCAAATACCAGGCCAAACCGGCCGCTGGCGGACACAGCAACCCGGTTTATGCCGCGCTCGTCGAGAGCGTCGATGACGGCGTCGGTAAACTGCGTGCCAAGCTGGAAGAGCTGCAGCTCGCCGCAAACACGATCTTCATCTTCACCAGCGACAACGGCGGCCTCAGCCACCTCGTGCGCCCGGATGGCTGGTCACGCGGTCCCACGGACAACAGCCCCGCGCGTCTCGGCAAAGGCAGTGCGCATGAAGGCGGCGTCCACATTCCGCTCATCGTCTCCTGGCCCGGCAAAGTGAAGCCCGGCAGCACCTGCGACGTGCCCGTCATCACCTACGATCATATGCCCACGCTGCTCGAAGCCACGCAGGTCCCGCTCAAAGAAAGCCAGATTGTCGATGGCGAGTCGCTCCTGCCCCTGCTCACCGAAACGGGCACGCTGAAGCGCGAGGCGATCCACTGGCACTACCCTCACTACCATCCCGGCAGCGCACGGCCCTACAGCGCCATCCGCGAAGGCGACTGGAAGCTCCTCCAGTTCTACGAGGACAACCACGTCGAGCTCTACAACCTCAAACTCGACGCTGGCGAGACCGACAACCGCGCCCCCTTCGATTCCGTCCGCGCCCTGCAACTCCGCGACAAGCTGCACGCCTGGCTCAAGGAGACCGGCGCACAGATCCCCGAGCGCAATCCAAAGCACGATCCCGACAAGCCTCTCAACGAACCGCGCAAAGGCGGGGCGAAGAAGAAGGCGGAGTAGTGTTCCAAGTTTGAAGTTTCAGTTTTCAAGTTGGCGTCGCAAGCCGCGCTCAACTTGAAACTTTAAACCTGAAACATGAAACTCGGCCTCCGACGCGCGTTGTAGTCCGACCATGAGCACCAGCCATCCCGTTTCGTCCCGTCGTCAGTTCATCACCCGCAGCGCCACCGCGGCTGCCGCGTTCGGATTTCCTGCCATCGTCAGTTCACGCTCGCCGAATGCGAAGCTGAACCTCGTCTTCATCGGCGTCGGCGGTCGTGCCACGGGAAACATCAAGGATCTGACCGGTGTGGCGCTCTACAATCCGAAGACCGCTCAAAAGGCACCGAAACAGGGCGAGGCCGCTGTGCAGCCGCCGCCTCCGGTCGAACCACGTGAAAACGTCGTCGCCCTCTGCGATGTGAACGGCGAAAACCTGGACCGCGCCGCCGAGGCTTTCAAAGGCGCGAAGAAGTTCCGCGACTTCCGCAAGCTCTACGATTCCATGAGCGCGTCGGAGATCGACGCCGTCATCGTGAGCACCCCCGAGCACACGCACGCCTATGCCACCCTGCCAGCGTTGCTGATGAAGAAGCACGTCTATTGCGAAAAGCCGCTCACCCACAACGTCGCCGAAGCCCGCCTCATCACCCATGCAGCCGCCGAGGCCGGCGTCGTCACCCAGATGGGCACGCAGATCCACGGCATGCCAAACTACCGCCGCGTCGTCGAGCTGATCCAAAGCGGCGCCATTGGCAAAGTGACCGAGGCGCACGTCTGCGTGTCACGCGCCTGGGGTTTGCAGAGCAAAGAGGACGCGGAGAAGAACGGCGACATCATTCACGTCACCGAACGTCCCACACTCGCCGAGACACCGCCGCCGTATCTCGATTGGGACCTGTGGATCGGCCCTGCGCCGATGCGGCCCTACAGCAGCGTTTATTTTCCCGGACCGAAGTGGTATCGCTGGTGGGACTTCGGCAACGGTACCATGTCCGACCTCGGCAGCCACTGGAACGACCTTCCCTTCTGGGCGCTGAAGCTCGATGCGCCGCTCAGCGTCGAGGCCTTCGGGCCCGAGCCGCACCCCGAGATCGCCCCCGCCTCGATGCATGCCGTGTATGAATACGGCCCGCGTGGCGACATGCCCGCGTGCAAAGTCCACTGGCATCAGGGCGCCAGTAAACCGGACGCATGGAAGAACGATCCCTTCATAAGCAAGTGGAACAGCGGCGTCCTCTTCATTGGCGACAAAGGCATGCTCCTCTCCGACTACGGCAAGCACGTCTTGCTGCCAGAGGCCGACTTCAAAGACTTCCAGGCACCGAAGCCCTTCATCCCGGATTCACCTGGGCACCACGCCGAATTCCTGGCCGCGATCAAGAACGGCACGCCCACTGGCAGCCCCTTCAGCTACGCCGGCCCGCTGACCGAAGCCAATCACCTCGGCAACGTCGCCCATCGTGCCGGTGGCAAAATCATCTGGGATGCCAAGGCCATGCGCATCACCAACAACGAAGACGCCAACCGCTTCCTCAGCCGCGTGCCGAGGGCGGGGTGGAAGCTGGCATGAAGCCCCGAGTGACGCCCCCCTGCCGTCGGTCAGAGCCACCGAGGAGCGGCCTCCGCCCCCTCGCAGCAGCCGGGGCCGCCCCCGCACCCTTGCGGGGCGGGAAAATGACGCCGGCTTGATCAGTTCTTGAACAGACGCTTAAAGAAGCGGCCGACTTCGAGGCCGGTGTCACCGGTCCACTCCCAGGCACGACGGGCGCCGTCCTTCACGTCATCGGCCACGCGCTCTCCCGGTGTCTCGGGGGTGTTGACCGGGGCGTTGGGAGTGTTGCTGGCCAGCCCGTTGCTCCACTGCTGGTGAATCACGGCACCGGTCTCCGCAGAGATGACGATGAACCCGACTTCAGCGCCCGTGGTATCGAGCAGCGCGAGCCCCCACTCCGGTGCGCCGGTGGTGGCGTTGGCGGCCAGTTGGTAGTTGGCCGAAATGAAGTTCGTCCGCGCGAGCACGGCCTGCTGCTGGGCGATCTTGCGGGCGTCGGACGTGCGGAAACGGATGCGGTTGAAGCCGATCACCTGCGGGGGCACCCGCCCCAGAAGCTTGGCGCCTGCGCCGACGGCCTGGGTCGCCCAGATGCGGTTCTGAAGAGTGACGACGGCTTTGACCAGTTCCCCCTGACGGAAGGGATCACGCGCATAGACCGTCCACTGGTCGGGCTCGGCAGCGGAGGCGGCGGATTGCAGCAGGACGATGCCTTCGGCAGTGGCGGCACCGTATTCCTGGTCGATCACGACGGCGATCTCAGGATTGGCATGCAGCAGCGAGGTGCCGGAAAGGAGGAGGGTGGCGAGCAGGGCGTGTTTCATAAGGCGGGCGGTGTTGGTGATTCTAAAGGGCGGGTTGTTCAATCCCGGCTGCGCAGCTTGGCCAGCAGGCGGAGGATTTCCAGGTAGAGCCAGACGAGGGTGACGAGCAGGCCGAAGGCGGCATACCACTCCATGTGCTTCGGAGCGCCTGCGGCACAGCCGTTTTCGATGAAGTCGAAGTCGAGCACGAGATTGAGCGCGGCGATGACGACGACGAAACCGGAGAAGGCGATGCCGATCCAGCTATTGTCATACCTCAGCGGAATGTGAATGCCGAACATTCCAAGCACGATACTGGCGAGGTAAAACAGCGCGATGCCCCCGGTCGCCGCGATGACACCGAGCTTAAAATTCTCGCTGGGCTTGATCAATCCGGTGCTGTAGGCGGCGAGCAGCGCAAACAGGATGCCGCAGGTCAGCATCACGGCGGAGAGGACAATGCCGCCAAACTTCGCCTCATACATGGAGGAGATGGCGCCGACGACAAAGCCATTGCTCAGCGCATACACAGGCGCGAGTGCCGGAGCCGTGGCTGGCTTGAAGGTAATGATCAGCAGCAGCACCAGGCAACCGATCAAGCTACCAATGAGTGCCGTGGAAAACCATGACGGCGCATTTTCCCCAACGCCGATCTTCCAGCTAAAGGTGGCCGAGGTGACGAGAAGCAGGGTGAGAATGGCGGTCTTGAGGACGGTGCCGTTGAGCGTCATCACGCCGTCGGCGGCATGGCCCGTGCGTGAGCGCTGGAAGACGGTATCGCTGAGGGTGGGATTGGAGGTGCGCATGAGAGGGTGGGTGGAATTACCCTCACAGACTACAGGCTGAACCCGTCCATGGTCAATTCGCCTCTTTGCGACATCCCCTCCCCAAATCCGGGATCAGATCACCGGCTCCGGACTCGCATGATAGTTCATCGCCGCTTTCACAAAGCCGTGGAACAGCGGGTGCGGATTGTTCGGCTTGGAGAGGAACTCGGGGTGGAACTGACAAGCCACGAAGTACGGGTGCGCTGGCAGCTCGATGATTTCGGCGAGATCGCCTTTCGGCGAAGTGCCTGAAATGAGCATGCCTTTGGCCTCCATCGTCTCTTTGTAGGCGGAATTGAACTCGTAGCGGTGGCGGTGGCGCTCCGTGATGGACGGGCTGTTGTAGAGTTCATAGACCTTGCTGCCCGGAACGAGATCCGTCACCCAGGAGCCCAGGCGCATGGTGCCGCCGAGCTGCTTCACCTTTTTCTGCTCCTCCATCAGGCTGATGACCGGGTGCTCCGTGCCTTTGTCGAATTCAGTGCTCGTGGCGCCCTTCAGCCCGCAGACATTGCGGGCGAATTCGATGACGGCGATCTGCATGCCGAGGCAGATGCCGAAAAACGGAATGCCCGACTCCCGGGCGAAGCGTGCCGCGGCGATTTTTCCCTCCGTGCCGCGATCCCCGAAGCCGCCGGGGATGAGAATGCCCTGCAGTCCGGCCAGGTAGAGTTCAGGGCCGGCTTTTTCGATGCTTTCGGCATCCACGCGGACGATGTCCACCTTGCAGTCGTGCGCCGCCCCGGCGTGGGTGAGGGACTCGTAGATGCTTTTGTAGGCGTCCTGCAGTTCGATGTACTTGCCGACGACGCCGATGCGGACGTGGTGCGTGGGATGGATGACGCGCTGGACGAAATTCCGCCAGCGGCCGAGGTCCGGCGGGGGCGTGCTGAGGTTCAGGAGCCGGCAGACATTGTCGTCCAGCCGTTCCTCGTGCAGCTTGAGCGGCACTTCGTAAATCGTGTTCTTCACATCGCGCACTTCGACGACGGATTCGATCGGCACATTGCCGAAGAGGGAGATCTTCTCACGTACATCGAGGTCGAGCGGATGCTCGGTGCGGCAGACGATGATGTGAGGGGCGATGCCGATCTCCCGCAGCTTGGCGATGCTCTGCTGCGTGGGCTTGGTCTTCAGCTCCTGCGCCGCCTTGATGTAGGGGACGAGGGTGGCGTGAATGTACAGCACATTACCCGGACCGACCTCATGGCCGAACTGGCGGATGGCTTCGAGAAAGGGCAGGCCTTCGATGTCCCCCACGGTGCCGCCGATTTCGGTGATGATGACGTCGCCGCCCATCTTCTCCGCCACTTCGTGCATGCGGGCCTTGATCTCGTTGGTGACGTGCGGAATGACCTGCACCGTCCGGCCCTGGTACTTGCCGGCGCGTTCCTTGTCCAGCACGCTCTGGTACACCTGGCCGGAGGTCAGGTTGTTGAGTTTTGAGAGGTTCGTGTGCGTGAAGCGCTCGTAGTGACCGAGGTCGAGGTCCGTTTCCGCGCCGTCGTCCAGCACGTACACCTCGCCATGCTCGTACGGATTCATCGTGCCTGGATCGATGTTCAGGTACGGGTCAAATTTCTGCATGATGACCTTCAGGCCGCGCAGCTCCAGCAGGGTGCCCAGGGATGATGCGGCGAGGCCCTTGCCGAGTGAACTTACGACGCCGCCGGTGACAAAAATGTATTTCATGATGGTCTTCGGTTCGTGGTGCTCGGTTCGCAGTTCAAGAGGAATGTTTCCGCAGATGCTGTTCGATGGCATCGGCCTGCTCCGGCGTGTCCACACCGGGGGAAAGCTCGTCGGTGAGGACCACGCGTATGCGGGAGCCGTTTTCCAGCGCACGCAGTTGCTCCAGTGATTCGGTCTGCTCAAGGCGTGACGGCGGCCAGGCCACAAACTGGAAAAGGAAGCTGCGCTGGAAGCCGTAGATGCCGAGGTGGCGGTAGCTGCGCGGCCAGGCGTCGGGATTCCGCACGTACGGCAGGGGTGAGCGGGAGAAGTACAGCGCGTCGCCGTGGGTGTCGAAGATGACCTTCACCACGTTCGCATCGCTGATCTGGGCCGGGTCGTGGATCGGTGCGGCGGCGGTGATCATCTTCACGCCGGCATCCTCGCGCATCGTGCAGGCCAGTTCGTCGATGAGCGCGGGTGAGATCAGCGGCTCGTCCCCCTGGACGTTGATGATCACGCGGTGGGCCGGGAAGGATTTCGCCGCTTCCGCGATGCGATCCGTGCCGCTGGGGTGATCCGGAGCTGTTAGCACCGCCTTCGCGCCAAATGCGGCCGCCGCCTCCGCGATGCGCTCGTCATCGGTGGCGATGATCACGTCGTCGATCTGCCGACACTCCTGGCAGCGCTCCCAGACATGCTGGACCAGCGGTTTCCCGGCGATGAGGTGGAGCGGCTTCCCCGGGAAGCGGGTGGATCCCCAGCGGGCGGGAATGGCGACGAGGGTGCGGGAGGAGTCGGAGGTTGCCAAGGTGGTGACGAGCGGGTTCGCCTGAGATGAAGCGGAAGCGGCGGTGATGCAAGAGCGATTTGGAAACCCGCCCCGCCAACGCCGGCCCGTGCGCCACAGTGACGGAGAACGTTCGAACCGGGCATCCCGCAGAATCTCCCGAAACATCTCGGGGCGGGAGTGACATGGAATGCGGAAGCCTGCTGCCGCTTTCGGGAGGCCAGCCTGCTGGCCGCCGAGCGCTTCGAGGTGATGCCACTCCAGAGCGCTCCCGCGTTGGCGCTAGGCGTCAGGTGTTTTGCGTTCGTCAGCATTCGCGTCAAGCATCAAGACCAGCGGCTCATTTCGCGCCTCTCATCACCCGGGAACTTCGCACCATAAAAAAACCCTGACTCCGGCCGGAAAGGCTCAAAGTCAGGGCGGAGGTGGGCGCTTAAAGACGCGATTATTTGACGTGGGCGGAGACGAGCTTCGTCATCTCGAACATCGTCACCTGGCTCTTGCCACCAAAGACGGCCTTCAAGGCTTCGTCAGCATTGATGTTGGTCTTCTTCGTCGGGTCCTGCAGGCCGTTCTTCTTGATGTACTCCCACAGCTTCTTCGTCATTTCTCCGCGGGAGAGTGGCGTGGAACCGATCACCTTCGCGAGGATCTCGTCCGGCTGGACAGGCTTCGAGAGGGCTGGGTTCGGTTT
>CAMAZK010000239.1 GCA_945863205.1 Akkermansia muciniphila | reverse complement strand
CTCGTGGAGGTTCGCGCAGTAGCGGGACTGGCCGCGCTCGAGGTGCACCAGCTTGATCAGCCCGGCGGAGGTGAGGTGGTCTAGGCAGTTGTAAACCGTCGCCAGCGAGATGTGCGGAGAGCGGCTCTTCACCCGGTCCAGGATCTCGTAAGCGGTCGGGTGATCCGTGGAGGCCGCCAGCACGTCAAAAACTTCGCGCCGATGCGGGGTCAGGCGGACATCCGAGCCCAGAACCGCGAGACGGCAGTCCAGACCGGAAGGTTTGGCGGGAATGCGTGGGGTGGAAGGGGGCATGCGAATTTAGAATTAGAATGATTCTAACTGAATCGGAAACGCCCCCTTGGCAAGGCCGGATGCCATTCTCTCGAAAATCTTTCCTCCACGGCTTGTCCGCGATGCTACTCCTCCCGCATGACCCGCGCCCAAGCCGACGACGTCCCCTGGAACACGCAATGCTCCCCGAAAGGCACTTTCTCCCTCGCCCGCCGTCCGTTGTCCATCGCCGCAGGCGGGCAAAAGGACATCGGCACCTGGGGCGGTGGCCACCCCTTTGACCTCGAAATCCACCGCATTCCGGCTGGGAAGATCAATTTCCCGCTGCACGAGCATTCCGCCCAGTGGGAGGCCTACTACATCCTGAGCGGTCGTGGCCAAATCCGCACCTTGAAGGGCAAAGAGCCCATCCAGGCCGGCGACTACCTCGTTTTCCCACCCGGTGAGGCTCATCAGTTCATCAACACCGGTCCTGAAGACCTCACTTACCTCGTCATCGCCGACCAACCGCGGGCGGATGTGATTCACTACCCCGATTCCGGCAAGTGGATGACCAAACCTCAGCGCAAGGTCTTTCAGATGACCGAGGCGGACTACTTCAAGGACGAGGAGTGAGCCAAGCAAAGCGCAATCATGGTCATTTCAAGATGGCGAAATGAAGGCATGCTGAGCCATGAAGCCGTTTATCCACGCCACCTCCGCCCTGGCCATCACCCTTGCCGGTTGCAGCACACCATTGATGGACCCGGTAGAGGCGCAGGCCTTCGCACCGGCCCAGGGAGTTCTCGAAACGAACTGCGTCCACTGCCACGGTGACAACCGCCTCTCCACCATGCCGCCAATCAACGACACGCACGCGGTGACAAAGCTCATCGGCGAGCGCTGGATCGTCCCCGGCCAGCCGGATGCGAGCCGCTTCTTCCAGGTGGTAACCTTCCCCGATGAAATCCCGGGTGCCATGCCGCCCAGCGGCCACGCAATAACGCAGAAGGAAATCCAAATCCTCCGCGACTGGATCAAGGCGGGCGCCAAAGTGCCTGCACGGAACATCAAACTGCAACCGCAAGGACCGCTGCCGCGCTCGATTTGAAAGCGCAAACTGGCTGCATGACGGCTGCATGCGTGTAGCATCCGCGCCCGCTCCGTCCCATGCCTCAGATCAGCTACCCGCCCGACCTTCCCATCACGCCGCGCCGTGAGGAGATCATCGCGGCCATCCGGCAGAATCAGGTCGTCATCCTAGCAGGCGAAACGGGCTCCGGCAAAACGACGCAGCTTCCGAAGATGTGCCTTGAAGCACTGCATGATGTGCGCGGCCAGATCGGCTGCACGCAGCCACGACGTGTGGCGGCGATGAGCGTGTCCAAACGTGTCGCCGAGGAGCTGAACGTGCCCTGGGGCCGCGAGGTCGGCTGCAAGATGCGCTTCAGCGACGACACCAGCCGCGACACGCGCATCAAGTTCATGACGGACGGCATCCTGCTGGCCGAAATCCAGAGCGATCCGATGCTGCGCGCCTATTCCGTGCTCATTCTCGATGAAGCGCACGAGCGCTCGCTGAACATCGACTTCCTGCTCGGCTATCTCGTCGGTTTGCTGAAAAAACGGCCCGATCTGAAGCTCCTCGTCACCTCCGCCACGATCGACACCGAAGCCTTCTCCGCCGCGTTTGGCGGTGCGCCGATCATCGAGGTCTCTGGCCGACTTTATCCTGTAGATATTCGCTACCTGCCGCTCGACAACGGTGAAGACGACTTCGGTTTCATCGACGGCGCTGTCTCCGCCGTCGAAAACGCACTCATCGAGACCGACGACGGCGACGTGCTCGTTTTCATGCCCACCGAGCGCGACATCCGCGACACCCGCGACCTGCTCGATGGCCGACTCGGCAGCGAATTCGAAGTGCTCGCGCTCTACGGTCGCATGGCCTCCGCCGAGCAGCAGCGAATCTTCTCACCGGGCCGCAAACGTCGTGTCGTCATCGCCACGAACGTCGCGGAAACGTCCATCACCATTCCGCGCATCCGCTACGTCGTCGATACCGGCCTTGCTCGCATCAGCCGCTACAATCCACGCACCCGCACCAAGCGCCTGCCCGTCGAGGCCGTGTCACAAAGCAGCGCCAATCAGCGTGCGGGCCGCGCTGGCCGCGTGCAGGACGGCGTCTGCATCCGCCTCTACTCGCAGGAGGATTTTGAAAAGCGCGACCGCTTCACCATGCCGGAAATCCAGCGCGCGAATCTCGCCGAGGTCATCCTGCGGATGAAGGCCTTCAAGCTCGGCGAGATCGAAGACTTTCCCTTCATCAATCCGCCCGTCAGCGCCGCCATCCGTGCCGGTTACGATCTGCTGCACGAACTCGGCTCGCTCAACGAAACACACGAACTCACGCCGCTAGGCCGCGAACTCGCCCGCCTGCCACTCGATCCCACGCTCGGCCGCATGCTGTTGCAGGCACGCATTGAGAAAGCACTGCCCGAGATGCTCATCATCGCCGCCGGTTTGAGCATCCCCGATCCACGCGAGCGCCCCGAAGAAAAACGCGAACTCGCCAACGCCGCGCACAAAGCCTTTGCCGCACCCGAATCCGACTTCCTCACGCTGCTCAAAATCTGGAACGCCAGTCCCGAACCCACCGGCAAATCACGCAACGCGCTGCGCAAGTTCTGCAAATCCAGCTTCCTCTCCTTCACCCGCATGCAGGAGTGGCGCGATGTGTGGAACCAGCTCTGCGACTGCTTCCGCGATGATTTGAGAAGGCATGCGCCCACCGATTCAGGGCCACCACCGATTGAAGCAGAGGAAAAACCAATCGGTGGTCGCTCTGAATCGGTGGGAAACAAGGACGACGCCATGCACCGTTGCATCCTCGCCGCGCAACTCGGCCACATCGCGATGAAGGAGGAGCGGAACATGTACAAGGCCGCCGGCAATCGCGAGGTCACCGTCTTTCCTGGCTCAAATCTCTACGAACGCCGCGAGAAGAACAGCAAGGGCAAACCCGGTCAGGACAAAGGCCGCCAGCCGCCGTGGATCGTCGCCGGTGAGATTGTGCACACCTCGCAACTCTTCGTCCGCACCATCGCGAAGATTGATCCGAACTGGATCGCCGAGCTCGGCGCACATCTCTGCACCTACAAATACAGCGAGCCGCATTGGAACCTCAAATCCGGCCGCGTGCTCGTCACGCAGCGCACGCTCATCCACGGGCTGGAGGTGAAGCGCCAGCACATCGACTTCCTCAAGGTCGATGCCGTCGCCGCCACGCAGATGTTGATCCGCGCCGCGCTCATCGACAGCCAGGAGGTGCCCATCACGCTGCGCTTCTACGCGCACAACAATCAGCTGCGCCAGAAGATCGAGACCATGCTCACCCGCGTGCGCAGCAATCGCGTCTATGCCATCGAAGAGCGCCTGTTCCGCTTCTACGACGAGCGCATCAAGAACGTCTCGTCCATTCACGACCTCAACCGCTTCGTCAAAGAGCACCTCGACGAGCAGCCAAACTTCCTCTGCGCCACCGAGGAGGAACTCACCGCCGGCGAGGACTTCGAGTGCGACCTGCAGCAGGTCCCCGACAAAGTCGCCCTTGGAAACACCGCGCTGCCAGTCACCTACAACTACAAACCCGGCGAGGAGAGCGACGGCGTGACCGTGCAGGTCCCCGCGCAGCTCGCAGGCCATCTCACCAGCGGCCAGGTGCAGTGGATGGTGCCCGGCAACCGCGAAGAACTCGCCAATGTCATGCTACGTGCCTTGCCAAAGGTCATCCGCCGCCAGTTGATGCCCATTGACCCCAAAGCACGCGAAATTGCCGCAGCCTTCGATCCTGGTCGCCACGACTTCCTCTCCGCGCTCGCCGATTTCATCACGCGCCGCTACCGCATCCACGTCCGCGCCGAAGACTGGCCGCCGCAAAGCCTGCCCGCTCATTTGCAGCCACGTGTTGAGGTTCTCGATCCGAAAAACAACAGCGTCATCGCCGCCAGCCGCGATCTCGATGCCATCCGCAGCAGCGTGCAAAAACAAGACGTGCGCTCCGACGCCTGGGAGAAGCTCCTGCCTCGCGTCGAACGCTTCGCGCTCAAATCCTGGTCCTTCGGCGACCTTCCCGAAACCATCCTCGTCGAAGAACTCAACGGCACGCCCATCCTCGGTTATCTCGGCCTCGTCCTGCGCGAAAGCGAGATCGACGTCCGTCTCTTCCGCACGCCAGCCGAAGCCGCACGCGGCACCCCGCCCGCCATCCGGAGACTCGCCGAAAACACGCTCGCCAAAGACCTCGCTTGGTTGCCGAAGGAACTCCGCAGCATCAGCGCACCCGCTTCCAAACCGCAGCAACCCGCCAGCTTCCAAGCCGCCCTCTCCCAGCTCGCCACACCCGCTGCCTCTGCGCCCGCCTCCAATCTCAGCGCCCAGGCCCACGAGCACATCCTCGCCCACATGCTGCGCCTACAGCCTGTGTTCCCGCTCACCGAGAAACGTTTCTTCAAGCTCTGCGAAACCGTCCGCCGCGATCTCCCTGCCGTCACGCATCGCGTGAAGACACTCTTCACCCAGATCCACGATCAGCGCGCCAAACTCCTCACCCTGACCAAACGCTACCCCGGCATCGAACAAGACCTCGCCCGCCTCATCCCCGCCGATCTCCTCGCCACCACGCCTCACGAGCAGCTCCAGCACCTGCCGCGTTATTTGAAAGCCATCCAAGTCCGCAACGAACGCTGGCTCGCCAACCCCGCCAAAGACGCCGAAAAGACCCTCTTCATCACCGACTTCGACGGCTGGCAATCCCACGTCCCCAAGTCCCAGCACGAAACCTTCCGCTGGATGATGGAAGAGTATCGCGTCCAAGTTTTCGCCCAGGAGTTGGGAACCGCCCAGCCGGTCAGCGTGAAGCGCCTGGAGGCGCTGTGGGTGTAACTCACGCCACAACCTCAATGCGGCTCGTGCCGCCTGCGCCGCGAAGCACTCGCACTTGCGTCGTCAGGCGTTCTTTGAGTAACTCCACATGCGAGATGAGCCCGATGGTCTTCCCGCCAGCTCTCAGATTCTCCAGCGCACTCAGCGCCACCTCCAGCGTCTCCGTGTCGAGTGTGCCGAAGCCTTCGTCGATGAAAAGCGAGTCGATCGGGTGATGCCGGCTCGCCAGCTCGCTCAGCCCCAAAGCAAGCGCGAGACTCGCGAGGAAACTCTCGCCGCCGGAGAGGCTCTCCATCGGCCGATCCACGTTTGCTTGATACAAGTCCACGATGCGCAGATCCAGCTCATCGCCCTCTGCGGCCATCAGGCGATAGCGCTCCGCCAGCACCTTCAAATGCTCGTTCGCCAGTCCGATGAGCTGCCGCAACGTGAGCGACTGCGCGAAGCGTGAGAACTTCGCGCCGTCCGCCGAACCGATCAGCTCCTTCAACCGGCCCCAGCGCAGCGCTTCAGCTTCTGCCGTCTGCAATTCCGCACCGCCGAACTCGCGACGTCTCCGCGCCTCATCATCATTCTTTATCTGCTGCTCCAGCGAGCCGAGTTCCGTGCGTTTCGTCGCAAATTCGTCGTTCAGGCGCTTCGCGGTGGCTTCCAGTTCGACCAGAGCTTCCGCGCTGAACACGCTCCGGCCTTCGAAGGGCGCGCGTCGCGTCTCGAGCTGCTCCAGCTTCGCCAGCGTCGCCGCGAGCTGGGTTTGCTGCGTGTTCAGTTTCGTCTCCTCCTCGCGCAGCGCTTTCTCCGCTGATGCAACGCGGCTTTCATGCTCCTGACGGTCCTCTGCCAGCGTCCTGCGGCCGAGCAGCTCATTGAGTTGCGTCTTCAGGGCATCCGCCTTCGTGCGCAGCGAAACGCCCTCCGCCTTCAATTCTTCGAGACGTTTCGTCTTCGCGACTTCGTCCGCCATCGCGAGCTGGAAATCGCCTTCGAGCTTCTGCCGGTCGCCGCGCCGCTGCGCAGCTTCCTGCTGCTTCTTCGTGAAGTCGGTCGCGCGCTTCTCCACCGCATCCAGAGCATTCTCGACATCGAGTGGCGAAGCAAAGTTGCCCAGTTGCTGTGCAACTGGAGCCAGACCTTGTTGCGCAGCAACAAGGCAACTCTCCAACGCCCCGACATCCGGCACCTCGATCTCTCCCAACGCCTTCTTTACCTCCTCCGCCCGCTTCTTCTCCGCGCTGATCTCCGCCTCCGACTTCGCCAACTCGCGCTCCAGCACCGCCAGCGCACGCTGGACCTGCTCGTGCTGCCTTTCCAAGGTCGTCAGAAGTTTCCGTGCGGCTTGCAGTTGCGATTCAAAGCTCGTCTCGCCGCTCGCGAAGGGATGCTCCGTGGCGCCGCACAGCGGACAAGGCTCTCCATCCATCAAATCATGCCGATGCTCGTCGAAACCGGCCATCAACTCCGACTTCCGCACGATCTCACGCTGCACCTCGATCTTCTCTGCCAGCTGCTTTTGCCCTTCACGATCCTTCTCAGCTTTTGCGAGGCCTTCAGCGGCTTTTTTCGTCAGAGCAACGGCGTGAGCCTGCGAATCGGCGAGTCGCTTTTTGAGGGTCTCGACCTCCGCATGGCGTTTGCGACCCTCCATGAGCTTTTCATGCGCCACACGCCACTCACGCACGGCGAGGCGAAGTTTTGGCAATTGCTCGCCCAGATCGGAATCGGCCGCGTTTTGCTTCAACCAAGCTTCGAGCGCCTGCGCGGCCTCCTGATGCGCGGCCAGGGCTTTCTCGGCTGCTTCACGCCTCGTGGCGGTCTCCTTCTGCTCCTTCGCCCACGTTTGATAAGTGACGCGACTCTCCGCGAGCTGCCTTTCGAGCTGCTCGCTCTGCGCCGCGAGCCCCGCCGCCTGCTCCCACACGGGCTCACGCTTCGTCCGAAGGGACTTCGCCTCCACAGCAACGGCTTTGATCTTCGAAACCTCCGTCACGGCGCTTGATTGAGCGCTTTGAAGCTGCCTCGCGCCTTCACCGAGCTTCGTGATCTCCGCCACGATGGTCGCGTGCTCGCGTTGCGCGTGGAGTTGCTGTGTAGCGAGCTGGCCTTCGCTTTGCAGCCGAGTGGCGTTGGTCTGCGCCTCGGCGAACGAAGTCTCCAGGCGCTGCCGCGCCTCGTCATCGAGCACCGTGACCGCTCCGAGGGCCGCTTTGAGCCGCTGCACCTGCTCGTCCTTCGCTTTGTAGGTCTCGAAGGCCAGCTTCGACAGCTCCGTGTAGATCTCCGTGCCCGTGATCTTCTCCAGCAGCTCCGCCCGCTCATTCGGCTTCGCCTTCAAAAACGCCGCGAATTGCCCCTGCGCCAGCAGCACGGACCGCAGAAAGCGCTGTGCATCCAGTCCCGTGCGCTCCTCAATGAGGCGATCCATCTCCGCCGACTTCTCGGCGAGGATTTCGCCCGTCACCGCATTCGCCAGGCGACGCTCCACGGGCTGGAGCTTGCCATCCGCCTTGCCACGCGCACGACGCAGCCGCCAAGTGGCGCGGAGTTTTTCGCCCTTCGTTTCAAAGTCCACCTCCGCCAGGCACTCGGC
>CAMAZK010000238.1 GCA_945863205.1 Akkermansia muciniphila | reverse complement strand
CTGGGACGAGGGCCGTGACTTTCTCCTAGTGGCTTGATTCTCAGGGCGCGCCGGTCGGGCGCATCGACACGAGCCGGGTGGTGACCTGCTGGCGGACGGGCATCGGCTTGCCCTCGATCTTGAGCTGGAGCGTGGCGGAGAAGACGGCCAGGGAGATGGTCCGACGTTCGAGATCGAAGAAAACGTGGCCGTTGACCTTGGAATTGTCCGCCATCGTGACCGGGCGTTCGGCGCCGACTGCCCGGCCCGTGCTGTCCTTGTCGCGCTGGCTTTTCATGAGGCCTTCGAAGGCGATCTGCGCCTGGCGGCGGCCTTCGCGCTCGACGATGCCGTCGAACTTGGAGTTCAGCTTCACCTCGACACTGCCCGCCTGCGGGAAGACGACGAGCTGCTCGGAGATCCATTTATCCCCCGGCTGGACGGGGATGCTGGGGAGGCCCATTTCCAGAGATCGGCGGTAAAGGTCGGCGAGCTGGCGGGCGCTGGCGATTTCGACGAGGTCGGGCTCGCTCCCGGCCGGACCGGCCGAAGCAGCATTTTTGGCGTCGAGGAACTGGTCGTTCGCGTCATAGACCAGGGTGAAAGCGCGGCCCGCCGCGCCGCCGAAGGAGCGCTGGAGGATGGGGTGTGAGGAGGCCGGGTTTTTCGAGTCGTAAACGTGCGTCTGGCCCTCGTAGGTCATTTCGCCGAGCAGGGATTCGACGAGGACCCTGGCTTCAGTCTGGTCGCTGGCGTTTTTTTCCACCGTGATGCGCGTGGTCTGGTGCATGCGCAGCTTTTGGTCGCTCGTCTTGCCGAGCGCGGTCAGGAAATTGACCGTATCGGTGTCCGATTCCTGCGTGTAGGTCTGACCGGGCTCCCAGTGGAGTTTCAGCTCGACAGCCTCCCCTTCCGCCCCGGCATGGATGGAAACGAGGAGCAGGAAGAGGGGGATGCAGGCGGCGCGAAGCATGGCGCGGAGGTAAACCAGAGGCCCGGTGGATGCAACCGGCGCGGGTGGTCGGGAGGCGGTGGAATTTTAAAAATACGAATCCAGTTCAGAGTTGGCACGCTTTCGGCTCAACAGTCGTTTTGCAAAGGATTGGGCCAGGAAATTCGTCTTCCGACGGTTCTGATCGTTGCAATTCGTGAACCACACTACTAATTGCCGTTAACCATGAAAAAAGTCGAAGCGATCATCAAGCCGTTCAAATTGGAGGATGTCAAAGAAGCCCTTTCCGAAGTAGGCGTCGAAGGCATGACTGTTGTTGAAGTCAAAGGTTTTGGCCGTCAAAAGGGCCACACCGAGATTTACCGCGGCAGTGAGTACACCGTCGATTTCCTCCCCAAGGTGAAAATCGAGCTCGTCGTTGACGACAGCCGCACCGACGCTGCCGTGGACGCCATCGTCAAGGCCGCCAACACCGGCAAAATCGGAGACGGCAAGGTTTTCGTGAGCGCCGTTCTCGATGCCATCCGCATCCGCACGGGTGAACGCGGTGCCGACGCCGTTGCCAGCAGCTAGTCCGGCTGAAAATTTCAATTTTAAGGTAACCCACAGGAGGCCACGGCCCCCTGTGGGTTTTTTGTGACAATTTCTCTGTGCGGACGACTGGTGTTGACAGTCACTGGCGCCTCGTTCTATGAGCGGCCTGCGCCAGTGCGCCTCCCCACGCATGATCTCCTTCCAAAAATTCTTCGGCAAGAGCGATGTTTTTTATGACCTGCTGGAAGCCAGCGCGGTCCAGGCCCGCGAAAGCGTCCAGGCCCTGCACAAGCTGCTGTCACAGCCGGCGGACCCGACGCAGAATCTCGACGCTTTCATCGGCTCCCGCGCCAAGGACAAGAAAATCACCCAGCAGATCGACGAGGCGCTGTGCCGCACCTTTGTGACCGAACTGGACCGCGAGGACATCGAAGCCCTGGCCGGCTCCCTCTACAAGATCCCGAAGACGGTCGAAAAAATCGCTGAGCGCGTCATGCTCTGCCGGGACCGGGTGCAATCCGTGGACTTCTCCCAGCAGATCCGGCACATGGATGCCGCCGTGGAAATCGTGGTCACGATGATCAAGGAACTGCGCAAAAAGATCCACCTGGAGCGGGTGAAGTCTCTCAATGACCAGATTCAGAAGGTGGAGGGGGATGCCGACAAGCTCCTGCTCAGCTGCCTGAGCCAGCTCTACACGCAGGAGAAGGACGCCGTGCAGGTGGTTTACCTGAAGGATCTCTACGACCTCATCGAGAAGGTGGTGGACCGCTGCCGGGATGCCGGAAACGTCGTCTCTCTCATCGTGCTGAAAAACTCCTGACCGCCCGCCGCGCATGACCCTCGTCCTTACCGTGGTGATCGTGGCGTTGATCTTTGAGTACATCAACGGCTTCCACGACACCGCCAACTCCATCGCCACCGTGGTGTCCACCAAGGTGCTGACGCCGCGCATGGCGATCGTTCTGGCGGCACTCACCAACCTAGCCGGGGCTTTGTTTGGCACGGCTGTGGCCAAGACCATCTCTTCTGGGCTCGTCGATTCCGCCTTTGTCACCACCGAGACGATCATCTGCGCCCTGCTCGGCGGGATTTTTTGGAATCTCCTCACCTGGTGGTTCGGGATGCCGTCCAGCTCCAGCCATGCACTCATCGGAGGCCTGTGCGGCGCCACCCTGGCGACTGCGGGCGGGAACTGGTCTTCCCTGCTGTGGGCGCAGGAGCCGGCCGCGGGCAAAGCCTGGTACGCGGGCAGCGGCCTGTACTACAAGGTCGTCCTCCCCATGGTCAGCTCGCCGATCATGGGCCTGCTGCTGGGCTTCCTCGTCATGTCCGTGCTGTACCTTGTCTGTTCGCTGTTGCGACCGCGGATCGTGAGCAGCGTCTTCGGACGCCTCCAGATCGTGAGCGCAGGCATCATGGGATTCAGCCACGGCCAGAACGACGCGCAGAAGACCATGGGCATCATCGCCCTGGCCCTGCTGGCTGGAACGAGCGCCGGTGATCTGAAGGACATCCCCGACTGGCTCGGCTTTCTGCGCATCGAGTCTCTCGGTGAGGACAAGGATCAAATCCCCCTGTGGATCAAGATCGCCTGCGCCCTGACCATGGCGGCGGGCACGGCGGCCGGCGGTTGGCGCATCATCAAGACGCTCGGTCACAAAATGGTGAAGCTGCAGCCCGTGCACGGCTTCGCGGCGGAGACCACGGCGGCCACGGTGCTTTTCACTGCGGCACATTTCGGCATGCCCGTCTCCACCACGCACGCCATCACTACCAGCATCATGGGGGTCGGAGCCGCGAAGCGCTTCAGCGCCATCAAGTGGGGTGTCGTGGAGCGCATCGTCTGGGCCTGGATTTTCACCATTCCCGCCACCGCAGGCCTCAGCTACCTGCTGTTCCGGCTGTTTGGCACGCCCGTCACTCCCTGATCTCGTCCAGCGCCAGGCGCAGCGCCCGCACCATGCGCTCCAATTCGTCCAGCGTGACGCACAGCGGCGGCATCAGCACGATTGTGTTCCCGATCGGACGCGTGAGCAGCCCGTGCTTTCGGGCGGCCAGGCAAACCTGCACGCCAAGGCTCAAATCCGGCGAGTCGATCGTCATCGCGGCGATCATGCCGCACTGGCGAAACCCGGGCAGGTCCGCCATCAGCTCGCCGAGGCGGGCGATCTTCGCGGGTAACTGCTCCAGCACTCGTTCCTCGCGAAAAACCCGCAGGCTGGCCAGCGCCGCCGCGCAGCCCAGCTGGCTGCCGGCGTAGCTGTGACCGTAGAAAAAGGTGCGCCCCTCGCTCGGATCACCCAGGAAGCCTTCGAAGACGCGTTCGGTGGCCAAAGTAGCCGCCAGCGGCAGGTAGCCGCCGGTTAGGCCCTTCGCCAGGCAGAGAAAATCCGGCACCACGCCTTCATGCTCGCAGGCGAACATTTTGCCCGTGCGACCAAAGCCGGTCATCACCTCGTCGAGGATCAAAAAAACGTCCTGCGCCTGGCACCAGCCGTCCAGTGCTTTCAGCATGCCCTGCGGCCACAGGCGCATGCCGGCGGCGCCTTGAATCAGCGGCTCGATGATGACGGCGGCGATGCGGCTGCGCTCCTCCTCCGCCAGTGTGTACAACTCATCCAAGCTCGCGACCGTGATGACGCGATAACCAAAATCGTTGCCGCTGCCTTTGAACAGCGGAATCCCGCCCAGGCTCGCCGCGCCCAGCGTGTCGCCGTGGTAGGCGCGGTCAAAGGCCACCAGCGTGTCGCGCAGCGGGCGGCCATTCTGCTTCCAGAACTGCAGCGCCATGCGCACGGCGGATTCGATGGCGGTGGAGCCGTTGTCGGTGAAAAACGCGCGGGTGAGCTTCCCGCCCGGCAGCAGATCGACCAGCGCCTTGGCCAGGCGGATCGCCGGCTCGTGGGTGAAGCCGAGAAACGACGTGTGCGCCACCTTGCCGAGCTGCTCCATGATCGCCGCATTGATCACCGGGTGATTGTGACCGTGGACGTTCGTCCAGATCGAGGCATTGCCGTCCAGGTACTCGTTGCCAAACGGGTCCCGGAGCACGCAGCCGCGTCCCTCCGCGAGGATCAGCGGCGTGTGCTCCTCCGCGCACCACGGCCCCATCGGCGTGAATGGGTGCCAGAGGTGGCGTTTGTCGAGCTGTTCGGGAGATTCCATCCGGCGGCTTCCATGTCCGGTGCTGCGCCCCGCGTCAATCGCACGTCTCCCGTTTGTCATCATGCCAGGACTCCACCGCTTTTGCAGGCTTGCCTCCGCTCAGCCCATTTCATTCTTCATCTCGTCTCAATCCTGTCTGAAAAAGTCAAAGAGGAGGGGCAAGGACGAGGCGAAATCACGAATCTGGATGACCTGGCGTGGAGCTTCCCCGACGCCTCGGAAGACGCTCTCAAAGTGGGAAGGGGCATCCAGACATCTCGGAGGGCACTGCCGATTTCCACAGTGGTCTCCCAGACGCTTCCTCGGGCAGGATGGGGCCAGCCTTATCCAAGGAGGCAGAACAATCCCTGTTAAGAATCGCCCCTTGAACCTTTTTGCCTAGCATCTTTTCCCGGATCAGCTTTCATCAGGCGGCAATGCCCGGGCTGGCTGAGCATCGGTGAACCAGTATTCGCGCAGCGTTGTGCCCTGGCTGCCGGAACGAATCAACATGAGGTCATCCTGAAAGATGCGCGGCAGTCGTGAGTCGATGACCAGCTGGTGGCTTCTATCCCAGTGGTAGAGCGTTTCGAGATCGCTCTCGGAGACGAGCATGTGGGCATGTGGAACCTCGTCGAGCAGCAGCAGTGCCTCGCTGAGCCCGTCCGCCACACACACATCCGACCGATGGCCGAGGACGTCCTCGGAGTCATCATGAGACACGATGAATTGATCCATGCCCTCCTGATGAGCATCGATCCAGGCGATGAGCTGGCGCGAATCCTGGTGGGCCCAGGTCTGCCAGAGGCTCCAGGCCCCGCCTGCAAAGGCGAGGAAGAGCGCCACGGCCAGTCCGGCCCACAAAGGCCGCCAGTGAGCATCCACAGCTTTGCGCAGGCGTGTTTCGGAAACCCACGCACCCTCACGGCGGCCGATCACGTAGCACTCCGAACCGAGGGAGGGGAACAGCGCCCCCCAGATCTGGTTGAGGCGAATCCACCAGCGCTGATTCTCCAGCCAGCTGCCCGTGAAACGCACCGCATGGCTGCCACAGACGGCCTCGGGCTGTATTCCGGTGTCCAACATAAGCCTTTTCCATCGGCGGGGCGAAAGACAGTTGATGTGTCCACCCGGAGCCAGCTGGCCCAGGCGCAGCTTCCGGCGCAGCCACCTCTCCCGAAGTCTGGACAGCCAGTGAGGCATGGTGGGACTCCCGCCAAGAAAGATGCCACCGAGGCGCAGCACGCGACTCATCTCGGCCAGGGTGCTCGCCGGACGCGGCAGATGCTCCAACACGTGGTTGTTCACCACCACGTCCACAGAGCGTGTCTCAATCGGCAGCGGTTCGTCAAAATTGGCACGGATCACCTCGTCGTAACGAGCATTCTCCAGGCACTCTTGGCGCACGTCCCAGTCCAGCCCGACCCACCGTTCCACCGCACCTTCCGGAGTGAAAAACTTCAGCCAGCCCCGCTCGCAGCCCACGTCCAGCACCGTCAAGGGCCGCCCTTGCCGCCGTGCTTCCGCAGCGATCGCCTGCCCGGCCCACCAATAGCGAAGCAACCGGATTGAAAAGACGCCACGACTCAAATGTCGCGAGAGGGTCGGGTCAGCATCTGGCGACTTTGCTGCAATTTCATCGTTCCTGAGCAGGGGCCATGTCAAAAAAGAAAACCGGCGGGTGGCGGAGGGTGCAGGCAGGACTTGAGTCATCTCGCGGGCTTTCTACGCAGCATTTCACGTGTCGGACAGCTGTTTTTTTCTCGCAGCGTGAACCGGGTGTGAAAGAGGGTCTGCCAGTAAGCCTGCCTCTGGAAGGCCCCCCCGCCAGTACCATGGGCAGGAAGGGGTCAGCAGGAAAAGGTCAGCGGGGTGCAGCCGCGTCCCTCCGCGAGGATCAGCGGCGTGTGCTCCTCCGCGCACCACGGCCCCATCGGCGTGAAGGGGTGCCAGAGGTGGCGCTTGTCGAGCTGTTCGGGAGATTCCATCCAGCCGCTTCCATGTCCGGTGCCGCGCCCCGCTTCAATCGCACGTCTCCCGTTTGTCATCGTGTCCGGGCGCCGATTCCCGAACGAACAAACGGCGCACCGTCATGTTTTGGAAATCTCCGAGTCGTCCCACCGATTCCTTCGATCCGTGGAGGATCTGAATCGCTGGAAAATCACCGAACCTGATCAAATGAGGTGTGCCCAGGCGGCCGCCTCCGAAACACATCCTCGGTCATCGCTGAAATGGAAGTGGCCTTCTATGAACATTTCCAGTCACCGCCAAAATGGAAGTGACCTTCTATGAAGATTTCCGGTCACCGCCAAAATAGAAGTGACTTTCTATGAACATCCCCGGTCACCGCCGAAATGGAAGTGACTTTCTATGAACATTTCCAGTCACCGCCAAAATGGAAGTGACCTTCTATGCACATCCCCGGTCACCGCCGAAATGGCAGTGGCTTCCCCAGCGACTGGATGCGGCACCTGACAGCCCAGAGCGGCTCGTTCCGGGGGACATCTCGCGTCATCAATTTTGTGATTTCCCACCGATTCAGGGCGACCACCGATTCCTTCCATCTGTGGTGGATCTGAATCGGCGGGACCCTTCAGGAAATTCACGCCGCCATTCAGGTCCAGTGAGGAAGCCTGAAGGGCTTCAGGAGTGCAGCCCAGGGATGAGCGAGGCACGAGCGATTCCCTGGGTCAGTTGGCCCGCCGCCCGGGGAAGCAAAGCGAGCGTGTCGTCGGAGCCCCATAGCCGCCAGCAGCGCCTGGGAGCGGTGCTGCGGGCCGGCCGTGGGTGTCAGCGACGTCGTGGGTTGGCACGGAGGTGCTGCGCACCCGGAACCCAGGGAATCGCTCGCCAAGCCTCGCTCATCCCTGGGCTGGATTCCGGTAGCCTTTCAGGCTACAAGCGTCTGAACAGTTATGCCTCGCGTCATCACCTTTTGTGATATTTCCTCATCTTTGTCCTGTTCCTTGTCCTCATCTGCGAGCTTTCGCGCAGGAGATGAGCACAAGGATGAAGACAAAGATTAGGATCTGGGGGATTCACAAAACATGATGGTGCTGGGGATACCTCGCAGGTGGCGGGCAACTGCTTCCATGACAATTTCCATCACTGGCCCGCATCAACCTTCTCGGACTTCGGTCGGCAACGAGACGGCGGGCAGGGGGGCGACGATGTTTACGGGCCAAGGGGAGAAGCGTTCGATGATGC
>CAMAZK010000237.1 GCA_945863205.1 Akkermansia muciniphila | reverse complement strand
GGACGATGCTTGGGTCCACGGAGGTCATTGGCAGGCTGTCAATCTTCCCCGCACCGCCGGCTGCGCTTCGCACGCGCATCTTCACCGTCGCAGGTCCGTTCATTTTGGCCATGCCGTGGCCGAGGAAGGCAGCGCCGGGTTTTCCTGCGCTCTTCATGGTGAGAATCCCATCGCTGACAGTGGCCTTGCAGCCGCGCTCTTTCCATCCGTCGAGGGGATCGGCGTTTTTCGGCTTCGTATTTCCAGCAGCGGGCTTGTAGGCCGGATTCGGGCGGGGATACAGTGCGCCGGTGTCTTTGAGAAAGCCGTCGATGAGCGCGTCGAGTTCCTTCACCTTCTCCGGCATTTTTTCGCTGAGGTCGTTCGCCTCGCCGATGTCCTCGCGCAGGTTGTAAAGCTCATGCGTGCTCGGATTGCCAAACCAGCGCAGCAGCTTGAAGTCGCCGCTGCGCACCCACACGCCGCCGGCTCTGTTCGCTCCGGCATGCGGATGATAGTTGAAGTAGGCCTTGCGTGCGAGGTCGCCTTCGCTCTTGAGCACCTTTGCGTAACTCACGCCGTCGATCTTCTGCTGCTCTGGCTTTGCGATGCCGAGGAGGTCGATGACCGTCGGATACACATCGATCGGTCCCACGATCGCATCACTCAGCGTGGCGGGTTTGATCTTGCCCGCCCAGGCCCACATCAGCGGCACGCGCGTGCCTCCTTCGTAGAGCGTGCCCTTGCCTTCCCGCAGCGGCGTATTCAGCGTCGGCGGCTGGTCACCGGCCCACTTGCGCCAGTCGGCCAGGAACTCGCTCTTGCTCTTTTCCGCCGCCTCGGTTTTTGCCGAACCGGGCACGTTGCTGTGCGCGTTGCCGCCGTTATCGGAGTAGAAGATGATGATCGTGTTGTCGGCGATGCCCTGCTTGTCCAGTTCATCGACGATTCGACCGAAACAGTCGTCCACGCTCTTCAGCATCGAAGCCATGATCGGATTCCCCTGCCTGCCGCTCGGGTCTTTCTTCGCGGCGAAGTACTTCGTGTACTCCACCTTGTGGCCCCATGGCCCATGCACACCGTAGCACCAGAGATTCAGGAAAAACGGCCCGCCCTTGCTCGCCGTGATGAACTTCACCGCCTCGTCCGCCTGACGATCCACGATGTACTCCTTCTCCGGCCCGTCTGTGATCGTGCCCACCTTGTTCTTCGCCGTGGGATTGCCCTCCGCCTTCACACCGTAGGGGGAGAAATACTCCCCCGGCGGTCCCGGATCAGGATGGCAATGAAAAGCCACGTCAAAGCCCTGCTGCTCCGGCCAATGTGGCTGCGTGAGTCCGAGATGCCATTTGCCGATGTGCGCCGTGCGGTAGCCCGCGCCCTTCAGCGTCTCCGCCAGCGTGATCTGGGCAGGCTCCAGGTAGTTCTTGCTCTCCGGCAGCAGCATCGGCGCATTCGGCGGAGCCGTTTCCTTCAAAAACGCATGACCCTCCGGCTGCGGCGGCTGATGCCCGCTCGCCGTGGTGATTCCATGCCGCGCCGTGTACTGCCCGCTCAGGATGCTGGCCCGCGTCGGCGAGCACAGCGGCTGCGCATACGCACTCGTGAAGCGCATCGCCCGCTTCGCGAACTTATCGATGTTCGGCGTCTCGTAGTACTGCGAGCCGTAAACCCCGCTGTCCATCCAGCCCATGTCATCGACCAGGAAGAGCACGACATTCGGCTGGGTGGCATGCAGGGCGGCACAGGAAAGGACAAAGAACGAAAAGAGAATCGGGAGGCGCATGGTCGCCTCAAAACGACCGGCGAGCGCCGGAATTGCTGACAAATGCCCGTTCCCAGGCACTCTTTCCGCCTCACCTTCCCTCATGCCGACCGAATCCTCCCCTCCTGCAGCTCTCAAAGACTGGTTCGACGAAGCCCGCTACCGGGCGCTCGCACGCGATCTCCTGGGAATCGCGCCGAAGTTTGATGAGAAGGCTTATCTCGCTCTCACGCTGGAGGGTCTGGCGGAGCGTTCCTTGATGCAACGCTTGCATCAGTGCGCCGTGGCGGTGGATGTCGCATTGTCGGGATCGTTTCAGCAGAAGGTGCGGGTGCTGCAAAAGCTCGCACCGAAGCTTGGGCATGAGTTTGTCTCCATTTTCCTCTGCGACTTCGTGGCCACGTTTGGACGCGATGATTTCGACTTCTCCATGGCGGCGCTGCGGTTTTTCACGGTCTTCGGCTCCGCCGAGTTCGCGGTGCGGCCCTACATCGTGGCGGACCAGGAGCGTGCGCTGAAAACGCTGCTGCACTGGACAACGGACGGCGATGAGAAGGTGCGCCGCCTCGCCAGCGAGGGCTCACGCCCGCGATTGCCTTGGGGCATGCGTCTGAGCTCGCTGGTGCGCGATCCTTCGCCGACGGCGGCGATCATCGAGGCGTTAAAGGATGACGAATCGGTGTTTGTGCGCCGCTCGGTCGCGAATCATCTCAATGACATCACGAAGGACCATCCTGAGTTTGTTTTGCGCCTGCTTGAATCCTGGGATCTGGAGCGTGAGCATCTGCGCTGGATCGCGAAGCACGCCTGCCGCACGCTGATCAAGCGCGGAGATCCGCGGGCGCTGAAGCTCTTCGGCTTCGGTCGGAAGGCGGAGGTTAGCGCAGCGCTGCGGGCATCGCCCCAAAGCCTGAAACTCGGTGATCGTCTCACGCTGACGGCCTCCGTCGCCTCCACGTCCTCCCGCTCGCAGCGGTTGGTCATCGACTACGTGGTGCATTATGTGAAGGCACGCGACGTGAGTGCGGAAAAGGTCTTCAAATGGACGGAAGTCGATCTCCCGGCTGGCGGGGTGCTCGATTTGAGCAAGTCGCAGGTCATTCGCGATTTCACCACCCGCAAGCATCACGCCGGCCGACATCGCGTGGAATTGCAAATCAACGGTGGTCGCGTGGCTGAGTCCGCTTTCGTGCTGAAATGAAAACGCCGCCGGTTCACCCGGCGGCGTTTTCGGAAATTTCGATCTTTGGCGTCACTTCGTCGCCGTCTTCGCCTGTTCCTGGCTCTCGGGGGAGAGGCGGCTCAGCGGCACCAGGAAGCTGCCTTTGCCCGGCATGGTCAGGACGACGCCGTCGCCTTCCAGCCTCTCAAAAGCGGCCTCAATGACTTTTCCGTCGGTGCTGGTCCACTTCAGCAGACCGCCTGCTGCGGGCATGGCAGCCGCAGGCGCGGCGGCTCCGCCCGTCAGGCTGGCTCCCTCGCTGATCCAGCTCTTCAGAAGGTCCACCTCGGCATCCGTGAGGCGGTTCTTGCCATCGGGCGGCATCACATCGGCATCGTCGCTCTCAAGCGTGCAGCTGATGAACAGGGTGCTCTTCATCGGCTCCCCAGGGATGATGTTGCTGCCCGGGCCGATCTGCTCGGAGATCTTGTCGTTGTCGAGCGCCAGCTTGCCCTTCACTTTTTTCGTGACGCTGTGGCAGGCGTAGCACTTGTTGCGGAAGATCGGAACGATCTGGGAGGCGAAATCGACGGCGGAAGCGGTGCTGGTCAGCGCGACGAGAACGAGGACTGGGAGTGGATGACGGTGAATCATGACGGAGGCTTAGAGAACGATCTAAAGTGGCTTTTGCCTAGCAATTTTTGTGAGTCACCGGCCAACGAGCCGCCAGAGCCGTATCCGGCTGGCCGGCTCCCTGCTTGCCCCGTTCACGGTGTTCCACCTGCAACCGGAAGGAAGGCGCGGCAAGGCACCTCGGAACCGTGATTTTATACAAAGCCGATAGACTATTGTGATAATAGCGATTGCCTCTGCTTGCTTTCGTGTCATTTTACGCCAGTCTCCGCTCCCCATCCGCCTCAAACCCCCGATTTCCATGTCAAAAGCCTCCGTCGAAGACATCAAGCTCGCCTCCAGCGGCCTCCGCGGCCAGCTCGCCGAGCAGTTCGCTGACACCAGCACTCCGAACATCCCGGAAGACTCCAACATCCTGCTGAAGCACCACGGTTCCTACCAGCAGGACGACCGCGATGTCCGCGCTCAGCGCACGAAGGCCAAGGAGGAGAAGGCGTGGAGCTTCATGATCCGCAGCAAGATGCCCGGCGGTCGCATCACCGCCAAGCAGTGGCTCATCCACGACGATCTTTGCACCAAAGCCTTCGGCAACATGCGCCTCACCAACCGCCAGGGCATCCAGCTTCATGGCGTGCTCAAAGGCGGCCTGAAGGAAGTCATCCACAACGTCTGCCACAGCGGTCTTTCCACCATGGGTGCCTGCGGTGACGTGGTGCGCAACGCCATGGGCCCGGCCGCCCCGATCAAGGACGCCGTCCATGCCGACACCCAGAAGCTGACCGAGGAGATCAGCCAGCGCTTCCTCTGGCGCAGCCAGGCCTACGCCGACATCTGGCTCGACGGTGAAAAGGTCGATCCTGAGTGGATCAAGGACCCCGAAGTCAATCCCGCCGTCCGTGAAGCCACCAAGGCTCCCGAAGGCGACGATCCGATCTACGGCAAGGTCTATCTCCCCCGCAAATTCAAGATCGGCGTGGCCATTCAGCCGCTCAACGATGCGGACATCTACTCCCAGGACGTGGGTCTCGTGCCCCATGTCGTGGACGGTCAGGTCGAAGGCTACACCATCACCGTCGGCGGCGGCTTTGGCATGAGCCATGGTCAGCTCACCACGCGCCCCTTCCTCGGCCAGCCGCTGCTTTATGCAAAGCGTGCAAACGTCGTCGATGCCATCGAAGCGATCGTCACCACCCAGCGTGACCACGGCAACCGCACCGAGCGCAAGAACGCGCGTCTCAAGTACACCGTGCAGACCATGGGCCTCGACGGCTTCCGCGCTGAAGTCGTGCGCCGCCTTCCCGGCATCGAAACCCTTCCGCCGAAGGAACTCAGCTTCGACACCGTCGAGGACAACCTCGGCTGGCACGAGCAGGGCGATGGCAAACTCTACTGCGCCGTCCATGTCAGCATGGGCCGCATTGTGGACCGTGAAGATGGGCCGCACTATCGCAGCGCCTTCGCTGAACTTTGCCAGACACTCGACCTGCCCCTCATCGTCACGCCCAACACGAACCTCATCATCGCCGAGGTCTCCCCTGATCAAAAAGACGCCGTCGATGCCATCCTGGCCAAGCACGGCGTCGTCCACAGCGATGCCATGACACGCGCCCGCAAGGTCGCCCACGCCTGCGTCGCCCTGCCGACCTGCGGCCTGGCCCTCAGCGAATCCGAGCGCGTGCTGCCCGGCTTCATGGACAAGATCGACGAAACACTCCGCGAACTCGGCCTCGCCGACGAGCCGATCCTCTTCCGCATGACCGGCTGCCCAAACGGCTGCGGTCGTCCCTACAACGCCGATTTCGGCTTCGTCGGGCGCTCACCAAACAAATACGCCATGTTCGTCGGCGGCAGCATCCGCGGGAACCGCCTCGCCGGACTCGAATACAAGTCCGTGCTCGGCGAAGACGTCCCCGTCAAGGTGCGCGAATTTCTCGAAGCCTTCAAAGCCGAGCGTCAGGAAGGCGAGATTTTCGCCGACTGGTTCGACCGCACCCGCACCAAGGGCGCAGAACCCACCCCCGAGCAATTCCACATCGAACTCGCCGAACGCGCTGCCAAGCTCGCCGGTGAGAAGGTGGGCGAGGCGTGCTGAGCCGCCTGAAATAGCCGTTGTCCGCTCCACTCGCTCCGTTTACACTCCGCCCATGCCCGCCACCGTGACATCGCCAGCATGGACGCCTCCGGCTCAGACTCATTCTGCTTCTATCAAGCCCTCGTCGCTCCCGATGCAGACGACTGGCTCCAAGCAGCCTGCGATGTCGCCTGAGGCGTTATGGGAGATGCTGGAGCGGAACATGGGCCAGCGATTGAAGCAGATGCGCTTGGGCGAAAGGTAAGCTTATGTGAGAGTGGGCTGAGACAGGGATCTGCTCACCCTTTAGAGATGATGCACAACGCGGCCCGGAGAATGGCCAGGACTAGCCCGATGACTGAGTTTCAGGCCGTAGCTTCGTCTTGGAGGTATTGATGGATTCATCCAAAATAGCCCGCTAATCCTCCAAAAACACCTTGCTGAGTGACTTTCAGACGGCTTGTTCATCCAATGAGCACGGAAACTGTCTTGTTTGGTGAATCTCTCCGAGCTGAGGTGACGCGGTGGTTGGAGGAGGTGGGCAAGACGGACCGGGACCGTTTTTTGAAGCTCCTGAAACTGTCCACCGCCCCGAAAATCCGGCTTTCAGATGCTCTGGACCAGCTTTTTCCCGGCGAGGACACGCAAACCGCCCTTGCCAACCTCACCCGGCTGCGGAAGCGCCTCAACGACGCGGCGGATGGCGACCAGCAGTCCAAACCTGACCTCGGTCTGCGGTTTCAGGTCGATACGAAAAAGAAAAGCCCGCCCAGCGAGCGAACCGTGTGGTTCACCGGCCCGGACGCCGCCGTCCTGCGGGCCACGCGATTCTCTGAGCAGGTCACGGCGGACATCGCCGGGCGGCCTTTCGTCCCCTCCAAAGGCATCGCCACCACCGGCAGCGCGATGGCAGCCCGGAAGCGAGTCGTGCGCTTTTTCATTTCTTACGCGCATGAGAACAAGGCGCTGGCTGAAGCCCTCGTGAAAGGACTGCGCTCGCAGTTTAAGCCGTCCAAGAACTACGAGCTCGAGTTTTGGAGCGACCGCGAGATCATGGTTGGCGAGAAATGGCATGAGCGAATCCTGCGAGCCATCACCGAATGTCATTTCGGTCTTTTCATGGTCAGCCCGGACTTTCTGGGCAGTGACTACATCGGTGAAAACGAAATCCCGCCCTTTGTCAGCAGTGAAAGCTGCAAACCGGTCATTCCGGTTGGTCTGGTTCCTGTCAGCTTTGACCGCCACGACTTGAAGGGCTTAGAGGAAAATCAGCTTTTCTTCCTGCGTGGCCGCACCTTCGATCAAATGCGGCAAACCACGGAAAAGACGGAGTTCTCACGCCATCTCCACGAGGAAATGGAAAAGCGCCTCGATGCTTATTTCAGCCAGCAAACCGGCCTTGACCCGAATCTCAGCCCCTCCGCTCCCCTGCCCCACCGCGGCCAATCGAAGGCCGAGAGACGCTCGTTCTCTCCGCAGAGGAGCATGCAGGCAGAGACTGACGATCCACGCTACCTCAGCCCCGAAGACACGCTGCGTCTGATGCGCACGCCGGAGGAGACGCGGCACTTCCAGCGCACGCGAGGCTTTGCACATCATCTCTCGGAGCGTGAAGCGCTCGATCCGGCGAAGGCGCATCTCGGCGAGGCGCGTGACGCGATGGATGAGCTCGAAGCCTGGGCCGTGCGCACGGAAGGCTCGTCGTTCTTCGCGCTGCTGGGAGAGGTCGGCATCGGCAAGACCACCACGTTGAAGCAGTTCACCCGGCTGCTGATCGACAAACGCGGCAGGGAACCCGGCCAATACCCGCTGCCCATCTACATCGACCTGCGGGATTACGTCGGCGACCGCCCCGGCGCGGTGCCCACCATTGAGGAGCTGCTCACCAGCGTCATCCAGCGCTCCTGGCGCGTCACCGACCGCACCGTCACCGCTGCCGATCTGCTGCGCCTCGTGCGGGAGGAAGGTGCGCTCATCATTTTCGACGGCCTTGACGAAAAAATCGTCCATCTCACCCAGGACCGCGCCCGCGACTTCATCCGCACGCTCTGGTCCGCCCTGCCCCCAACCGCTCAAAAGTCTGGCAAGCTGCTCCTCTCCTGCCGCAGTCACTACTTCCGCGATGTCTGGAGCCAGAACGCCATGCTCACTGGCGAGGACCGCGAGGGCATCGACCGCAGCCAGTATCCCGCCTTCTGCCTGCTGCCCTTCGATGAGCGGCAGATCCGC
>CAMAZK010000236.1 GCA_945863205.1 Akkermansia muciniphila | reverse complement strand
GCTCTTGGCCCGGCTGGCGGCTTCGGCGGCCTCCTTGGCCTTGACCAGTTGGAGTTCGGCCGATTTTCGCTCAATGAACTGCCCCATCTGATTGCCGATGCCGCTGAGCGCCTGAAGCAGGGCGTCATCGGGATCCGTGATCTCGCTGCTTAACATCTCGAAGACGCCGATGATCTCTCCGCGGGCGATCACGGGAAAGGCCAGCGCACTTTTGAGGCTGCAGGCCTGCGCTGCTGAGGCACGGGTGCAGCCGGCATTTTGCGGCAGATCGCGCAGCCAGTGGCTCTGCTCTTTCTCGAGCACCATGCCCGGCAGGCCCTGGCCTGAGGCGAACCGGCTTTCGTGGCTGATTTTCACAAAGGCTGCGAAGTCCTTCGCGGGATCGTGCCACAACTCGGCCATGCGCAGCTCCTTGAGGCTGGGATCGAGCATCCACAGGCTACCGACACTCCAGCCGAGCTTTGCGCAGATCATCTGGATCACTCTGGCTGCGGCCTCACGCATCGAGTCGGCCTCTGCCAGGATGCGGCTGGCGGAAAACTGCAGGGCGCGGCGCTGGTCGTCCTGCCGCCGCTTCGTCACATCGGTCTCGATGGCCATGAAGCTCACCACTTTGCCGTCCGGGTCGAGAATGGGCTGTACTTCGAGCGAGACCCAGTATTTACGGCCTGAGCGGTCATAGTTGAGGATCTCGGTACTGAAGCCCTTTTTCTTCCTCAGCATGGCCGAAATGTAGGCAGCCGTGACCGGGTCAGTCTCCGGGCCTTGTAGAAAGGAGCCGGGCGTCCTGCCGATGACCTCGTCCATGGACCATCCGGTGATGCGGGTGAAGCCCTCGTTCACCCACTCGATGCGCCCTTCGGCATCGGTCATCACGACGGCGTTGTCGGTGCGCGCCGCCACCAGCGCGAGCTTGCGCGACTGCGCCTCCTGTTGGCGGAGCTGCGTGCGCTGCTCGGTGAGGCGTTTGTTCAGCTTTTGCAGGTCGGCCGTGGCCATGCGCTGGGTTTGCAGGACCTGGAGTAGGTCCATGGTCTGGTCGTGAACCGCGAAGTCACTCATCGTCAAGCCGCAGGCTTCAACCTGGTCAGGATCAGTCAGCCAGGGGGAGCTGAGCATGACCCCGAGGTTAATGTCCTCCAGAATGATCACCTGGCCGCGCAGGCCACGGTGATCCCGCAGGTCGTCCAGGAGGAAGAGCTGGCCACGGTGCTTGCATGCGAGCAAGTGGCTGAATTCCCCCTCTGGACGCGTCGAGAAAAAGACATCCTGCAGCCGCGCCCCAGGGACGGCGAGGGGACAGAGTTTCGGCAAAGACGGGCCGACTTCCAGAATCACGTCCTGCGCATTCCAGACGAAGTAGAATGGGAATGCACGAAAAAATTCGCGCGTGGGCAGGCTGCTGACGACGCTGGATTTGTCGGCGCGGAGGTTCATGCAGCAGCGGCACCCCAGGTAACCTCAAACACATCATGATCCGCACCCGCCGACTTCGCCGCAGTGACCGTGGCCGTGGCGGGTGTGGAGTAGAGCTTCCCCAGCCCCTGCACGAGACCCACCACGAAATCGGTGAGCCCCAGACGATGGGTGAAGTAGTGCAAGGTCAGCGAGTTTCCCCCAACGTCCGAACACTCGAAGCGCGGCGGCTGGAGCTTGGGGTAGATCATCTGCACGCGGGTGTGGAAGTTCGGCAGATTGACGAGAAACTCCTTCAGGGAGCCGCCCCCCGCCTTCATCATGGCGCCGTAGCTCTTCGCCGCCGTCTCAAGCACCCAGTGCTCACCGAACGCGATGAGGATCGAGCTCGCCGATGCCCCCAGCACCTCCGAAGCCGCGCTGACGAGATCATAGGTCATGTCGTCCGGATAGGCTTCATTGCTGACGAACACGTCCACATCCACCCCAGCCTTGCTCTTGATCGCTTCCCACTTGTCTTCTCCGAAATGGGTGACGACGAGGTCTTCGATGGCTTTGTTGACGAGTCCGTACATGGGGTGAGAAAAGGGTGAATGAGGTTAATCTTGAATTGATCTCCACCTTCTGCACCCGCTTTTCTCGGTCACTCCCCCCAAATGAGGGGGGACAGGCGGCAGGTTGACAGGACAGGCAACCAAACTCAGCAAGCGTTATCTGAACCCGCCATGAGCAACTCGTCGTCTTTTCTCACCTTCGTGATCGCTGCTGGCCTCTTCAATGGCCTGGACCTGCGTGAAATGATCAGGCCCTGGCATTGGTGGGAGCGGGGCCTGTTTGGAGCCGGGTTTTTTGGTGCATGCTATCTAACGGTCGCCCTTGTGTTGAAATGGTTTCGTCTTCGACGTGAGCGCAGGGAGCGGAATTGATGGAAAGGACGCGCCAGCTCGCCTCAAGAATCTTCAGACGTCGTTGGATCGCGGTTCAACCAGCCCCACGAGCCTGTCTCCGCCCCCCACCAACAAAGTGAGCGACAGTGATTCACACGTATTTCTCACTCTCTTGACCTCGCACTACAAGTCATGTCGCATCAGCCTGGAACTACGCGTATTCGAGCAGGGCCTTGATGACTTTCCGATCGCTGACGGCGCGGAAAGCATCGGCGATTTTCTCCAAGGGAAAACGGTGGGTGATGAAGTCGGCGGAGGTGAGTCTGCCGTCACGAATCCACTGGCAGATGGCGGCCTGGGATTCCTTCTCATAGCGGCGGGTGGGCCACTGGTGGACGAAGAGGTTGAAATTGAAGTCGGCTTTCGACTTGTCGATGTGCAGGACTCCGCGGGTTAGCACGCCATAGATGCAGTGCGATCCGCCGCGCCGGAGCAGCGGCAGGCCCTGCTGCACGATGTCCGGGTGCCCGACGGCGTCGATGACGGCATCGAGCTTCTTGCCGCGAGTCGCAGCTAAATTGGCGATGGCTTTATCTCCGGGCGCAAAGGCGGCATCAGCGCCGAAAGCGAGGGCTTTGGCCTGCTTGTCGGCATGCCGGTCCACGATGCCGATCCAGCCGAGTCCGAAAAGCCGGCCGAGTTTCACGAAACTCAGACCGACGGGACCTGCGCCGAAAATGAGGACGTCATCGCCAGGCTGAAGATGAAAATCGCGGAAGGCGCCCAGCACTTCGCGCCAGGTGCACAGCAGCACGGCTTCCTCCGGCGGGATGTCGGCATCGACACGGGTTTGAATCTCGAAAACCTCGACCCAGCCGTGCGCTTCGTCCGCCACGCCATCGGCGACCATCGCTTCATGGTCATTGGCCAGAGTGAACTCGCCAAAGCCGCCCCAACCCGAGTCCACGCCCTCTTTTTGCAGATCGAAGACCAGACCGCCGACGGCGCGATCCCCCACACGGAAGTTTTTCACCTTCTCCCCCACCTCGACGACGATGCCGACGCTCTCGTGACCGAGGGCGAAGGGGAACTTGTCCTCCATGCCGGGGAAAGTGCCGCCAAGCAGCTCCGAATCGGTGCGATTGCACAGGCAGGCGCATTCCGTACGCACCAGCGCCTGATAAGCGCCCGGCCGGGGGCGGGGCGTGTCGAGGATGGCGAGATCTCCGGGGGAAACAGCGATGACGGATTTCATGGGCGGGCATCGAACACGCCTGCCGTGGGAGTGCAAGCGGTGAGATGTCATTCGCCATTTCCGCACTGGAATCCCGCCATTTTCTCGCTTTGAAAAAAGACAGCATGCTCCGCACTCTGATTGATTACCTGATTTGGCCGCTCGTCCTCGTCGCCGCCCTCATCCCCACGGGGATCGGGATCGCCAGTGGGAACGGTCCGCTGGCGTTCAACATCACCTACTTCAGCCTCGCCGGGCTGCTGTTCGTGCTGGAGCGAATTCATCCGCATGAGCGGCAGTGGTTGAAGTCCGACGGTCAAGAAGTCCCCGACCTGGTCCACACGGCTTTCACAAAGTCGTTCGTGCAGTTGCTGGTGGTCTCGCTGACATGGCTGGGACTGGCCACGGTGGTGGGAGGGGAGCAGGGCACCGGAATCTGGCCGAATCACTGGCCGATGTTCTTTCAGGTCGTGCTTGGGCTGGTCGTGGCGGAGTTCGGGCTGTACTGGGCGCACCGCATCGCTCACGAATGGATGCCGTTGTGGTGGTTCCACGCCGTGCATCACAGCTCCAAGAAGCTGTGGTTCTTCAACACGGGCCGTTTTCACATCATCGACACGCTCAAGAGCATGATTTTCTCCGCTCCGCTGCTGGCGCTGGCCGGTGCACCGAAGGATGTGGTGCTGTGGTTCGGGTCCATCACCGCCTACATCGGCTTCCTGACCCATGCGAACATCCGCGTGCGCTGCGGCTGGCTGAACTACGTTTTCAACACGCCGACGCTTCACCGCTGGCATCACTCCATGGATTTGCGGGAGGGGAACAAAAACTACGGAGAGAACCTGATGCTGTGGGACCTCGTCTTTGGCACCTACTACGACGACACCACCCGTCGGCCGCCAGCGGACATCGGCATCAAATCCGCGATGCCCAAGTCGTTCTGGGGGCAGGTCATCGAGCCCTTCCGCTGGAACAAGTTCCAGGCCTCCGCGAAGAGCGGGGGCGCCAAGCGTGAACTCCTTTGAGGAGCCAGGGATGGCCGATTATCCCGTGGAAAACGACTTGCCGCCTCCGGCTGCCCATGCGAAACATCGCGCCCCGGAGGAAAGCGCCCGTAGTTCAACGGATAGAATGGTGGTCTCCGAAGCCGCAGATTCAGGTTCGATTCCTGACGGGCGCACCAGCGGGGATGATGAGCTTTCGATCCACTTCGGGGGATTTGAGGAAGAGTGGCGACGATGCAGAGCCAAAAATCGCGCCAACCCAATGCCCCGGGGCTCAATGAAAACCAAATGCGTGACTTCGATCACCGATCGAAAAGTGGAGCCAGCAGTCGGAATTGAACCGACGACCGGCGGTTTACAAAACCGCTGCTCTACCGCTGAGCTATGCTGGCCTACACGAAGGAGGGCGATCTTAGACGGTGCTCCTGATTCGGCAAATGGATTTCCAACCCATGGGCGACAAAGCTTGTGCGTTGACATTGGGACCGCCCCCAACGAACTCGCAGCTTCACTTTCCGGACCATGCTGCGATTTCCTCTTTTCGGCTTCCCTATCGTCATCCACTGGATGTTTTGGCTGAACTCCGCACTGATGGGCGGTGCTCTGGGGGCGAGTTCCCCCGAGCAGTTGCGGAGCCTGCTGGCATGGATGGTGGCGGTGCTGCTTTCGATTTTGATCCATGAGCTCGGTCACGCGCTGACAATGCGCAATTTCGGCGACCGGCGGGTGGGTGTCGTGCTTTACGCTTTCGGCGGCCTGGCTCAGGGCAGCCGGCACCTGACGCGCCGGGAGGATGTGATGGTCACGGCGGCCGGTCCGGCTCTGCAGATTCTCGCGGGCCTGGCTGCGGGATGGAGCATCACCTTGTGGCGGCCGCCTTCGCTGTGGCTGCATCAGATGCTGGACAGTTTCACGGCGGTGAGCCTGTTTTGGGCGCTGCTGAATCTCATTCCCATCATCCCCCTGGACGGCGGGCGGCTGTGCGCGGCGCTGCTGGGGCGAACGGGGCAGAAAACGGCGCTGAAGGTGAGTCTGGTCTGCGCGGCCGCACTGGCGCTGCTGGCGTTTGAGGACGGCCTTTGGGTGGGACTCCAGAACGGCGTCTTGAACGTGCTGCAGGTGGATGTTTACACCCGGGTCGGGGGCGGGATCTTCGCGCTTCTGGTGTTCGGAATGCTGGCTTATAACAACTGGAAGGCTCTTCGTCAGGAGCCGCAAATCCCTTGGATGAACGCACGATGATGCCCCTGCCGAACGTTGTGAAGCCCATGCGCCTCTCCTTCCTGATTTTCGCCCTGTCCCTTCCCTGCCTCCCCGCCCAAGTGCCCGGGCAGGAGCTGATCTCTCCCCAGGTGAAAGTGGCTGCGGAGAAGGCGGTGGCGTGGCTGATCCGGCAGCAGAAGACGGCTGGCCTGATCGTGGACGAGAAGTCGGACTCCCAGCCGAAGCGCGGTGATCTGCCGTCCCACAGCGCGGCGATGACTTCCCTGGCGCTGATGGGTCTGGCCTCCGTGGGGCATATGCCGAACGACCCCACGCCGGAAGGCGTCGCCTGTGGTCGTGCGCTGCGCTACGTGGTGGAGGGGATCGAGCCGGATGAAAACGGCTACCTGGGCCGCAGCGACCGCTCACGCATGTACGGGCATGGCATCATCACGCTGATGCTGGCGGAGATGATCGGACACGCGCCGGATGAGGCGACGGACAAGCGAATGCATGACATGCTGAAAGGCGCGGTGCAGCTGATCCTGCGCTCCCAACAGGTGCCGAAGAGCGAGGCGAACCGGGGAGGATGGCGCTACGAACCGAGTTCGAGCGACAGCGACATCTCCGTCAGCGTCTGGCAGGTGATGTCCCTGCGCGCGGCGAAGAATGCCGGCTTCGACGTGCCGAAAGAGGCGATCGACAGTGCCGTGGCCTACATCAAGCGCAGCTACCGGGTGGAGCGGGATTCAAACGGGAATCCGCGCAGTGACGCGGCGGCTTTCAGCTACGAGCCGTATGGCGGCAGGCAGACGTTTTCGACGACGGCGGCGGGCCTGCTGTCCCTGCAGGTCTGCGGTCAGTATGACGCGCCGGAGGTGGTCGGTTCGGCCAACTGGCTGATGAAGTCTCCGCCTGAAGTCAATGAGCCGTGGTTCTTCTACGGCTGCTACTACTACGCCCAGGGCATGTACCAGCGCGGTGGCGATCATGCGGCCACGGCCCGGCAGAAAACCGAGCAGATGCTGATCAGCGCCCAATCAGAGGACGGCAGCTGGTATCCGCGGAATGGCAACGAAAAGAGCGCGGGCGCTGTGTACGCCACATCTCTGGCGCTGCTGAGCTTGTCGGTGCACCACCACTTCCTGCCGATTTATCAGAAGTAGGCGGGGCACCGGGCTGCATCAGACCGCGAGCGTCTTGTAAAGTGCCAGGGTCTTCCGGGCGATGGACTTCCAACTGAAGTGGTCCACGGCACGCTGACGGCCTGCGAGGGCCATGCGCCGGCGGAGCTCTGGATCTGCCATGAGCTTGTTGACGGCGGCGGCGAGGTCCCGTGCGAATTTTTCAGGATGCACGGCCTCGAACGGACTCTCCGTCTGCTGATCGAGGGGCACCAGGAAACCGGTCTCGCCTTCGACGACGACTTCCTTGATCCCGCCGACGGCGCTGGCCACCACGGCCGTCTCGCAAGCCATCGCTTCGAGATTGATGATGCCAAAGGGCTCGTAAATGGACGGGCAGACGAAGGCCTCGGCATGCGAGTACATGGCGATCTTTTCCTGCACGGGAAGCATGGACTGAATCCAGACGATTCCCGGACGCTTTTGACTGGCGGCGGCCACAGCCGCCTCCATCTCCACTTTGATCTCGACCGTGTCAGGCGCACCGGCGCACAGAACGACCTGGAAGCCGGGCGCGAAGTGCTCGATGGCGCGGACGAGGTGGATGATACCCTTTTGGCGGGTGATTCGGCCGACGAAGAGGACGTAGGGCTGGTCGGGATCGACGCCGTGCTTTCGCAGCACGTCCGGGGCCTCGATCTTGTGGTATTCGTCGAGGTCGATGCCGTTGTGGATGACGTGAAGCTTTTGCGGATCGAGATCAAAAAGGCGCAGCAAGTCAGTCTTCGTCTCTTCGGAGACGGCGATCACGGCGTCCGCCATGCGCAGGGCGGTGTTTTCCAGCCAGACGGTGAAGTCGTAGCCATGGCCCAGCTGCTCACGCTTCCATGGGCGCAGCGGTTCGAGAGAGTGAACGGTGAGCACCATCGGCACGCCGTAGTTGAGCTTGGCCAGGATGCCGCCGAAGTGGGCGTACCAGGTGTGCAGATGGACGAGGCTGGCGTCGATGC
>CAMAZK010000235.1 GCA_945863205.1 Akkermansia muciniphila | reverse complement strand
TGGACCAAAGCCTCCAAACTCCATCCCACCTCGCCCACAGGCCATCCTGCACAGCCTTCCGGCAACGCCTCGGCACAACAAGCCGCCGACCTCCTCAAGCTCATCGACTATCGCCAGCGCAAAGGCGAACCAAGCAAGTTTGCCTTCGTGCAGATGCCCCACATCCAACAGGGCTACAACAACTGCGGCTCCACCGCCTGCGCCATCTTCGCCCGCTTCCATGGCAGCAAGATCGGCGGCTGGGACTTCAAAAAACTCTGCCCATCGCCGCTCGGCACCGGCACCGATTGGGGCCACTTGCTCGATGCCTCAGCCAAAATCGGCCAGAGGTGGAAACTCGTCACCTACACACCCGATGACGACGGCTTCGTGAAAGCCACCGAAATGCTCAAAAGCGAACTCGATGCCGGTCGGCCCGTCATCGTCGATTTCAAATACATCGGCCCTCAATACCCGAACGGCAGCGCCGGACACACACTCAATGTCTGCGGCTACATCGCCAAGGAGGATCTCTACATCCTCTGCAACCCCGCCGTGGCCACTCCCGGCCTCCAACTCATCACCGCCGCCGACTTGAAGAACTTCTGGCGCTCTGATCACTACGGAGCGCTGTCGAAAGGCGTGCTCTCGCGGCCAGCTTTTGTCATCGACCACCGTTGATGTGACTCCTCTCATGCGCCCATCGCTCTTCATTCTCATCGCGTTATCTTCCTGCTCCGCATTTGCGGCAACACCACGCGATGCATTGCCACTCGATGCCCCCGAATGGCCTCTCAATTATCGTCTGCACCTCGAAGGCGCGGCGAAAGTGAAGCTGTGCGATGAATTGACGCTCTCACTGGATGCGAAAGGCCCGCACGACATCGCGGTGGAGCATCCGGCGAAGGGGGTGCCTGTGCTGCGGGTGTGGAGTGGGGGCAAACTCGTGCGTGGACCGGAGAATGTGACGGCGTTGGCGAAAACGGGGGCGCAGGATTTTCCGGACGCGGGGCTCGATCTCGGCGCGGACTTCACGGCGATGGCGGAGTTTGAATCGACGGGGCAAGGCACGCTGTTCTCGCTGTGCGCACCGACGGGCAAGTGGTCGCCGGATGCGAAGGCGCTTTTCATTCGCGGCGGCAGGCTCGTCTATGACATCGGCTGGCTCGGCGCGATCAACTCCGACGCGAAAGTGAACGACGGCAAGCCGCACACCGCCGTGCTGAGCGTCACCGGCGGCACCGCGAAGCTGTGGCTCGATGGCAAAGAGATCGCGGAGAAGGCGAACTTCACGAAGCCGGATCAAAAAGAGCACGTTTTCAAAGTTGGGCGCGCCGCGCCGAACTTCGGCGGCGATTTCACCAATGGCAAAATCAGCGTCGTGAAGGTTTGGAAGCGGGCGCTGCCACGAAAGGAGATCGCATTGCTCTTCAAAGACGGCGGCGCGGGCGCGAACACACCCGACTTCACGCATGCGCCGAAGGCGAGCGGCAAACCGGTCATCGAATGCGGCAGTGGCTGGGTGCAGGCGCTGGAGCGCAGCGATCACGCAGAGATCGTCGGCGGATGGAATGCAAAGACGCTCGAAGAAGGCGCGACGATCTACAAAACGCTCTGCGTCGTCTGCCACGGCACGAAGGAGCAACCGGGCTCGCTGCCCACCGCGCTGCGATTTGCCGAAGGGCAGTTCAAAAACGGCAGCGATCCCTTCTCGATGTATGTCACGCTCACCAAAGGCTTCGGCCAGATGGTGCCGCAGCCGCAATACACCACCGCGCAGAAGTATGCGGTCATTCATTACATCCGCGAGACCTTCCTGCGCCCGCACAATCCATCGCAACTCAAAGAGATCGAACTCGCCTCGCTGCCACGCGGCCTCGCACGCGCTGAGGCCGAAAAAATCGACACCACGCTGCCTCCGTATCAACGCATGGAACTCGGCAACGCGCTGTTTTGGACGCTGGAGGTCGCTGCGGACAACATCGCGCAAAAAGGCATCGCCATCCGGCTCGACGACGGACCCGGCGGCGTGACGAAAGGCCGCGCGTGGATGGTTTACGATCACGACACGATGCGCGTCGCTGCCGCGAGCACCGGCGCGTTTGTGGACTGGAAAGGCATCGCTTTCGATGGCAGCCACGGCACGCACACGAGCCTCATCGGCGAGAAACAGTTCGTGTTGCCCGTCGAGCCCGGCTGGAGCCTCAGCGGTAGTTTTGAAGACACCCGCGCTGCGGCCAAAGACGGCAAAAAATACGGCCCCGTGGCCGGTTTGCGCTTCCTGGGGCTCTACAAGCATCAAAACAAAAGCGTGATCGCAGCGAGCATCCACGGCACCCGCGTGCTCGAATCGCCTAGTTGGATCGACTACGGTGCAACTCCGGTCTTGGTGCGAACTGTAAACGTTGCAGAGGCTCCACAACCGCTTTTCCTACGTGTCGCTCCAGACTCAGTGAACGCTCTTGTAGAAGGCGATGGCGTTACCATGAGTCGCCAGAATGGCTTCTGGGTGGCTAAGTTGCCTTCGGGTGAGAAGGCACGATTTTTCATCTCCCGGTTAGATCAGCCATCAATCGATTCTTTGGCTAACACTCTAAGCTCGTCATTGGATTTGGAGCCGCTGACCAAAGGCGCTCCGGCGCAATGGCCGCAAACCGTCACCACGACCTCGGTGGCAGGCAAAGACGATGCCGCGTTCATCGCCGATGACTTTTCGCTGGCAATCGAGAATCCATTCCAAAGCTGGATGCGTCCCGGTGGCTTCGATTTCACGCCGGATGGCAAGGCGGCCATCGTGGCGATGTGGAATGGCGATGTGTGGCGCGTGGATGGCTTGATGGCGAAAGCGCCTGCCACGCTGACGTGGCGTCGGATCGCCAGCGGGCTGTTTCAACCGCTGGGCGTGAAGTTTCGCGATGGGGAGCTGTTTGTGCTTTGCCGCGATCAACTCGCCAAGCTCGTCGATTTGAACGCGGATGGGGAAACCGACTTCATCGAGTGCTTCAACGACGACGCGCAGGTCACCGAGCACTTTCACGAGTTCGCGATGGGCCTGCAAACCGATGCCGCGGGCAATTTCTACTATGCGAAGTCCGGCCGCCACGCGCTCGATAGCGTCATTCCGCAGCACGGCACGCTGCTCAAGGTCAGCGCCGATGGCGCAAAGACCGAAATCCTCGCCACCGGCTTCCGCGCCGCGAACGGCGTGTGCCTGAACGACGACGGCACCTTCTTCGTCACCGACCAAGAAGGCTTCTGGACACCGAAGAACCGCATCAACCGGGTCAAAGTGGGCGGCTTCTACGGAAACATGTATGGCTACACCAGCGTCACCGACGAATCCGATTCCGCGATGGAGCAGCCACTCGTGTGGGTGACCAACGACAAAGACCGCAGCCCCGCCGAGCTCATCTGGGTGCCGAAAAACGCCTGGGGTAATCTCGGCGGCTCGTTGCTCAATCTCAGCTACGGCACCGGCAAGGCCTTCATCATCCCGCACGAAGAAGTGAACGGCCAATGGCAGGGCGCGGTGTGCGAACTGCCCATGCCCGCCTTCGCCACCGGCATCATGCGCGGTCGTTTTGGCAGCGATGGAGCGCTCTACACCTGCGGCATGTTCGCCTGGGCAGGAAATGCGACCTCACCCGGAGCCTTCCACCGCATCCGCCGCAGTGAGCGGCCTGCGCAGGTGCCGCTGGCGGTGAGGGCAGCGAAAGGTGAGATGAGGGTGACATTTAGTGACCCTATTGACCGGACTGACTGCGCGATGAGAGTTTGGGCGCTAAAGCGCACGAAGAACTATGGCTCAAAACACCATGATGAGCACGAGCTGACCATCCGCAGTGTGAAACTGAGCGAGGACAAGAAGACGATCACCCTCGACATTCCCGAATTGGCTCCGACTTGGTGCTATGAACTGAAAATCGGCGACCGCATTCTGCATGGCACCATTCACCAACTCTCCAACCCATGAAACACATCCTCGCCTCACTCCTCATCGCGGCATCACTCCAGGCCGCGCCGCTCAAGGTCTTCATCCTCGCCGGTCAATCCAACATGCAGGGCCACGCGAAGGTGAGCACCTTTGAGCACATCGGCATGGATCCGGCAATGAAGCCGATGCTGGCTGCGATGACCGGCGCGGATGGCAAGCCGAGGACTTGCGAGCGCGTGTGGATCTCGTCGATCGGCTGCGCGGGCGATGAAACGACGGAGCAAACGGGCAAGCTCACGGCCGGTTTTGGCGCGACGAAGGAGAAAATCGGCCCGGAGTTCACCTTCGGCCTCTATATGCAGAAGTTCACGGACGCGCCCATTTTGATCATCAAGACGGCGTGGGGAGGAAAGAGCCTGAACACCGATTTCAGGCCGCCGAGTGCCGGTCCGTATGTTTTTAATGAACCGCAGCTCTCGCAGTTTCAAAAGCAGGGCAAGGACATCGCAACGATCAAGGCAGAGAAGAAAAAAGAGACCGGCGTCAATTACCGGCTCATGATTGAGCACGTCAAAACCGTGCTCCGCGACCTGAAACGCGTCGTGCCAGATTACAATGCTTCGCAAGGCTACGAACTTGCCGGTTTCGCCTGGTTCCAAGGCTGGAACGACATGGTGGACAGCGGCACGTATCCGAATCGCGACAAGCCCGGCGGCTACGATGCCTACAGCACCGTGATGGCGCATTTCATCCGCGATGTGCGCAAGGAACTTGGCACACCGAAGCTGCCCTTCGTCATCGGCGTCATGGGGGTCGGCGGTCCAACCTCCGAGTATGGCCCCAACGAGCAACGCTACAAAGCCACGCATCAACACTTCCGCGATGCGATGGCGGCTCCGGCTGAGTTGCCCGAGTTCAAAGGCAACGTCACGGCCATCCGCACCGAAAAGTATTGGGATCGCGAGTTGAAGCTCGCCCGCGCGAAGGAGAACGAGGCCAAGGAGAAGGCCAAAAAGCTCACCAAGGAGCAAAAGCTCAAACCCGCCGAGGAAAGAGCCCTCGTGGAGAAAATGCGCGCCGAATTCCTCACCGAACGCGAGCGCCTTGTGCTCGAAGAAGGCGTTTCCAACGCCGAGTTCCACTACCTCGGCTCCGCAAAAATCCTCGGAGGCATCGGCAAGGGCTTTGCGGAGGCGATGGCCGGGCTGGTAAAGGATGGGATTTCGAAATGAAGTCCTCCATCTCCCCTGCCGCTCTTTGGAAAATGTGACCAGGGCCGCCTGAGCTGGAATGAACACTCAACAATGACATCTCCTGCCCATGCGCCCCACACGTTTCATCGCCACGCTGATGCGTTTCATGCGATGCAGATGATTTGAGTTTGGAGTTTCGGAGGCTTCTCCAGCGGCGTGTGCAGCAAGAAGTTGCTTCATGTGGGGAATGCACGGCTTTCTGGCGGGCTGACGCCACACCCGAGCTACGAAAACTGGTTCGCCACAAAAAAATCGCCCGGCAGCGGGGGCTGCCGGGCGATGAGTGTTCACCGAAGAACGGGGGTGCGGATCAAAGATTCGCAGCGCTGTATTCCCAGCCCTGACGCACGGCGGCGCGCTGGATGAGCTTGTTGGCTTCCTCGCTGTCGGTCATTTGGGTGGCGCTGTCCCAGCGAATGACTTTGCCTGGGTTGGTGATGCCGAAGTTGCCGAATAGGCAGAGCTTCGTGAGCGGCACGGAGTAGTCGAAGTTGCTGCCGGCGGTCTTGTTCTGCTCGATGGCCATGACGAGCTCAAGCTGCGGCTTGCCGGGGGCCAGGCAGCGCTCCAGCGTCTTCGGCGTTTCCTTGAAGAACTTGACGAGTTTCGGACGGTTGCCGACGACTTCGAGGGCCTCGCAGTAGTCGCCAGGATTGAGGATGCTGTCCTCGTCGCCGACGATGATGAAGCCGCCCTTCATCTTGTCGTAGTCGCGGTCGGCCTCCAGCTTCGCCGGACGCTCGGGCTTCATGGGCTTGCCGTCCTTCATGCCTTCATACCAGTGCAGCTTGATGTCGCCGTATTTGACGTGCTTGAAGGAGCAGACGACGTGGGACCAGGCTGGCCAGCTGAGGTCGGTGAGTTCGCCGACTTCCGCCTCGATTTGATAGGGCTCGCCGAGCTCGCAGGCCCAGAAGGGACCGTCCATGATGTGGCAGCCCATGTCGCCCATGGCACCGGCGCCGAACTCGCGGTGGCCGCGCCAGGCGAAGGGGTGCAAGCCGGGAATGTAAGGATGATCCGGCACCTGGGCCAGCCACTGCTGCCAGTTCACATGCTCGGGAGCCTGGCCAACGCCCTCGGCGGCTCCGTTGGACTCCTCTTTGCGGCGGGGCTTCGGCGCGGTCTTGCCGGTGTAGATGTCCATGGCGGCCTGGCCCTGCGGCCAGATGGGGCGGTTCGTCCAGACGTGAATTTCCTTCACGTTGCCGACGACGCCGGCGTTCATCCACTCCTTGAGCTGGCGGATCTGCTCGCCGGTGTGGCCCTGGTTGCCCATGTTGGTCTTCACGCCCTTCTTCTTGGCGGCTTCGTGGAGTTGGTTGGCCTCCCAGATACGGTTCACCAGCGGCTTCTGCACGCAGACGTGCTTGCCGCGCTTGATGGCCTCCATCGCGGCGGGGTAATGCGCGTGGTCGGGTGTGGAGACGGTACACATGTCGATCTTGTCGCCCATGGTTTCGAACATCTCCTGAAAGCTGGTGAACATCTTCGCGCCGGGATACTTCTTCTGCGCGTCCTTGAGGCGGTTGCTGTCGATGTCGCAGATGGCGACGACGTTCGCGCCCTCGGCGGCGATGCCGACGTCAGACGCGCCCTTGCCACCCGCACCGCCGATGCCGGCGACGTTGATCTTTTTCACCCCGCCTTCCTGGCCGAGGAGGAGGTTCGGGAAGAAAATGCCACCAGCTGTGGCGGCGGTTCCGCGCAGAAAAGCGCGACGATTGGGGAAGAGTGTGGGCTTCATGGTTTGATTGAGGACCGCGAGGATAGCGGCGCGGGCGTCTTAAACGCAACGGGAATGTCATTCTCCGGTAAAAATGCCCCCGAACGAGAGAATCGTGTGTGTGCCTCTCTTTTGTGCTTGGCGTCGTTCAGCCCCCGCCGTTAAAACGTCCCATGGATTTTGAGAAATTTGCCTCCGAGTTCTCCGGCTTTGTCTGGGGAGTGCCACTGATTGTGTTGCTTTTCGGCACCCACTTGTTTCTCACCGTCCGCACGGGCTTCATCCAGCGCTTCATTCCCCGGGGGATCAAGATTTCATTCTCCAAAGAAACGGATGAGGATGGCGACGTGTCGCAGTTCGGTGCTCTGATGACGGCCCTGGCGGCCACGATCGGCGCGGGGAACATCATCGGCGTGGCGGGCGCCGTGGCTACGGGCGGCCCTGGGGCGGTGTTTTGGATGTGGCTGACCGGCGTCTTCGGCATCGCCACGAAGTATTCGGAAGCCGTGCTCGCGGTGAAGTATCGCGTCAAAATGCCGGACGGCTCCTACGCTGGCGGCCCAATGTACGCCCTCGAACGCGGTCTGGGCCAGAAGTGGCTGGGAATGGTGTTCGCCGCCTTCACCTGCGTGGCGGCCTTTGGCATCGGCAACATGTTCCAGGCGAACGCGGTGGTCGAATCGCTCAAAGACTACGTCAATCCGGGCGACGACGAGAACGTCATGCGCTGGGTGTGCGGCCTCGTCATGGCGGCGATCACCGGCGCCGTGATCCTCGGCGGAGTGAAGAGCATCGCCAAGGTCTGCGGCTTCCTCGTGCCGATCATGGCTGTCGGCTATGTGATCGGCTGCGTGCTGATCCTGATCAAAAACGCCGCTCTCCTGCCCCAGGCCATCAGCGACATCTTTAACGGTGCATTCACCAGCCATGCGGCGGTGGGCGGATTCACCGGGGCCGCGCTCAAGTCCGTGATTCAGGCCGGCATCGCGCGCGGCTTGTTTTCGAACGAATC
>CAMAZK010000234.1 GCA_945863205.1 Akkermansia muciniphila | reverse complement strand
CGGCACCGGTGATGCCATCCGCGCCGAGTTGAAAGCGCTCAAAACCGAAATCAAAACCGCGCTCATCGCTGACTGGCTGAAGACCGCACCAAAGTCGGAGGCGTCAGACGAGGCCGACACTTCCGACGACAACCTCCAAAACTTCCAATGGTTCACCCAAGGCCTCACCAAAACAAAGGCCGGTGAATTCGCCATCACCGAAACAGGCCTGCGCATCTACCCCGGCGGCTACTTCTCTGACCTTATCAGTTCCAAGGATCGTGCCGTCCTCTTCAGCCAGCGCTTCGAATGCCCCGAAGGCACGCTGTGGTTCCGTGTTGCCGGAAATAGCGGGGTGAAGGCCAAATACGTCGTCCAAAACTACCCGCGCACCGGCACCATCCACAAGGCCGTCGTGCTAAAGGATGCCAAGGACGAGGAATTCAAATGGCGGCCGCTCGAACTCGATTTCTGGAAGGGCGACGAAGTCTTCCTGCAGATCACCACCGCAGCAGACATGCCGGCGGAGTTCACGAATGATCGCTCGTGGTTCGGCATCACCGACGTCCGCATCACCAAGGACATGCCGCCGCCCGATGCGCCCGCCGTTTCGACGGCTTCACCGCATCAACTGATCACCGCCTGGCAGAACAACACCCTGAGCAATGCTCAAGCCGAAGCGCTCAATGCTCTGGTGCAGGCCAAGAAACTCTCCCTTGGCTCCATCGATCTGCTCATCAAACGCTACCGCGAGCTCGAAGCCAAGCTCCCTGCCCCAACACGCGTGCCGGGCGTCATCGAAGCCGACGCCAAAGACGCCGCGCTGTTCGTGCGTGGCGATCACAAGCAACCCTCCGACATCGTGCCACGCCGTTTCCTCGACGCGCTCGATCCCACGCCCTTCAAAACCACCGGCAGCGGTCGCCTCGAACTCGCCAAGCACATGGCCGACATGAAGCGCAACCCGCTCACCGCACGCGTCATCGTGAACCGTCTCTGGCATCACGTCTTCGGTCGCGGCATCGTCGCCACCACGGACAATTTTGGCAAACTCGGCGAACTGCCCACGCATCCTGAGCTTCTCGACTTCCTCGCCCAGCGTTTCATCGACAGCGGCGGTTCGATCAAAGAGACGCTCAAGCTCATGGTCAGTTCCAAAGCTTTCCAGCGTAGCGCACACGCTTCCGAGGCCGCTACGCAAAAAGACCCGGAAAACAAGCTCCTCAGTCATTGGAGCATCCGCAGACTCGAAGCCGAGGCCATTCGCGATTCCATCGTCACCTTGTCCGGCAAGCTCGACACCACGCTCTACGGCGAGTCCGTCGGCAGCGGCGATCCGCGACGCAGCATTTACGTCAAAGTCATCCGCAACGCCCTCGATCCCTTCCTCGCCACCTTCGACGCCCCCGTGCCCTTCATCACGCGTGGCAAACGCGATGTCACCAACGTCCCCGCCCAATCGCTGACCCTGCTCAACGACAGCAAGGTCATCGACTGGTCACGCAATTGGGCCAGCGACGTCGTCAATGACGGCAAGAATCGGACCGATGACGTGCGCGTTCGTCAGATGTTCCGCCAAGCTTACTCACGCGAAGCGAGCGACGACGAGGTGAAGCAGAGCCTCGCCTATCTCGCCGTTTCACAAAAGGAGAGCGCCGATCAAGCCCGCGAAGTCGCCGTGCAGGAGGAAAAGATCAGCGCTTTGAACCGCCAGATCGCTGCCATCCTCGATCCCGCACGCACCATGCTTCAAGCCGAACGCAAGCTGCCTGCCACGCCCACTGACCTGCCTGAAGCTCTCGCCGAATGGACCTTCGACAAGGATTTGAGCGATCTCAAAGGTCACCTGAATCTCGAACTCGTCGGCTCCGCCCGCATCGAAAACGGCGCGCTCATTGTCGATGGCAAGTCCATGGCGAAATCCGGCTCTTTGCCGAAAAGACTCACCGCCAAGACCCTCGAAGCCTGGGTCATGCTCGACAATCTCACCCAACGTGGCGGCGGCGTGCTCACCGTGCAGGGCAAGAACGGCGTGCTCTTCGACTCCATCGTCTTCGCGGAGAAAACGCCCGCGCACTGGGTCGCAGGCAGCGACCGTTTCAACCGCAGCGAACTCTTCGAAGGACCCGCCGAGACCGAAGCCACCACGCGCCCCGTGCACGTCGCTGTCGTCTATCAAGCCGACGGCACCATCACTGGCTATCGCGATGGCAAACCCTACGGACGCACCTACCGCAAAGCGCCTGCTGCAGTCTTCGAACCCGATGCCAGCCAAATCCTCCTCGGCTGTCGTCACGGCTCACCCGCAGGCAACAAAGGCCTCTCCGGCCGCATCTTCCGCGCCCGTCTCTACGACCGAGCTTTGACCGCCGAAGACATCGCCAAAACCGCCCGCATCGAATCCAGCACCATCACCGAAGCCGACATCCTTGCCGCCCTCACGGAGCCTGAGCGCCAGCAACTCAAAACACTGCAATCCCAACGCGACACCCTGAATCAAGCCCTCGAAGCCTCGCGCACAGCGATGAGCACTGACACCCCGAAGGCGCAAGCGTGGACGAGCCTCGCGCAGAGCCTCATCAACCTCAAAGAGTTCATCTATCTTCGATAGTTTATGGGGCTTCTGACTTACATTCTTGAGTGGACAGTGTTCCGCAAACCCTTCAGGGACATAGATCGCCTGCTAGAGGATGTGCGCACTGGAAAGCCCATTCCAGAAGCCAAGCCCAACCCAAAATCTGGCGTTCTAATGATCGATGGTCCAACCCTGTCGTATGAGTCGCCCGACTATGGTGCCTGGCAGATCCCGATCACCGAGATTGTTGCCTTCGGTGAATACTCGACCGACAACGGTCCCTACATCGACGATTGGTTCATGGTCTTTGTAACCAGAGACTTTAACTGGCTGGAAGCCTCCAACTACTGTGACGGACGCGATGCTGTTCGCGAAGCGCTAGCCCAGCATTGGAATGTGGAAAGCCTCCATGGCGGCCTCACATTCAGCACTGAATTTAACAGTCGGTGTATCTGGCCAGCGGGAATCGCAGGCAAGCCTCTCTTCGACTATGTCGAACGACCTCAGTCCATTTGGCAGAAGATCAAGTCGTTCGGCATCGGCCTGATCGACAAAGACCTCACTGCGGAAGTGCGAACTCACCTCCAAGCAGCCTCCAGTTCATGAAAGCACTCCCAACCATCGCGCCAGCTACTTGGACTGCGGCAACCTGCTGCCGCTTTCGGGTGTGGCAGCCCTGCTGCCGGGAGAACGGCATCGCGGCCGGAATGTCTCCTCTTATTGGAAGTGAGACTCTGCTTCTTGCGAGCACTGCTCAGCCTTCGGCGCCAGCAGGGCTGGCTTGCAAAAAGCGGCAGCAGGGCTGCCGCAGTCCAAAGGCTGCCGCCAGCTCACCACTCAAACTTCACTGGAAAATCCGGGCAGAGCTTCGAGGTCGTCGCCTCCGGCACATCATGCCGGTAGAAGGTCATGTTGCCGTCTTCGTCGCAAAACCAGACCTCCTCGGCTCCACGAGCAAAGTAGAGCTGCATCTTGCCCATCATCTCGACAACGCTGTTGGAGTAGGAGCGCACCTCAATGCAGATCTCAGGAGAAATGGGCATTGTGAATGCCCGACGATGTGGGGCGAGTCTCTCATTGGAAACCCAAGAGACATCGGGCACTTTCACTCCATCCGAAGTCTCCACCGCACACTCGGTGATCACACGACCACCTGGCAGCGCCTCCGCCAATTTCCGAGAAATCTCAGACTGAAAACCACCATGCCAGTTCGATGCAGGACTCATGACGATTTGATTGAAGCGGTTTGTTTCGATCTTGTACGGCAGGTCCTGCAAGGTTGGATCTTCGCAGATTTCTTTCCAAGTGCGCATGGCCCAAACATGCCAGCACCGAAAACGCCTCGCAACATCCAATTCAGCCTCCCATGAACATGCCCCTTTCCCGCCGAACCCTCCTTTCCCGCGCCTCCACCGGCTTCGGCATGGCCGCTTTGGCCGGACTGATGCAGGAAGAATCCCAAGCCGCGCTCGTGCATCGCGCCAAGCGATTTGCACCGAAGGCACGCTCCGTCATCTTTCTCTACATGAGCGGTGGCGTGTCCCATGTCGATTCCTTCGACCACAAGCCGATGCTCAAAAAGTTCGCGGGCAAGCCGATGCCGGGGGCGGTGAAGAAGACGCAGTTCAACAACAACGGCACCATCCAGCCCTCTCACTGGGACTTCAAACGCTACGGACAGTCGGGACTGGAGGTCAGCGACCTGTTCCCACAGATCGGCGGTGTGGCGGATGACCTGTGCATGATCCGCAGCATGACGGCGAAGTTCAGCGAGCATGCGCAGGGGAACTTCTTCATGCACACCGGCTTTCCTTTCCTCGGCTTCCCGAGCGCCGGAGCGTGGACGAGCTACGGCCTCGGCACCGAGTCACGCGATCTGCCGGGCTACGTCGTGCTGCAAAGCGGCGGCGCGGCGACTCCGCATGGCGGCGTGGGCCTGTTCAGCAACGGCTTCCTCCCCGCGCAGCATCAGGCCAGCATCGTTAAGGCGGATGAGGCCGAAGCAGTGGCCAATATCCGCCCGCGCCAGCCGCATGACATGCAGCGCAGGCAGCTCGACTTCATCGGCGCGATGGACCGCCGCTTTGTCAGCACCACGCAGCACGACATGCACGTCGAAGCCGCCATTTCGAACTACGAGATGGCCTGGCGCATGCAATCCGCCGTACCCGACCTCTGCGACATCGCCGGCGAGACCGAAGCAACGAAGAAACTCTACGGTCTCGACGATCCCGAGCCGAAAAAGGCCGCCTACGCCCGCCAGTGCCTGCTCGCACGACGACTCGTCGAGCGCGGCGTGCGCTTCATCGAGCTCAGCACGCTGGCCTACAACACCGGCGGCGGCAATGGTGCCAACCCGTGGGATCATCACGGCAATCTCAAGGAAGGGCACGGCAAGATGGCCCACCAGATCGACCAGCCCATCGCCGCGCTCATCAAGGACCTGCGTTCACGCGGCCTGCTCGACAGCACACTCGTCGTCTGGGCCGGCGAATTCGGCCGCACGCCTTTTGCTCAAGGCAACAACGGTCGCGACCACAACCCCTACGGCTTCACGGTCTGGATGGCTGGCGGCGGGGTCAAAGGCGGCCACGTCTATGGCTCCACCGACGAATTCGGTTACAACGCCACCGAGAACGTCACCAGCGTCTATGACCTGTGGGCCACGGTGCTGCATCTCATGGGCATCGACCACGAACAACTGACGTATCGCTTCAGTGGCCGCGACCTGCGGCTCACTGATGTGCATGGGAACGTGCTGCGGGATGTGATCGCATAGGTGGAGCGCGAGTATGTCGAAGACTACTCGCCTGTTTCTCCGCCCAGCGGAAACGATTCACCTCTGAAGTGGCGAGTAGGCTGAAGCCATACTCGCGCTCCAGCGGATCACGCTTCGAGCTTCCACGGGCCACGATACTCGCGGCTGAGGAGTTTCGAAGCGTCGGCATCACCAACGATCTCTTCCTTGGCCGGGTCCCACTTGATGGAGCGGTTCGTGAGGAAGGAGATGAGGGCGAGGTGACCGGGCGTGGCGCTGCGGTGGGCGGTCTCCACCGGCGTGACGGTCGGCTGGCGGCTCTTCACGCAGTCGAGGAAGTTGCGATGATGGCCGGGGGTCTCGTAAAGACGCGTCTTGATGACGTCGTCGCCGAGCTTTGGTGCCTTCGCGACTTCGACGACCTTGTCGCCTTCACGTTTCTTGATCATCTGCTTAAGCGCCGGATTCGAACAGTCGTAGGCTCCGCCGCGATTCACATAGACCCAGCCGTCGGTGCCGATCCACTTGGTGCCCATGTGGATGTCGCCATGTCCGCCCGCGATGGTCATGGTGATGTCACCGGCATACTTCGCCTCTGCGCGATACTTGGTGGCAGTATTCCAAATGTCGGTGCGGGGCGGCATGTCCACCTGGATGGGATTGATCTCGATCGGCCCGCTGCTGTCCATGTCCATACCCCAGTGAGCGATGTCGCAGTGGTGGCCGATCCAGTCGAGAAGCTGGCCGCCGCCGATGTTGTAATCCCAGCGCCAGTTCTTGTGCACGCGGCACTCGATGTAGTCCTGCATTGCCGCCGGGCCGATCCACATTTCATAGTCAAGCCCGGCTGGCGGTGGCGTGACACTGCGCTTGTCGCCAGTCTTGGCGAAGTCATTGTGGCCGCTCGGCAGGCCGACATGCACTTCCTTGAGCTTGCCGATGAGACCGTTGCGCACGATTTCAGCGCCGATACGAAAATTGTCCTCACTGCGCTGCCAGGAGCCGGTCTGCCAGATGCGTCCGTGTTTCTGCACCGACTTCACAATGGCCTGCTGCTCCGCGATGGTGCGTGCGAGCGGCTTTTCACCATAGATGTCCTTGCCGTTCTTGGCGGCTTCGGTCGAGGTCAGCGCATGCCAATTGTCCGGCAGGGCAATCATGACGGTGTCGATGTCCTTGCGGGCCATGACCTCACGGTAGTCGTGGTAGGGCTTGCAGTCCTTGTTCTTGTAAGCGCCGTTGATCGTGTTGAGCGCCTTTTCGAGGTTGCCTTTGTCGATGTCGCATGCGGCGACGACCTGGCAGTCGGACTCCTGCAGGAACTTCCCGGTGTTACTCGGCCCCATCATGCCCCAGCCCAGGACGGCCATCGTGATCTTGTTCGAAGGCGCATTCTGACCCAGCACGCTGGCAGGAATGATGGTGGGAAAACCGATGGCGGCGGCTGTGCGGCCGATGAACTGACGACGGGAGGAGACGGGGATGCGTTTCATGATTAAAGCGGGGTGATTGACGAGGTTCTAAACGAAAATGGAGCGCGAAGTCCAGCCACAAATGCCAGAGACCCGGGAAGGCGGAGAAGCTGCTGCGGCGGCTAGCAACTGGTGGGAACGCGCTGGGCGAGCTTTACGCTATGCGGGATGGCACCGAGGACGAAACCGAGGCAATCAACCGCACCCTGCGGCTTACCCGGCAGGGCGATGACGAGACTGCGGTCCACCACGGCGGCGAGGCTGCGACTGAGGATGGCGTTCGGCGTGAGTTCGAGCGACTTCATGCGCATGACCTCCCCGAAGCCGGGAATCTCGACGCGCATGATGCCACGGATGGCCTCGGGAGTGACGTCCCGCTCGGCGATACCGGTTCCGCCGGTGGTGAGGATGAGACCGCAGCCCTGCGCGGAAAACGAGCGGAGAGTTTCCTGAAGCCGCTGGAGATCATCTGGAACGACAGCCTCCGCGATGACGCTCCAGCCATGCCCTTCCGCCGCCTTTTTCAAAGCGGGGCCGCCGAGATCCTCGTAAACGCCTTCACTGGCACGGTCGGAGACGGTGATGATGCCGACTTGCATGCGACTTCGTCGATTCGAAAAAAGATCAATGTGCTGCTGCCGAATTCCGCATCACTGAGCCTGCGTCTTCGGCGTGGCCTCCGCCTGAGCCTTGCCGCCGCCCTTGGAGGCGGTTGTGGGCTTGTTTTCGAGTTCGATCATGTCACGAAGGATGTGTATCGTTTCGAGCTTCATCGGCTCGATGCCGTATGGGAACTTGGTACCGTCTCCGCCATCCTCGTCCTTGGCTGAGGCGGTGCGCATGCCGGAGTTCATCTCCTTGGTGAAGTCTGAGTGCGCCACGAGTTCGGGCTTGTCCACGTTGTCGAGGGTGAGGTGGTAAATTTTGAAGCCATTCTCCTTGAGGCGATCGGCGATCTCCTTGGTGCGTTTCTCGCGCTCTTCGGTCTGCTTGTCGCGGCGGGCTTCAGTGTCGATACGTTCCTTCTCACGGTCGGCAAGGCTGAGCGTGACGGTGTTGCGGTCGATTTTTTCTTTCAGGCGCTTCGACTCATCGACGATGTACTGAAACTCGGGGTTGGCGGCGATGCGGCTCTGCACGCGGGCGTTGATCTCTTCGATCGGAAAGGGATC
>CAMAZK010000233.1 GCA_945863205.1 Akkermansia muciniphila | reverse complement strand
GACTTCCATGCCGAGAGCGCGGGCTTGGATCGCCTCGGGCACGGTGGACATGCCGACGGCGTCGGCGCCGAGCGTGTGCAGCATGCGGATTTCGGCGGGCGTCTCATACTGCGGGCCGAGCAGCGCGGCATAGACGCCCGCGTGCAGCTTCAAACCGATCTCCACCGCCGCCGCGTGGAATTTCGCCGCCCATGCCCGCGAATAGACCTCGCTCATGTCATGGAAGTGCGGCCCGCCGAGCAGCGGCGTGGTGCCCTGGAGGTTGATGTGATCCGTGATGAGCATCAAACCGCCGACGTGGAACTGCTCGTCGATCGCCCCCGCCGCATTCGTGAGCACGACGCGCTTCACACCGATCCCATGCATGAATCGAATGCCCGCCGTGACTTCCGCAGCGCTGAGACCTTCATACAAATGCCTGCGACCTTGCGCGATGAGGATCGGCCGGTCACGATGACGTGCCAAAACAAAACGCCCCGCATGTCCCGGCACCGTGGAAGCGCTCAAACCGGGCACCTCGGTATAGGGCACCTCACATTCGACTCCAAAAGCCTCCGCCACGCCTCCGAGGCCGGAGCCGAGCACGATGGCCGTTTCAGGACGGGCGTTTTGAAGGGCTGCGAGTGACATGATCGGTAGAAAGAGGCCCGCTCTGGAGCACAGAGCGGGCCGGTGAAACAGTCGGGCAACCTGGCACAGACGACCGGCACCGTCAGGGCTTACTTCGCTTCTTTCTTCTTGGTGGTGCTCTTCGGTTTGGCGGGAGCTTTCTTCTCCGGTTCAGCCTTCTTTTCCGGCTGCGGGAAGCCCGCTTTGGCATGCTTAACCATTTCGGCGAGGGTCACTTCGCCAACGCCTTCGACGCCCACCACATCGGTCACATCGGCAAAGGGACGGGCCTTCTTGATGGCGGCGGCACGAGTCTTGCCGACGCCCGGGATGCTCTGCAGCGCTTTCTCGTCACCCTCGTTCAGGAGGTCGAGCAGCTTCGTATTCTGCGTTGGGGTGAGCGTCTTGGCGATCGCGGCCACTTTGGCAGACGGCTTCGCCGTCTCGGCCACGGGATCCTTGGATTTAGTCGTGCTCTTTTTCTTCGTGGTTTCGGCTGCGCCTAGGCCGAGGCAGAGCATGGAGAGAGTGAGGAGTGTAATCAATGTCTTCATGAAGAGGAGGTGGTTAGTTGGTTTGAGTTGGGAAGAATACAAAGTCCGGCGGGGAGTTGGCGAGAATAAAGTGGTGGTCTGGAATTTTTATTTTGGATCCGATGGGACGACAGCCCGTGCTGGCGAGGTCAAGGGGGCCATCAGCTGGAAGTTGCTTCTCGCCCCAGAGTCCAGGCTCCCTTAGTTCAGATGCTCATGCAGGGAGTCTTCCCAGAACTTGCAATGCCTGGGCGCGAAGCAGTTAGATTTTCTCGCTCAGCGCGGCGAGTGCGGAAGGCTCCTCTCTCTGCAGGCTGTAGCAGTCCTTCGTTATTGCGATCCATCAGACTTTGAAGCTGCCAGTCCATCTGCGGAGGCAGGCGGAAGTCGCCGCAGGCATAGCGGAAAGGAGCGGGCCGGAAGCCGTTTTCCAACGCAGGGTTGATCTCAAGCCCCCGCCACCCGCACCGTTGCGTAGCTCTTCTTTCCTTTGCGCAAGATGCAGAGCTTGCCGCCGAGGAAGTGGTCGGGGCTTAAGGTTGGGACCGCTCCGGCATCCACCTGCTGGTTGTTGATGTAGAAGCCGCCGCCTTTCATGAGGCGGCCGGCATCGCCTTTGGAGGTGGCGAGGCCGAGGGTGACGAGGAGTTCGGCGATCGGCGGGACGTTGGCGAGATCGACTGCAGTCGTGGGAGCGGACGCAGTGGCTTCGATGAGGGTGCCCACGTCGGCGGTGGCGAGATCGGCACCGCCAAAGAGCGCCTGGGAAGCGAGGATGACTTTTTGCAGCTCTTCCTCGCCATGCACCAGGCGGGTGACTTCGGCGGCGAGACGTTTGTGGCCGCTGCGCTGTCCGGGGTTGGCGTTGTGCTCGGCTTCGATGGTTTCGATCTCTTCGTGCGAGAGCAGCGTGAACTGGCGCAAGAAGCGCGGCACGTCGGGGTCTTCGGAGTTTACCCAGAACTGGTAGAAGGCGTAGGGGCTGGTCTTTGCCGCGTCCATCCAGATGGCGCCGGCCTCGGACTTGCCGAATTTTTTGCCGGAGCTGGTGGTGATGAGCGGGAAGGTGACGACGTAGGTCTGCTGACCGCGCATTTTGCGCACGAGGTCGATGCCGGCGGTCATGTTTCCCCACTGGTCACTGCCACCGATCTGCACGGTGCAGCCGTGGCGCCCGTTGAGCACGACGAAGTCATATGACTGCAGGATCATGTAGGTGAACTCGGTGAACGAGATGCCGGTCTCAAGACGCGCGGCGACAGACTCCTTCGCGAGCATCCACGCGATGGTGAAGTTCTTGCCCACGTCGCGCAGTAGCTCGACGGCGCTGAGCTTGCAGATCCAGTCGGCGTTGTTCTCGATGATCGTTTTGTCAGGGACGAGAATGCTGCGGATCTGCGCCTCAATGCGCTTCACGAACTCCGCGACGGTCTCCGGCGTGTTGAGCGTGCGCTCGTTCGCCTTGCCGCTGGGGTCGCCGATCAAGCCGGTGCCTCCGCCGACGATGGCGATGGCCTTGTGCCCGTGCTCCTGCACGCGGCGCAGCGCCATGAGCGGAAGGAGGTTGCCGATGTGCAGGCTGTCCGCAGTCGGGTCAAAGCCGCAATAGAAGGTCTGCTGGGTCTTGAGGGCTTCTTTGAGGGCTTCGAGGTCGCTGCACTGCTTCAGCAGTCCGCGCCATTCGAGGTCGGCGATCAGGTCGGTGGTGGGCATGTTGAAAAAATGACGAATGACGAATGACGAATGATGAATGCGGAATGACGAATGAATCACGAAGTCCGAATGGCGTCTGTGACTTCGTCATTCGCCATTCGGGTTTCGTCATTACGCCTTTATGGCGTCGATCCTGGTTCGGCGCGGAAGAGTTGCTTGCCGTTGTAGCGTTCGTTGGGCTTGAAGAGCCAACCGGGACTTTCGTCTTTGATTTCCCAGCGGCGCAGTTCGAACTCGGGCAGCACCATGTTGCTGTTCGGATCAAACACTTTCCGGCCGGTGTAGCGGCCCCAGACGCGGTACTCGGTGTTGTGGTCGTCCCCGTAGGCGTAGCCGCCATCGCTGGGCTCTTCGGGGAGCCGGTTCGGGATTTTTTGGAAGCGCTCGTTCATGATGACGAGCCGGGAGCTGCTCCAGTCCTGGCCGGGGCTGCGCAGGTAGCCCCAGAAGTGGGTGTGCGGGATGAAATAGCGGCGACCGATGTAGTAGTCACCGCGAGGCTCCATGGCGATCAGGCGGCTGCGTGATTCGATTTGGGCCGTCTGCTGCGGGGAGAGGCCGTTGGTGGCACAGCCGCTCATGGCGAGGCTGAGGACGAGGAGAAAGGCGGAGAAAACGACGCGAAACGGCATGGTGGCGGCCATTTTGGAGCGTGCGGGGGCCGTCGCAATGGGAAAGGCGCAAGTCGATGAAAGTCGCCGCACAGGCTCTTCGTCAACAGCGGGCCATGCGCCTCCTGATTTGCCTCGCCCTCTTCGTCTCCTCCGCCTTTGCCGCCGACAGGCCGAACATCGTCATCATCCTGGCCGACGATTACGGCTACGGCAGCGCGAACTGCTACGGGGCGGATGGCAAGCTGGTGCAGACGCCGAACATCGACCGCCTGGCGAAAGAGGGACGCCGATTCACGGATGCAAACACGACCTCGTCCGTGTGCTCGCCCACGCGCTACTCGGTGCTGACGGGGCGCTACTGCTGGCGCACGTCGCTCACGCACGAGGTGCTGGGCACGTTTTCGCCGCTGCACATTGAGAAGACGCGGCTGAACATGGCCTCGCTGCTCAAAAAGCACGGCTACCAGAGCGCGGCGATCGGCAAGTGGCATCTCGGCTACGGTGACGACGATGGCTCGCTCAAATGGCGCACGGATTACACCGCCGAGCTGTCGCCGGGGCCGCTGGACATCGGCTTCGACTACCATTTCGGCGTCCCCAGCAACCACGGCGATCTCACCGGCGTGTATGTCGAAAACCGCTTCGTCTATGGCCTGCGCAGCGGGAAGATTCCGGAAGGCATGAAGCTGCACGCGCCGGACTCCGACGATCCGAACTTCAAAGCCACCTATTCGAAGGAAGACACCGAAAACGGCCGCGCGATCATCCTCGAGCTCGACGCCCCGCGTCGCGTGAACGAGCGCGTGATGCCCTACCTCACCACGAAAGCGGCGGAGTGGATTGCGCAGCAGACGCAGGGCACGCCGTTCTTCCTCTACTACACGCCCGTGGCCGTGCACAATCCGGTGACACCGGACAAGGACATCGCCGGACAGAGCAAGGCGGGCTCGTATGGAGATTGGATTCACGAGCTGGACCGCAGCGTCGGCGGTGTGTTGAAGGCGCTCGATAACGGCGGCTTTGCCGACAACACGTTCGTCCTTTTCACCAGCGACAACGGCGGCGTCTTCCATCCCGAACGCGACATGCCGCACACGGTGGCCTACAAAGCCGGGCTCAAGGTGAACGGCAGCCTGCGCGGCAGCAAACACGACGTGTGGGAGGGTGGATTCAAGGTGCCCTTTCTCGTCCGCTGGCCCGGCAAGGTGCCCGCAGGCTCGATCTGCGACGACATGATCAGCGTGGCGGACATCCTCGCCACCACGGCGTCGATCATCGGCGAAAAACTTCCCGCAGCAGCGACCGCCGCCGAGGACAGCTACGACGCGCTGCCCGCCTTTCTCGGTACGAAGGACGCGCCGCCCACACGCGATCACATGTTCATTCACAGCGCCGACGGCGTCTTCGCCATCCGCAAGGGACCCTGGAAGTGGATCGAAGGCGAGCCGGTGAGCGAGATCAAACCCGGCGTGCGCAAGTCACGCGCCGACCAGTTCAAGCCGCAGCTCTACAACGTGAAAGACGACCCCGCCGAGACCACCGACGTGAGCGCCCAGCATCCCGACGTGGTGAAAGAACTCAGCGCGCTGGTGGACCGCTACCGCGACGGCGGCTACAGCCGCGAACTGCCGCCCATCGCGAAGAAGCAGGCTGCGGCCGCACTTCCGCCGCTGGAGGGCGAGACGGTGATGGAACTGCCGCTGGATGATTTGCCCGGAAAACCGTGGTTCGCGACCAAGGGAGCATGGAAAGCACACGACAGCGCGGTGTGGGGGATGCAGGCGAAAGCGGGCGATCAGGGCTCCACACTGCGCGGACCGCTGCCGATCACCGATGGCACGCTCCAGTACGAATTGAAGCTGAACACCGCCGGGCGCCACTCGCTGCGCATTCACACCTCCGGCAACAAGCACTCCTTCCGCGTCGTCGTCAGCAGCTCGCAGATCGAGATCACCAAGAACCCGGACCAAAGCCAGGGCAAAGACCAGACCGAGCCGCTCACACGTCAGAAGATCAAAGTGAAGGCGGATGAATGGCAGACGCTGCGGGTGACCTTTGACGGGAATGAAGTCACCGCTCAGATCGGAGGCTTCTCGGCCAAAGCATCGCATCCGGTCATCGCCGAGGCGAAGGAACAGCTCAACCTGATCGTGTTCGACGGCGAGGCCGGCTTCAGGAACCTGCGGGTGGTGAAGTGAGCGTGATCTCGGCTCACTTCTCAGGCTGAGTCCTTGTTTCCACCAGCCGTGCTCGGATGAGGCGGCAATCTTTGGCATCCAGCGTGATTTCCAGCACGCCGCCACGATCCCACTCGGCATCCGGGCCGGGGCCATCAAAGACGGTGTTGCCGAGGGAAAAGGCCACGCTGCCGCCGAGATGATGCTCCAGCGGCTGCAAAGCGTGTGGTCCGCTGCCTGCGATGAGGTGAACGCCGCCTTGTAGGAGCCGTGCGGCGACTTCACGCTGCCGCGTGCTTGGCGTGGTGCTGTGCTCACGGCCCCAATGCGGCAAGGCGATGATAAAATCGGCCTTCACCGCGATCTCGGGCAAAACGGCATCCTCGCGTGAATCGTCGATGGCGAGCACGGCGATGCGCTTGCCGCGAATATCGAAGATTTTCGCCTCACGACCGATGGGGGTGATGTTTTCGGCTTGGAGAGCTTGTTTTGTCGCCGCGTGGCCCTCGGGGCCGAGATCGAGCGCGTGGTTGTTTTCGAGACTCAGGCCGTCGAGACCGGCCTCGCGCAAAATCGCGGCGGTTTTCGGCGGCGCGATGAGTTGCAGCCGGTTTTTCGGCTGCGCCGTGCCGATGACGCATTCGAGATTCCCGAGCGCGAGATCAGCGCGCTGCAACATGGGCGCGATGTGCCGCAAAGGGTCGGCTTGAGCCGCAATGTCGCGCCCGAGCATCAAGTCCCCGCAGATGGCGATACAGATGACGGCTTCTGGCTCGTGCATCGTCAGGAGCTCCGGTTTGCGGCGATCAGCGCGGAGTTTGGCGAAGGTCAGCATCTCCGGCAGGCCTTCAAGCTGGTGCACGCAGAGATCGGAGTCGTCAAGCTGGCCGAGCGGCGGACGGTCCTGCCACAACGCGGCGAGGTGGGAGCCGAAGTGCAGCAGCGTTGGCTGCTCAATCGCTGTGATGGGCGTTAAAAACGGCTTCACATCCGCCGGGCTGCCCCAGGGCAGCAGCCAGCCCTCCGCACGAAGTGCTGCCGTGATGAAATTCGCGCAATCCGCGCCATGGCGTGCCTCCGCGCCGGTGAGCGTGCCGCGTGTGAGCAGTCGTGAATCAAACACATACGGCAGGCCGAATTGACGGCTCCACGCTGCATGCAGGCCTTTGGTGCCGGGTTGGCTGACGCAGAGGATTTCAGCGGGCGTGAGCATGGATTCGCCATCGCGGATGACCTCGGCGAAAATCTCGAAGGTGCCGCAATCATGACCGGCGACGATCTTGTCGAGTGTGACACGGCCCAGCGCCGGGCCTTCGGCGAGGAGGTGACGCTTCTGCCACATCCAGCGCGGCGCATTCGTGGCAAAGCCGAGATTCGCATCGCTGATGCGGTAGCTCGGGTCTGCAGACCGCAGCGCCCACCAGCGCACACGAGCCCCGATGGGTTCGGGTTCGAGCACGATGGCCGTCTGCGGTTTGAATTCGAGCTCCCAGGTGCTGTTCGTGGCCTTCAGATGATCAGCCACGATGATGCGATGCTGAAACGGCTCGCCCGCCCAGGCGTCCGCGCAGGGATGTGCGTGGTTCCGCAGCAGGCTGCGCAGCTCCGGTCCTGCCTGGGTGATGTCGAACGCGGGAACCTGCTTTCCCTGCCGCTCCAGCAGCCGCGCCATGAGCGAACGGTCCGGCCCCGTCCTGGCGAAGGGATCGAAATGCACCGTGGCATTCGGCACGCGCCACGCCGCGTCGAGCGCCCGTGTGGTCAGGCGCTCCGCCTGCGCCGCATCCTTCAGATAGGGCGAGGAAATGGCAAAGCTGAGGCTGCGCAGCGCACGCAGACGCGTGAGCACCTCCATGATGCCTTCCAAATCTGCCTCCGGCTCCTTCGCGAAGTAGTCGAGGTCGATGCTGACGGCCACGAGCTTCGACTCCGGCCAGGTTTTGGCCTCAAGGACGAAGTTTTCGAGGCTCATCACGCGGTAGCGTGATGCCAGCGGCCCCGCTTCACGCGGCAGCGCCTCCTCATGCGCGTCCAGATACTCGCGGGCGTCTGATTCGAGCGCCACGCGTTCTTTTTCGCTCAGCTTGGCCGCTGGAATCCAGATCACTTCGGCGATGGGCGCGGGCATCAGCGGCTCGATCCAGTTGAAGCACTGGATGCGGCCCGTCTTGCGCCATTCGGCGAGCATTTCAGCGCGTTTCTGGATGGTGGGGCCGCGCCGGATCGCCGTGCGAATGTCGTCCGAGTTGGCGATGCCGTTGGCGTCCGAATGCGCGTCGATCAGCACCAGCGTGTGCGGCTCGTTGAAGCGCAGCGTCTCGAC
>CAMAZK010000232.1 GCA_945863205.1 Akkermansia muciniphila | reverse complement strand
AACCTTCCTGCAAAAAGCCCGCTGAACCGTGCCGCCGACGCGGGCTAGCTCAGCGCGGGAGGCGCTGCCGGACGGGTGCGGTCGAGCAGGTTGCCCAGGCTGGCGACCATGCCGCCGATGTCGCTGAGATTCGACGGGATGATCATGGTGTTGGTGTGCTGGGCCAGACGGCCAAACTCGGTGACGTACTGCTCGGCGACCCGGAGGTTCACGGCGTCGCGACCGCTGGGGGTGTTGATGGCCTGGGCGATTTGCGCGATGCCCTGGGCGGTGGCCATGGCGAGGAGTTCGATTTCGCGGGCCTTGCCTTCGGCCTCGTTGATCTGGCGGATCTTGATGGCTTCGGACTGCTTGATGGCTTCCTGCTTATGACCTTCGGCCACGTTGATGCGGGCTTCGCGGTCGCCTTCGGACATGGCCACCTGGGCGCGGCGTTCACGTTCGGCACGCATCTGCTTTTCCAGCGCGTCTTTGACGGACTGGGGCGGATTGATGTTGCTGATCTCGTAGCGCATGACTTTGACGCCCCAGGGCTCGCAGGCTTTGTCGAGGGCATCGACGATGTTGGCGTTGATGCTGTCACGCTCTTCGAAGGTGCGGTCGAGGTCCATTTTCCCGATCTCGGAGCGCAGGGTGGTCTGCGCGAGCTGGGAGGCGGCCATGAAGTAGTTCGTGACGCCGTAGGTGGCGCGGGCGGGATCGAGCACTTGGAGGAAGAGCACGCCGTCGATCTCGATGGCGATGTTGTCTCGGGTGATGCACATCTGGGAGGGCACGTCGATGACCTGCTCCTTCAGCGAGTGCTTGGCGACGATGTTGTCGAGAAAAGGGAACAGGATGTGGAAGCCGGCGTCGAGGGTGCGGGAGAATTTACCGAGTCGTTCGACGACGAAGGCGCTGCGCTGCGGGACGACGCGTGCGCCTTTGAGGATGGCGATGACGACAATGGCGGCGGTGCCGAGTCCGGCGACTGTGCTGAATTCGAGGTTCATGGTGTTCGGGAGGTTGAGGGTGGATGTGTGGCGGGAAAGGGTGTTAGCGCGGCCTGACGGTGAGCAGCAGACCGGTGCGCTCGATGATGACGGCGGTGTCGCCGGGGTTCAGGGCTGCGGTGGATCGCGCATTCCAGCCGGCGCCTTTGAACTCGACCTTGCCGGTGCCGTCCGGAGTGATCGCGGCGATGACGCGGACTTCGCGGTTGAGGAATTCTTCGTTGGTATCGCTGGCGTCTCCGTTCACGGACAGTCCCATGAACCAGCTCTTGCAGAGGTTCCGCAGGCCGATGAGGAAGACGAGGGAGGCGCTGGCGAAGACGGCGAGTTGGGATGCCACGGAGGTCGTCCAGCCGAGCCAAGTGGTGAGCGACGCCGCCCAGGCACCGAGCCCGATGAAAACGATGATGACGCCCGGGGCGGCGAATTCGAGGAGGACGAGAACGAGGCCTGCGAGAAACCAGAGAACATAGGGTTCGGCAATCATGACGGGCCGAGTGTCAGCCGCATGACCGGTGGCGCGATTATACTTTGCTGATGTTTTTCCAGAACGGCGGAGGCGCGTCTGGCGGGGATTTTCCGGCGCTGCTGCGTTGCGCCGCGGGTTGGGCACGCTAGCCTGCGGGTTCTGGAGTCATGCTGTCCCTTCTTCGAGAAATGCTGCGGTCGCCGGTGCTGGAGATCATCCGGCACCTGAAGGGATCGCTGGGCCTGACGGTGAAGGAGCTCTGCGCGAAGATGGACATGAGCTACATGGGGGTGAAGCAGCACTGCGTGGACCTGGAGAAGTCGGGCTTTCTGGACACCTGGCGGCGGGCGCGGAAGGCCGGGCGGCCGGAGAAGCTCTACCGCCTGACGCCGAAGGCTGAGGCGCTGTTCGGAAGCGTGGAGCCGCAAATCACGCTGGACCTGCTGGCGGCGGCGGAGAGGGTTTATGGGGAGACGGCTCCCTCGAAGCTGCTTTTCACCCATTTTCAGTCAAAGACGGAGCTGTGGGCGGACAAACTCCGGAAGGCGGCGACGCTGGCGGACCGTGTGAAGATGCTGGCGAGGCTGCGCTCGGCGGACGGGTGTCTGAGCCGGAGTGAAATGGATGCGGAGGGCGGGCTGATGCTGGTGGAGTCCCACCGGCCGCTGCGCGCGGTCGCGGAGAAGCATGCGATCGTGGATGAACTGGAGTGCGCGATGATCGAGCGGCTGCTGGAGAGCGAGGTGCGGCGTTCGGTGGAAGAAGTGTCTGGCCTGACGCGTGTTACTTTCCACATCATCAAGACGACCAACACATCAAGCGAATGACGAACGGTAACGAAGGCAGGAAGACGGCGTGGAATCGGGCATGGGTGGGGGCGGTGGCGGTGCTGATGGCGTCGTGCAGCGGCGTCACGGGGCCTTTGAAGCCTGCCTGGCAGCAGGATGCCAACCTCCAGCACCACGGCGTGGCGGGGCGTGCGGCCCAGACGGGGCAGACGCCGCATCTGGTGGCCCGGATCGTGTATGGGGCACCGGATCGCGTTTCCCGGATGATGGAGAGCCAAGGAGACGTTCCTGACCAGGTGCGGGGCCTCACTCGGATGGGGGACGGCTCCATCGAAGCGGGCTTGCAGGACGTGGCCACGGGCCGGTGGCTGGAGTCGCATCTCTGCGGCGGGGTGCTGTTTGTTTCCGGCCTGCCGAATCAGGCCTACCGGATCGTGGTGCGGAATCGGACGCCGCTGCCACTGGAACTTGCGGTGGGCGTGGACGGGAAGGGGATCACGGACGGGAAACCTGCGGCGTGGCGGCGCGGCGGGCCGCGTGTGCCGGCTCAGGGCACGCTGTATCTGGAGGAGCAGGACGGTCGTCCGCTGCTTTTCCAGGCCGTGACGAGCGACGCCGCGCTGTATGCGCTGGGACCGGCGGGGCGCACAGGGCTGGTGCAGATCGCTGCGTTCCTGGCTGCGGATGCGCCCAGTGTGCCTTCGGAAAAGTTGCGCGCGGACCAGGTGCTGCCGCTTGGCCTGCTGCCGGTGGCTCCTCCGGAGCAGTATCGCTAGTCGGCGATCTGATTCGGGCTTGGTGCTTGTGGTGAGCGGGGGTGGCGTCTCTTTTGCGGCCTGATGTTTCGGTTTCTTGGGCGACTTCTGCTTTTTTTGATGTTCAGCTTCGCGCTGGCGGCAGGGACTTTCTTGACGACGGACTCCTTTCGCGAGCGGTGGCACGGGTTCGTGACGGAGGAACTGGCGCGTCACGGAGTGCATCTGGACTTCGGATCGCTGACGATCAATCCGTTCGGCGGGCTGATCGCCAAGAAGGTGCGCGTTTTCAATGACGAGACGCGGCGGCACCTCGTGGCTGCGGTGGACCGGCTGGAGCTGGACGTGGACACGGGAGAGCTGATGCGCGGGCAGGTACACATCACAGGCCTGGAGCTCGCACACACGAACGTCTCCTTGCCGGTGGATCTGGAGCATCCGGACCTGACCGTGGTGACGCTGGAGAATCTCACCGCCAAGGCGATCATCGAGGGCAACCATCTGAATGTGCGGCATGCGACGGGCCTGCTGGCCGGGATTCAAGTGGACATCAGCGGCGTGATCGAACTGCCCGAACCTGCGACGGACAAGGATCCGAACCGCCGCAGTGCGATGGAGCGGCTGAAACTGATGCAGGAACACCGGGCGCGGATTCAGCATGGACTGGACTGGCTGGCGCGTTTCAAATCAGTCCAGGCACCGAGCCTGACGGTGAAGGTCTCCGGCTCTCTGGACCGGCCGCAGGAGCTCCAGGCCAGTCTGACGCTGCAGGCGCAGAATCTCGCGTTTGAGGATTACGTGTGGCAGGAATTCGTGGCAGAGGCGGACTACGACGGCGGCTTCATCGACTTGAAGCGGCTTCACCTTCAGGACCACCTCGGCGTGTTCGACGCGACGGCGACTTGGCGGATGGGGGCGGACCAGGTGCGCTTCCGGCTGAACTCCAGCGCGGACCTGCCCGGGCTGGCGCGGGCGTTTTTCAGCGCCGATCAACTGCGCGAGGTGGTGTTTTACGAAGCCCCGCAACTGGCGCTGGAAGGACGGCTTTTCGTGGGCGGGGAGCGGGCGGAGGACGACTTCATCCCGGCTGAGGTCACCGGCAGGCTCGTCTGCGGGCGGTTTGGCAGTCGCGGGGAGATCTTTGACGGGCTGACGCTGAACCTGGGGGCCTCAAAGGAGGGGCTGTTCGTGCGTGAGGCGAGTCTCCGCCACAAGACGGGATCACTCGTGCTGAACCTGATGAAGCACCGTGAGGAGGGCTTCAGGTATGACCTCCATCTGCGCATGGACCCGAACGTCTTCCTGCCGTTCGTCCAACTGCCGAAGACGCGGGAGATCATCCAGCGCTTCAGCTTTGACGAGACCTCCTTCATCGACGTGCGGATGGCCTGCGCCGGTGCCACGGCGAATCTTCGCGAATGCCCGTCGTCCGGGCACGGGGTGGTGAAAAATTTCCGCTACAAAGGGGTCTTCTTCGAGTCCGTGGAGATGGATCTCTCCCTGCTGGGGGACATTCAGAACTACGCGAATGTGCGCATGCAGCGGCCGGACGGCCCGGGGGAGGCGGAACTGGTTTTCGTCAATGACGCGGATGATGCCAAGTGGCTGCGGCTGGTCAATGTGCGCTCCGAGGCGGATGCGGCGGGCATCGTGCGCGCCTTTGCCCCGAAGACGGCGGACGCCATCGCCCGCTACCGTTTTTCCGCCGGAACGGAGACGGTCGTCAACGGAACGATCGGCTACCGTGAAAATCCCGAGCGAAACGACTTCGTGGTGAACTTCCGCAATCCCGTCGGCGGCGCCCACTATGTGCTCTGGGACGAGGACCGGCCCATCATCGCTCCTTATGGGAAGGTCGGCATCAAGGGCAGCGTGCTGACCTTCGACGTGAAAGGGCGGCTCTACGGTGACACGCTGGACGTCACCGGGTCGGTGGATCTCTCCGGCCCCAACCGCTATGACGTGCGGGCCCGTGCCGGGCGCTTTCCATACGAGGTGTTCGGGGAGCGGCTCTTCTTTGAGAATGTGGATGCCAAGGTCACCAGCAAGGCGGGCGACACGCGCTTCGACATCGACGGGGAGGTGCTCGAAGGTGACATGACGCTGAAGGGGCGGATCGATGAGAACCGCCGACCCAACGCCTACGAAGGCGAGGCGCGCATCAGCTCCGTGAGCTTTGAGCGCTTCGCAGAGGTCTATTCGCCGGGGGATGAGAGCATCGGCGACATCACCGGCCACTTCAAATTCACCGGACGCATGGACGACTGGCGGGCGCTGAAGGGCGGCGGTGCGCTCATCATCGTCAACGGGAACCTCCTCGCCCTCCCGGTGCTCGGGCCGCTCACGCCGGTCATCGGCTCCATTCTTCCATCGCGGATCAAGGGCTACAACGTGGCGAAAAAAGCGGACTGCACCTTTGAGGTCTCCGACGGCTTCATCGTCACGGACAACATCGAGGCGGACTCCAGCGCGTTTCGGATCAAGGCCGCAGGGAACGTTGATTTCATCCGTGATGACATCGACTTCAATGCCGAGGTGCGCCTTCGCGGCATCACGGGCATCGTCCTCCTCCCGGTCACGACGCTCCTGGCCTACAAAGGCTCAGGAACGGTCGGCAACACGCAATGGAGCCCCCGCATCTTCGGCGGTGGCAACAAGGACGAGCGCAAGCCTCCGAGTGAAATGGAACTCCGCGAGGCCCAGAAGATCGGCGGGAATCCGGCCCGCCCGCCCGCTGCGCCCCAACCGCCGAAGCGCAGGCCGCTCTTCGGAAAGTGACCTCCGCGATGCTCCGCACTGCGTGGCGGCCAAATCCGTTGCAAAAGCGTTCAGATTGGCGATGCATCCCTCTGCCTCATGACGCCTAAAATCGACCCCGCCCTCCATCGCGACAAGAAACCGGACTGGATCCGCGTGACGCTGCCGCGCGATCCGAAGTTCTGGAGCACGAAGGGGCTCATCACCGATCTCAAGCTCCATACCGTGTGCGAGGAGGCCCAGTGCCCGAACCGCTGGGAATGCTGGAGCCAGGGCACGGCTACCTTCATGATCGCAGGGGACCGCTGCACCCGCGCCTGCGGCTTCTGCGCGGTCAAAACGGCCAAACCCTTCGCACTGGAGATCGACGAGCCGCAGCGCGTCGCGGAGGCGACCAAGCGCATGGGCCTCAGCCACATCGTCATCACCGCCGTGGCCCGGGACGACGTCAAGGACGGCGGCGCGGAGCACTTCGCCCGCACGATCGAGGCGGTCCGTGAGGCGGTGCCCACGATCACCATCGAGATCCTCGTGCCCGACTTTAACGGCAAGGACGACGCCCTTGAAGTCGTGATGAAGGCCCGCCCGCACATCTTCAATCACAACCTCGAAACCGTCGAGCGCCTGACACCGCTGGTGCGCAGCCGGGCGCGGTATGATCGCAGCCTGCATGTCCTGAAGCGCGCCAAGCAGATGGCTGCCGAGATGGGCCAGACCTGCGCCACGAAGAGCGGACTCATGCTCGGCCTGGGAGAGACGGAAACGGAGCTCTTCCAAGCCATGGACGATCTGCGCGAGCATGACGTGACCGTCCTCACGCTGGGCCAGTACCTGCGCCCTTCTGCGCAGCACCTGCCCGTCATCGAGTACATCCACCCGGACACCTTTGAGAACTACAAGCAGATCGCGCTGAAGAAGGGCTTCCGCCATGTCGCCAGCGCTCCGCTGGTGCGCAGCTCCTACCACGCCGCCGACTTCAAGCCGGAGCTGGATCTGGAGTAACGGCTCACTTCAGGCCCTTGACCTCGAAGCCCTCGGCTTCCAGCACGGTACGCACTCTGGCGGCCTGGTCTCCCTGGATCTCGATCCGCTTGTCCTTCATCGTCCCACCGCAGCCACAGGCTGCGCGCACTCGTTTGGCGATGGTCTCAATCACCGAGATGGGCAGATGCGTGGCGAAGTCTTTGATCACGATCACCGTCTTGCCGCCGCGATGCGCCGTCTCGCGTTGGAGCGTCACGCGCCCCATCTTCCACAGCCGCTGCGGTGAGCCCTCATCACCTTTTTCCGGCGGACCCGGCGGTAGATTGGGCAGGTTCAGCTTGGCGAAGGGATCGTTGTCAGAGGCCGGCTTCACGGATTGAATCACAGGTGGAGGCGCAGCGGGCCTGAGGGCCGCCGAGCGGGTCAGGGGCCGATCGCCAGCCAGTCCATCTCAACGGCATAGACACGCGTGGCGGCCCAGGTCGAGATGACGGCCTGAAAGCCGTAGTCGGTGATGTTTTCCGCTTTGACGGTGAGCCGCGCACTGTCCCGCTGGTCGATGTCAAAGCCGGTCAGGCCGAGGTGAACGACGGGCGGGGAGCTGAAGGGCGAATCAAAGACGACATCCACGCAAAAAGTGCGAGCGCCGTCGGTGATTTTGGCTGGTTCGCCAAGCGGCCAGTCCGGGGTGAGGATTCCTGCGGAAATGCGCGAGGAGAGTACTTTCCAGGGAAGGGCGGCGGGGTACATCGGCGGGTGGCTTTTGAGATGAATCTCGATTTCCGGATCAATCGGCCGCCGGCTGCTTCTTGGCCCGGCCTCTGACTCCGGCGGGTTTTCTGGCGGCTCCGGCGGCTTTCGGCTTGGCCTCACGCGGTGGGAATTCCCAGCCCATGATGCGTTTTTCCCCGGGTGTGCAGACGAGGAAGGTGCTGAAGGGGCGGCCGCGCTTCGAGATCATTCCGGCGATGAGGGAGGTCTTGCCGTCGTGGAAGAATTCGCGGGCGTTTTCCGCGGTGATGTCTTTCTGGCAGAGCTTCTTCGGCAGGCGGGCGTTGCACTTGCCGGACTCGGTGGCGGCGATCCGGCACTGATAGGCGTCCGGCGTGTCGTAAATCTTTTCTCCCGCACGGCCCTTTTTGGCGCAGACGGGGCAGTCGGTGATAACGCGGCAATCTTCCCAGCTGATCGCATCCGGGTCGTTGCCTTCGAAGACGAAGGCCACTTTCATGTCTTCCTTGATCTGCAGGGCGGCGTTG
>CAMAZK010000231.1 GCA_945863205.1 Akkermansia muciniphila | reverse complement strand
TTCTCCTCGCTGTCGGTTGGATTTAGCCTGGAGGTTCTTCGGTGGCGAACATGGCATTGCGAAAATGCCAGAAACGAAATTGCCTACATAACAAAATTCGAGCAACCAGCGGCGGATGGCAAGCGCCGACCTCACTACACGGAGAGAATCATGGAACTGAAGTCCCTCCTGCAGCAACTAGACGACACTCGGGATAAGAGATGAGCTTCAGGACGCGTTGGCGAGTGCGGTCAATACCCCAGCCAAGGCCCAAGCCATTTCTCGGCTTCCTCAAGCGTCTGTCCTTTGCGCTTCGCGTAATCCTCGACCTGGTCTTTCGCCAGCACGCTGATGCCGAAATAGTGCACGTCGGGATGGCTGAAGTAGAGGCCGCTGACGGCGCTGCCGGGATGCATGGCCATGCTTTCGGTGAGTTCGACGCCGGTTTTGGCCGGAGCATCGAGCAGATCAAAAAGGATGGGTTTCTCCGTGTGGTCGGGTTGTGACGGATAGCCAGGAGCGGGGCGGATGCCGCGATAGCGCTCTTTGACGAGGTCTTCCTTGGTGAATTCCTCAGGCTTCTCATAACCCCATGCGACGCGAGCTTCCTTGTGCAGGTATTCGGCAAAGGCTTCGGCCAGACGGTCGGCGAGGGCTTTGACGATGATGGCGCTGAAAGGATCGTGCGCTTTTTCGAACTCATGGGCGAAGTCATCCGCGCCGTGAATGCCGACGGCGAATCCGCCGATGTAGTCGGCACGGCTGCTGTCCTTCGGCGCGATGTAGTCGCTGAGCGCGTAGTTCGGCGTGTCCTTCTTGATCACCTGCTGGCGCAGGGTGTGGAAGACGGTCTTCACGCTGCTGCGGGTGTCATCGGCATAGACTTCGATGTCGTCGCCAGTGCTGTTGGCCGGGAAGAATCCGAAGATGCCACGCGGGGTGAAGCGTTTCTCGGCGATGATGCGGTCGAGCAGGTCGCTGGCGCTCTTGAAGAGCTTCACGCCTTCTTCTTCAGCCTTCACTTTCATCTCAGCGTCTTCGTGGGAAGAAGAGAAACGTCCTTCCGCCGTGATCCAGCGGCCACGCAGCTCCCAGGAGTGGAAGAAGGGCGACCAGTCGATGAATTCGCGCAGTGTGGCGACCATGTCGGTGCCTTCATAGGTCTTCGTGCCAAGGAAGCCCGGCTTCGCGATCTCCTGGGTGTTCCAGTCGCACTTGAAGGCCTTTTCGCGTGATTCGCCGATGCTGAGAAGCTGGCGCTCCTTCTTCTTGCCGTATTCTTCACGCAGTCGCACGTGACGCGCTTCGTTTTCGGCGATGTAGGCATCGCGGTTCTCTTCGCTGATCAGCGAAGTCGTCACGGGCACGCTGCGGGAGGCATCCAGCACATGCACGATCGGCCCGGAGTAATGCGGCGCAATCTTGATGGCCGTGTGAGCAGCGCTGGTGGTGGCTCCACCGATCAGGAGCGGGATCTTCATGCCACGCCGTTCCATTTCGGAGGCCACATGGACCATTTCATCCAGCGAAGGCGTGATCAGTCCACTGAGGCCGATGACATCCGCGCCCTTCTCGACAGCAGCAGCAAGAATCTTGTCACAGGAAACCATGACGCCGAGGTCGGTGACTTCGAAGCCATTGCAGGCCAGCACCACGCCCACGATGTTCTTGCCGATGTCATGCACGTCCCCCTTCACGGTGGCCATGATGATCTTCCCACCGCCCTGCTTCGCCGCCTCGGCAGGGATGAGATCGGCGGCGGTCAGTCCTTCTGCGGAGCCGCCTGATACTTGCTCGGTTCCTCCATCAGGAGGCTGGATTTGTGGGCCGCGTTGTTCAGCGAACGAATCGTCGCCTCGTTGATCTCCTCGAACAGACTGGCGGTGTCCGGGTCGAGCTTGGGCGAGAAATTGCGCCAGGATCCTGTCAAAACTGGTTCTGTCGGCGATGTTTTCATGGAGTTCTTGTTTGAGTTCAGTTTCACCGCTTTCCAGCAGTTCATCAATGGTTTTGTAGAGACGCTCGTGGAGCCAGTTGAGGTCACGCATGACCGCAGAGCCGTGCGTGGCGTTGTCGAAGACGAAGACGCTGAAGCCAGCCTGGTCTGCAAACTCCTCGACGAGGGCAAGCGTCGTCCGGGCGGCATGATAGTGTCCTTTGGCGGCACGTGGCAGAGGAACGATGCGTCCGGCTCCTTGAAGCGCACGACCGACCATGTTGCGCACGGCTTTGAGCCAAGGGGCATGAATGAAACGCACCTCCACCTTGCAATGAGCTGCAAAGGCCGCCGCGAAGTGTTCACGGCTGCGCGTGTGGTTTTGCAGGGTGCCGTCCATCACCAGGATCAAGCGAGGATCATCCGGCATGTCTTGAGTCGCGGTTGTCTTGCCACTGCCCTGTCCGCCAGCGTTGAAGACGATCACATCTCCGGGATTGGCGGACTTCACGGTCTTCTCAAACATCCAGTCCACAAACGCCCCTGCAGGCTCGAGCGTCGCCACGCTCCACTTTTGGCGACTTTCGCGGGTGGCGGCGTAGTCGGGGCTGAGCTCCTGGACGTTGTTGCGATCCAGCACGATGCCGAAGCGCCTCTTGTAATCGCTTTCGAAGCCTTCGAGGTCAGCGGCGACCGCTGCAGCGAATTTCACCTCCATGCGGCGTTCTTCGAGCGTGAGGCCGGGATACGGCGTGTAGGTGAAGCCGTCGCAGACGGTGATGGGTTGTAGGACAAGCGTCCCGCCTGTCTCCGGTGTCCCGGGCATTCTGCCCGGTTCTTCGGCGACGGGCAGAATGCCCGTGTCACCCGCGTCAGGCAGAATGCCTGACCTACACGTCTTCTCCGCGATCTCGATCATCAGCTCCCGCTCGCGGGCCTTTTTGACCTTCTCAGCTTCCATGAAGGGCTGCAAATACGCGACACTTTGCTTCATCACGCGGGCGCTTTTCACGACCTGCGGCAGGAACATTTTCCCAGCGCCGAAGAGGTCGCCGACGACGCTCATGCCGTCCATGAGCGGGCCTTCGATGACGAGCAGCGGCTTGCCGAGCTTGTCGAGCGCCTCCTGCGTGTCTTCGTTGATGAAATCGGTGATGCCTTTAAGCAGCGCGTGTTCGAGACGCTTCTCGACGGGCGCATCACGCCACTGGAGGTCGGTTTCGATCTTCTTGCCGCCGCCCTGACCTTTGAACTGCTCGGCGTAATCGACGAGGATCTCCGTGGCATCTGGACGACGATTCAGCAGCACGTCTTCGACCTTGTGGAGAAGCTCCGGCGGGATCTCCTCATACACTTCGAGCATCCCGGCGTTCACGATGCCCATGTCCATGCCCGCTTTGATGGCATGGTAAAGGAAGGCGCTGTGCATGGCCTCGCGCACCTTGTTGTTGCCGCGGAAGCTGAAGCTGATGTTCGACACGCCGCCACTGACCTTGGCACCGGGCAGGTGGTGCTTGATCCAGCGCGTGGCGTTGATGAAGTCGAGCGCGTAGTTGTTGTGCTCTTCCATCCCAGTCGCGACAGTGAGGATATTTGGGTCAAAGATGATGTCTTCCGGCGGAAAATCGACCTCATCGACGAGGATGCGATAGGCACGTTCGCAGATCCGGATCTTCTCGTCGTAAGTCGCCGCTTGGCCGTTTTCGTCGAAGGCCATGACGACAGTCGCCGCGCCGTAGCGTTTGATGGCACTGGCGCGTTCCTTAAAAGCTTCTTCGCCTTCCTTCAGTGAGATGGAATTCGCGATGCCCTTGCCTTGCAGCATTTTGAGGCCCGCCTCAATGATCTCCCACTTTGAGGAATCGACCATGAACGGCACCTTGGCGACTTCGGGCTCGGTTTGCAGCAGGTTGAGGAACTTCGTCATCGTCGGCACGCCGTCGATGAGGCCTTCATCCATGCAGATGTCGATCACGTTCGCGCCGTTCTCGACCTGCTGACGTGCGATGGCCACTGCCTCCTCGAATTGGCCTTCCTTGATCAGCTTCGCGAACTTCGGCGAGCCCGCCACGTTCGTGCGCTCGCCGATCATGAGGTAGTTCGCCTCCTTCGTGTGATTGTAGGGCTGCGATCCGCTCAAACGCATCACCGGCTCCGGCGTCGGCACATGGCGCGGCTCCAAACCTTCCACCGCCTTTGCGATCGCGGCGATGTGCTCCGGCGTGTTGCCGCAACAGCCGCCCATGATGTTCACGAAGCCAGACTTTGCGAAGTCCGTGGCGTATCCGGCCATATCCGGCGGCAGCAAATCGAAGCCCGTTGGCGCGAGCGGATTCGGCATGCCCGCATTGGGGTAGGCCGAAACAAAGCAATCCGCCTTCGTGGCCAGTTCTTCGAGGAACGGTCGCATCTTGTCCGGACCGAGCGAGCAGTTCAGACCGATGGAAAGCGGCTTCACATGCCGCATGGCATTGAGATAAGCCTCGGTGATCTGCCCGGAGATCATCGTCTCACCACCAGGACCGACTGCGGCGGAAATTTGGATCGGCAGTTCGACGCCATCCGCATCAAAAACCTCACGGATGGCCACCAGTGCGGCCTTGGCATTGAGGGAGTCGAAAATCGTCTCCACCATCAGCGTATCGACACCGCCAGCGATCAGCGCGCGGATTTGATGCGCATACGCTGCCTTCACCTGGTCAAAGGTGACATAACGGAAGCTCAAGTCAGTGAGATCCGGGAACTGCGAGAGCGAAACCGTCAGCGGACCCACAGCGCCGGCGACATAGCGTTTGCGACCGGTCTTTTCGGCGATCTGATCGGCCCACTTCCGGCACTGCTGCGCTGAGTTGAAATTGATCTCCCAAGCGAGGTCGTTGAGGAACTTGTCGTCGATGATCTTCTGGAAGAACTCCGGATCTTTCCGCCCGCCCTTCTCACGCGGGTCTTCCACGAAGAACTCGCTCTGCGCGATGCTCGTGGCCGAAAAGGTGTTCGTCTCGATGATGTCCGCCCCGGCTTCCAGGAAGCGGCGATGGATGTCCTCGATGATGTCCGGGCGGGTGATCGAAAGGATGTCCCCGTTGTTCAGAATGTCCTTCTCGTTCTCACGGAAACGCTCGCCGCGAGCCGAGGCCTCGTCGAGCACACCTTTGTCCTTGTAGCCGCGGATCGTCGTCCCCATGGCCCCGTCGATCACGAGGATGCGCTGGCGCATGGCGGCTTCGAGTTCAGTGCGGCAATTGGGGCGTGAAGGCATGACCGAAACTAGCTCCGACCGCCGTCCGGTCAACCCCACACATCAACGCATCATGATTTGAGCATATGAATCATATTCTAGTTTACAGGACACAAGTCCGTTATACCGACACCGATGCCCGCCAAGAAAAAGCCAGCGCCCGTCGAATCCAGCCCCGAGGCCATCAATGAGAACCTCGGCAAGCGGGTGAAGAAGCTGCGTGGAGATCGCGGCTGGTCGCTCGAAGAACTGGCGAATGTCAGCGGAGTGAGCAGGTCGATGCTCAGCGAAATCGAGCGCGAGAAGGCGAATCCGACGCTGACGGTCACGTTTCGCATCGCACGGGCCTTTGGGCTGACGTTGCAGGAGCTGATCGAGAGCGCGGAGGCCAGCGCCTCGAAAATCCAGGTCATCCGCGCCAGTGACCGCGCCCAGGTCTATCGCAGCGACAAGCAGTGCGAGATCCGCACCCTTTCACCGCTGAATCTGGAGAAAGACGTCGAGTTCTACGAGGTCTCTTTGAAGATCGGCGGTGCGCTGCGCAGCCAGGCGCACTTTGAAGGCACTCGCGAGTTCCTCACCGTCGAGGAAGGCAGCGTGCGCATCGAATCCGACCAGGACACCGACGAACTCACCAAAGGCGACTCCGGCACCTACCGTGCGGACGTACCGCATGCCATCGTCAACACCGGCAAGGCCGATGCGCTCGTGTTTCTCGTCGTGATTTACCGCTGAAACAAGTTTCCTACCAACCATGAAGCCAACCATCCTCCTGTCCTTCCTCTTTTGTGCCGCCGCCGTGGCGCAGATGCCGCCTGAACTGGTGAACGCGGAACGTGCGAAAATCCTCGACGGTGTCAAAACCGTGCCGAAAGCCGGTACGCCGGGACCGATTGGCATCTGGGGGCAGATTGCCTTTCCAATTCTGTCGGCCCCGGACAAGGACGGAGTCGAGATCGCCGTGGCGGCGGCGGCGGCGTATCAAAAGGGGCGTTTCATCCTCTTCGGACACAACAGCTACCTCGCTGGAGGCGAGGGCGGTGATCATGCGAAGCTGATGGAGAACTGCGTGAAGTGGGTGGGCAACAAGGAGAAGCCGCGTGTCGGTCTCAAAGGGATGAACGCGGTCAACTTTTACAAGCAGCGCGGATTTGACGCGGAGACCTTCGACAACGTCGAGAAGAAGAGCCTCGGCGACTACGATGTGGTCATCATCAACATCCAGGGCATCGCCAGCGCAGAGGAGGGAGCGGCACTGGCCGAGTACATCCAAGGCGGCGGCGGGTTCATTGGTGGAATGACCGGTTGGGCTTTCGGCCAAACGAGCGGCGGAAAGGATCTCACGCTCTCCCACGGCGTGAACCAGGCGCTGATGCCGGCTGGCATCGCGATCACGGACATGAGCGCCTTTGACCAGTTGCGCAGCTTTGAAGCACGCGCCGAGTTGCCGCAGTTCATGAATGCCTCGGATGCGATCAGCGCGATCAAGAAGCAGCGCGACGGTGGCCCGGCGCTCACCCCCGAGCAGATGAAGCAAGGGATGAACGCCATCCAGATCGCCATGGCGGCGCAACCGCCGGACCGCAGCAATTTGAAGAACGCAGTGACTGCCGCACTTGGCAACGCTGGTGCCGATGCGCCGGTGCCGAAGGACAAAGAGCCGCTGACCGACACGCAGCATGCCGCCGCACGCCTGCGCCTCGGCATGGAGACGCGCATGCTGAGACTCGCGGGCGCAGAAGGCACCAAGGCGCATCCGGCGCATGTCGAATTCCCCGGCACGGTGCCAGAAGGCGCGCCGCGCATCACGGGCGAAGTGAAAATCACGCCAAGCATTCCCGGCTGGACCAGCACCGGCCTTTATGCTGCGGCTGGCGATGTCATCACCGTCACGCTGCCGGAAAAATACGCCGACAAAGGCTACGCGGTCCGCATCGGCTGCCACAGCGACACGCTTTACCATCTCGACAAATGGCAGCGTGCTCCTGACATCACGCGCAGCGACACGCTGGGCACAGCGACCACAAAAACGGCCTCCGCATTCGGCGGATTGATCTACATCGAGGTTCCGGGTCGCGCGAAGGACGACGAACCCTTCACCGTGGCGGTTCAAAACGCCGTCGCCGCGCCGCTTTTCGTGCTGGGGCAGGACGACGACGCGAAGTGGAAGGAAATCCGCATGCGGCCCGCGCCCTGGGCGGAAATGGCCTGCGACAAGCTCATCATCTCCTTCCCCACCGAGGTCGGCCGCCTCGTGAACAACCCCACCGAGCTCATGACCTTCTGGAAAAAGGTCGTTGAGGCGCAGGACGACATCACCAATCAAGCCGCCGAGCGCAAACGCCCCGAGCGCATCGTCGCCGACGTGCAGATAAGCGCCGGCTACATGCACAGCGGCTATCCGATCATGATTCCGACCAGCGCCGCTCCGGAGATGGTGACGTTTGGCAAACTGAAGTTCCCCGGTTGGGGCTTCTACCATGAGATCGGCCACAACCATCAGCGCGGTGATTTCACCTTCGACGGCACCGGCGAAGTCACGAACAACGTCATCGGCATGTACTGCTACCACGAGGTCTTGAAGAAGGATTGGCTCATCGGCCATCCCGCGATCACCGAGGAGGAGCGCAAGGCCAACGTGCAGAAGATCAAAAAGTCCGCCAACAAGTGGCAGGACTGGAAAAGCAGCCCTTTCCTCGCCCTCACGACCTACATCCAGCTCACGCAGGAGTTCGGCTGGGAAAGCTGGCGCAAGTATCTCCACAGCTTCGCTGGCAACGAGTTCGGAGCCGCCCCGAAAGGCGATGACGAACGCCGCGACCAGTTCCTCGTGCGCTACTCGAAGATCACGGGCAAAAACCTCGGTCCATTCTTTGATTTCTGGGGCATTCCAGTCAGTTCATCCGCAAAAGCCGAGGTGAGCAAGCTGGAGGCTTGGATGCCGAAGGGGCTGTGAGGAGTGAATCTCT
>CAMAZK010000230.1 GCA_945863205.1 Akkermansia muciniphila | reverse complement strand
ACCGGCGACAATCATTTCACCATCAATGCCCGAGGCAAGGACGGCGATATCGGCCAAGTGATCAAGCAAGGCCCCGGCGTCCTCACTGTTGCCGGGAGGAAGAGTGTGCGTGGCAAGAAAGGTGAGTGAATTTCCAGAGCGATCAAGATCGAAGAGCACCGAGGGCAGCCCCCATTGCGTGAAGCGCCGGATCTCATGACTCTTTACCGACAAGCTTGTGTAACAGGCGATGCCGAAGTTTCCGGCGGTAAGATCTTCCACATGCACGAGGTACTTCGACCGGAGTGGCACGAGGAATTCATTCCAACCATGGTCCACCTCAAGCAGACAGACGATGTCCGCGTCCGCCGCCAGCACATGCTCGACCACCTCTTGCGGACGATCATTGGAGGAGCGCACATTGAAGGTCAGCACCCTCAGCGGCTTGACATTCGTGGACGCGAGGGATGGCGCCGTTTGGTGAAAGCCGGAAACGATCTGCGCATTCCAAAGCAATGAAATCAACGAAACCACCGTCAGTAATGACCGGCGCCGAACGAGGGCGAACAACAACATCAACAGGCACGCCACGATGTATTGCAGCCGGAAATGCGCCATCAGGTCCAGCATCCAGTGGTAGCGTCCAAGACTGCCAAGCCACGTGCCCGTGAGTGACAGGAAGGCCACGACTTCGCACAAGCCCACAAACGAGACAGACATTTTGAGAATCGGTGGCTTATCCATGGGTAGGGCATTGGCGGTGGCGAGTCCCGCATCACGCGCGTTCATTTTGCACGCTGACACCCGCCGTTCAAGGTTGAAGGGGGGCGGCATGGGTTCACTCGAAACGGCATCGCAGCCTGTGCCGGGCCAAACCAACTCGGCCTCGCACCACCACTTTTTGTGACTCCTCTTCATCCTTGTCCTGTTCCTTGTCCTCAACTCGAGGGAGAAAGACGGCTACCGCACAATCTCCACCAGCACCGGGCGGTGATCGGAGCCCAGGTCGGGGCCGATGACGCGCTTTTGCACGGTCAGGCCGCCTTTCACGAGCACGTGGTCGATGGGGATCATCATCGGCAGGTTCAAGCCCCAGGTAGGCGGCCAGACGGGATCGACCGAATGGAAATCGAGGCCGCTTTTTTCACGCAGCAGGCGCATCCCTTCGCACCAAGGGGTGGCGTTGAAGTCACCGGCGACGATGACAGCGCCCGGAATTTCCGCCACCAGGGAGCCGATCTCCGAGAGCTGACCGCGCCACTCGCGGGCATACAAGGCGGCCATCGGAGCGTCGGGATGAATACCGATGAAGGTCAGCGGCGCACCGTGGTGATCGAGATTGAAAAGAACGACCGGCAGCGCCCAGAGGCTGTAGCGCCGCACTTCGCTGCTTTTCACCGGCAGTCGCGTGTAGCAGGCGATGCTGAAGAACCCATCCCCGAGTTCCTCGACGCGATGGGGATACTTTGCCCTCAGCGGTGCCAGACTGGAGCGCCATCCCTCGCTCGTCTCCAGCAGGCACACGATGTCGGCATCCGCATCGAGCACGTGCTGGATCGCAGCGGCCTGCGTGGTGCTCCCGGCCATGACATTGAAGGTCATGACCCGCAGCGGCTTGTGGGCGGCCGCCGGCACCGGCCGGGCGGTGGCGTGGTAGGAGGCCACCACGCGCCCGTTCCAAAGCAGGGAGGCCACCGCCATCAGCACCAGCCAGGTGCGGCGGCGGAGGGCCGCGTAGAGCAGCACCACGACACCAGCCACGAGATACTGTAGCCGGAAGTGCGACACCAGGTCCAGCAGCCAGTGATGCTGCCCGAGGCTCCCCAGCCAAGTGAATGTCAGCGCCAAAAGCGCCGCAGCATCGCCGAGCGCACCCCACGAGCCGCTCCGTCCGGACGGCGGCTGCTTGTCTTCCAGGGGGGAGGCTTCGTTCATGGGCAAAAAAAGGGGCGCATGATGGCGCAGGGGCACACCATTGCACCTTCTTCTTGCGCGTGAATGGCCGCCGTTCAAGGATGGCGTCATGGGTCAACTTCAAGACAAAGTCGCAGTCATCACCGGAGCCGGACGCGGCATCGGCAAAGCCATCGCAGAATCATTCGCCGCCGAGGGTGCCAAAGTGGCCGTCGTCAGCCGCACGCAGGCGAACGCCCAGAGCGCCGCCGACGCCATCAATGCCGCCCATCCCGGCGCGGCGAAGGCCTACGCGCTCGACGTGGCCGACGGCCCCGCCTGTGCCGAGGTCGGAAAGCAGATCCTGGCCGACTTTGACCACGTGGACATCCTCGTGAACAACGCCGGCGTGACCAAGGACGGCCTGCTCCTGCGCATGAGCGAGGAAGACTGGGACGTCGTCCTCGACACGAATCTCAAGGGGGCTTTCAACATGTTGAAGGCCGTGCAGCGCAGCATGCTGAAGCAGAAGGGCGCACGCATCATCAACATCAGCAGCGTCATCGGCCTCATCGGCAACGCCGGCCAGGCGAACTACGCCGCCAGCAAGGCGGGTCTCATCGGCTTCACCAAGTCCCTCGCCCGCGAATTCGCCGGTCGCGGCGTCACGGCGAACTGCATCTGCCCGGGCTTCATCGCCACGGACATGACTCATGTGCTGAATGATCAGGTGAAGGAGGAGATCCTGAAAAAGGTCCCCCTTGGCGAACTCGGTTCCGCCGAGGACATCGCCGCCGCTGCGCTCTACCTCGCCAGCCCCTCCGCCCGTTACGTCACTGGCCAGGTGCTGACGGTGGATGGCGGCATGGTGATGTGACCGCTGCACAGCGGCGACTCGCAGCCCGCGCCATCCCGACCCCTTGCCCTCTCCTCATCCTTGTCCTCATCTTGGACCTTCTCCGCTGAGATGAAGACAAGGAACAGGACAAGGATGAACGTATGAGCGATTCACATTTATTGATGACGCGTCGTGTAGCGTGGATCACGCGATGCGGCACGAGGCTCAATCGAAGGCACGCGCCCCATCGCAGATCGCCTCGCTCCGAGAGCGCCAGCGATAGCGAGAGGCCCACGGATTGGGCTTTTCCTCCACCACGTCGGCAATCATCCCGCCCATCACGGGCGTGAACTTGAAGGCGTGGCCGGAGTCCCCGGCGGCGACGATCAGGCCGGGATGATTCGGAGCGTGGTCGATCCAGAAGGCACCGTCAAAGGTGTCGCAGTAGAGGCAGACGCGGGTCGAGTGAACCGGCGCGTCGGCCAGCGCGGGAAAGGTCTGGCGGAGGAAGTCGCGATAGCGCTCCTCCTCGCCCGCGGGCATCTGCCGCGGGTCGCGCGCATCCACCCGGTGGCCCGGGCCGTGGTTGGCCACCTTCACCAGCCCGTCCCTGTTCGCCGGAAAACCATACCAGCCAGTCCTGCCGATGTCCGCGCCCCAGACGGGAAACTGCGGCGGCATTAACGGGCGCGGATCATCCGGCTGGAAATGAAACACGGTCTGCGCCGTGGCCCACATCACGCTTTGCAAATGCGGCAGGACGACAGGCGTCCATGCACCGGCGGCCACAAGCACCACGTCAGCATCCCACGACTGCTGCGCGGATTGCAGTCCCACACAGCGCCCGGCGGCATGCACGGGCGCCACTTCGCCTGCGCTCTCGACGATCTGCACCCCTGCAGACTTCGCCTCTTCAACAAGCCTTGCGATCACACGCCCGCTCTCCACCCAACCGCCGACGGGATTGAGGTAGCCGTCGCGAAACAGGGCGTGATTCCATGCTGGGTGTTGATTCCGCAGTGTTTCGGCATTGATGCGATGCAGCGCATGACCGCGCGAGCTGAGAAAGCGGTAGCTGTCGTGCTCGAAACCTCCGGGCCGCATTTCATCCCGCGACATGACGAGGAAGCCGCACTCGTGATACAAGTCCTCCCCCCAACGCGCATTCCATTCACGCCAGCGCTTTAGGCTGAGTTGCCCCATGGCCGTGTGCTGTTCGTCGGCGCCGTAGTCCATACGCACGACCTTGCTGATGTCCGTGGAGGCGGCATCGGGATGCGGCAGGGTGCCCTGATCGATCAGCGTGACGCACCAACCGCGTGACCGCAGCTCCAGCGCGGTAGTCAAACCGAAGCAGCCGCCGCCAAGGATGAGGATGGAGCTGCTCATTCGTAGTGGATGTATTCAAACACCGCTCCGCCGAGAAGGCGGTCCCCCTCGTACAGCGCACAGATTTGCCCGGGAGTGAGGGCGCGCTGGGGCTCGCGGTATTCCAGCTCGGCACGTCCGTCTCCGAGCGGTCGGAAGGTGGCGTCTCCCGCCGGGCAGCGGTAGCGCGGCTGCGCCTGGAGCGGACGAGCCTGATCGAGGGGGGCGCCAGTGGTGGAGATTGAGTTCAGCACGGCACGCCACGCCCAGAGCAGCGGTGTGTCGGGGTTCTCGATGGCGACGACGAGTTCATTGGTGGCGGGACGCTTGGCCACCACGACGTAGGCCTGCTTGTGCACCGGACTGGCCACACCGTGGCCCTTTCTCTGCCCGAGAGTGTAAAGATGCAGGCCGCGATGCTCGCCGAGCACCTTCCCTTCGAGGTCAACGATGGGACCCGGCTTGTCGGAAACAAACGTGCGCAGGAAGTCCTCCATTTTGACCTGACCGATGAAGCAGATGCCTTGGCTGTCCTTTTTTTCCGCCGTTTTCAGACCCAGCTCGCGGGCGATCTCCCGCAGTTCGGGCTTCAAAAGGTGACCGATGGGAAAATGCGCGATGCGAACCTGCTCCGGTCGCATCATTGCCAGAAAGTAGGTCTGGTCCTTGTTCGGATCGGCACCGCGATGGATCGCAGGTTCGCTGTTCCCGGTTAGCTGTTCGCAGTTTTCTGAAACAGGGAACGGCGAACCGCGAACCGCGAACTTCTTCTGCGCATAGTGCCCGGTGGCAATGCCTTCGAAGCCGTGATCCTGCGCCCACTCCCACAGCACGCCGAATTTCATCTCTCGGTTGCACATCACGTCCGGATTCGGCGTGATGCCCGTCTGGTAGCCTTCGAGGAGATACTTCACCACCTTCTCGCGGTATTCGGTCATCAGATTGACCACGCGAAACGGGATGCCGAGCTGCTTGGCCACGGCCTCCGCATCCACGATGTCCTGCTCCCACGGGCAGTCGCCGATGATGTTCTCTTCGTTGATCCAGTTCTTCATGTAAACGCCCTCCACGTCATGACCGGCGCGGACGAGCTGCGCGGCGGCCACGCTGCTGTCCACACCTCCTGACAGGGCGACGAGAATCTTCATCCCGCGATGGTCGGCGGCAGAGCGCTGGCGTCAATCAGGAGGCCGAGATTGACTTCCGCCGGTGGTGGAAACAGGCTGCACAGGTCCATGCGCAGCATCGAACCACTCATCCGCCCCTGGCTGGGCCCCTTGATCCTTCAGCGGGCCATGTGCCGTGCGCTGCTGATCGTGCTGGCGATTCTCACGCTCGGACTTTCGCAGGGCTGGCGGCTGTGGCCGTGCGTCTTCTCCGACCTTACCGGCCTCCCCTGCCCCGGCTGCGGCCTGACCCGTGCGGGCAGTTCACTGCTGCGCGGAGAGTGGCAGGCGGCCCTGCAGTTTCACCCCTTCTCGCCTGTTTTTGTCATTTTGGGCCTTTTCGTCGCCGCCGGGGCTCTGCTGCCGGTCCGTTGGGGGGCCGCATTGGCGGCCCGGGTGACGCTTTTTGAGCGAAAAACACTCCTTACGACGATTTTTTGGGCCGGCCTGCTGTGTTTCAGCTTGCTGCGGATGATGGGTTTTTGGTATCACCCCCCGCTGTCAGGACCATCGACGTTCCATTTAATTCGGGCGGCGACGGCAGCCGACAACGTCAGTCAACCCTAACAACACAGCTCAGCAGCATCTCATCCTATGGACCCAAGCGCACAAACAGCCGCAACCGCAGGCATCGTTGGAATCATCGTCCTGGTCGCCTTCGCCGCGATCGCCATCATCAGCATCGTTTGCTGGATCAAGGTGCTGATCGCACTTTTTAAGAAGGAGGGGGCCGGTCTCGGCATCCTCGGCATTCTATGCACCATCTATGCCTTCATCTGGGGCTGGATGAAAAGCACCGAACTCGGCCTGAAGAAGACGATGATCTGGTGGACCCTCTGCGTCGTGGGCAGCGTCGTCCTGTGGGTCGTGGCCGCCGCGAGCATGATGGGCGTCGCCGCATCCAATCCTGAGTTCCAAAAGGAATTCCAGAAAGCCATGGAAGAGGCCCAGACGAAGGCCCGCGAACAGCAGGCAGCCCCGAACTGATCCGCGCCCGACGCCACGTCTTTCGAGCCCATCCTTCCGCCTGCCGGGGGATGGGTTTCTTCTTTCCCGCAGGGCCTGAACGCCGCCTTGATCTTTGCGCCCGGCGCATTCACATGCGGCATGGCACGAATTGAAAAGAAACCCACGGCCGAGTTCCACTCCGGTTACGGCTGCGTCATCCTGGCGGCTGCCATCGGCGTGTTCGGCTTCATCATCTGGTGGTCGTGGTATTCCCTGACGACCATGGACAGCGAGATCGCCGCCATCGCCCAGGAACAGCCGGCCAAACTCGCCGAGGTGGCGCCGCAGCCCGGCCTTGCTCAAAAGCTCGCCGACTTCGCCAAAGCGGCGACCGCAGGGGCTCCGGCCACACTCAGACTCAGTGCGGATGAATTGAACGCACTGATCGTCGCCGCGCCCGATGCCGGCAGCGGCACCTACGCGGAAATGCTGCGGGTGAAGGGATTTGCCCCCGAATCGGGCGAAATCACCACCGCCTGCAGCCTGCCGATGAACACCGCCAAGTTCTGGGAGGACACGAAGCGCCATCTGGTCGGCGAGATCGATTTCAGCTTAGCGCTGACCGAGGCTGGCCTCGATGCCCGGGTGAAGACGGTCCGCGTGCCGGGCAAGACCATCCCCGACGGCATGCTGAAGGGCATGCAGATGTACGGCTATCTCGGCCCCTACCAGACGCATCCTGAAATCGGCCCGATCCTCATGGCGATCAAAAGCTTCTCCGTGGAGGCTGACGGCATCGTGCTTTCCACCCGGGCCGCCCCTTGACCATGGAACTCCCCCGGCACCCTAACCCGTGGCGGACCGTCTCCACACGAGCCGCTTACACGAATCCATGGATCCATGTGCGTGAGGACCAGGTGATCAAACCCACCGGCGGCCCGGGCATCTACGGTGTCGTGGAATACAAAAACATCGCCGTCGGCGTCATTCCCATCGATGACGAAGACCACACCTGGCTCGTCGGCCAGTGGCGCTACACGCATGAAAGCTACGAGTGGGAGATTCCGGAAGGCGGCTGCCCGGAGGGCGAATCCACCGCCGAGACCGCAAGGCGTGAACTGCTAGAGGAAACGGGCATCGTGGCCGAAAAAGTCGAGCCGCTGCTCACCGGCATCCAGCTTTCCAATTCCACGACCAACGAGGTCTGCGATGTCTTCATCGCCACCGGCCTTTCCCACGCCCAGGCAGCGCCGGAGGACACCGAAGAACTCGAGGTCCTGCGAATTCCGCTCACCGAAGCCATCCAGATGGCACGCGACGGCCGCATCCGCGACAGCGTGAGCGTCATGGCCCTGCTGGCCCTCAGCGATGCTCGATCACGTCGGCATTCGTGAAGCGCACCTTCGGCAGCGAAGCGTAGCGGTCGTCCGCGTGACGATAACCCGCCGGACACAGCACCGCCGTGGTGAGTCCTTGGGCCTCCAGGCCGAGCAGCTCATCATATTTCGCCGGCACGAAGCCCTCCATCGGACAGGTGTCGATGCCTAGCAGCGCACAGGAGGTCATGAACTGGCCGAGGGCGATATAGGCCTGCATTTTGGCCCACTCCTTCGTCATGTAGCCCTGCGCCTGCGTCCCAGCGACCATCTTCCGAAATCCGGCCAGCGCCTCCGCCGTGCCGCCGCGCACCTCGGCCATGCGAGTGATGAAGGCGTCGAGATCGTCGAGGCTATAGGCTTTTTTCACCGCCATCACCACAAGGTGCGAGCAGTCCGCCACCTGCCGCTGCCGCCATGAGTGAGCCACAAGCTGCTCCCGCAACTCCGCATCCTGAACGATCAGGAACTTCCACGGCTGCAGACCGTAGCTGGAAGGCGTGAGAATGAGTGACTCTTCGAGCGCCCCCCAGGTCTCGGCGGGAATTTTCTTCGCAGGGTCAAAAACTTTCGTGGCATAGCGCCAGTTCAGGGCGGTCAGGATTTCGGCGGCGTTCATGAAGTGGG
>CAMAZK010000229.1 GCA_945863205.1 Akkermansia muciniphila | reverse complement strand
AAGGCGTCGAGCATGCCGATGTAGCCGCGGGGCTTGCTGCTGGCGACGGTGCTGACCACGGTACGCACGCGGGAATCGTCCAGCTTGCCGTCCGCCATGCAGACGCGGAAAAGCTGACGGGAGGTGCGGCGGGCTTCCTTTGAGATTTTCATCGGTGTGGTGCGCGAATGGCTGGTCAGCTTCGCCGCTTAGGCGGAGACCTGGGTGGCGGTTTCCTGATTGATGCGGGTCTGATCGTCAGCGTTGAGGACCTTGCCCGTGACGCGGCTGGTGGCGTCGGAAACCATGCGGCCAAACTCGCTCTTCAACTGCGACATGAGCTGCTGTTTTTCGAGTTCGGCAGCCTCACGAGCCTTGGCGATGATGGTATTGGCGCTGGCGACCGCGTCCTGCTGGCGACGCTCTTGAAGCGCCTTGGCGGCGTCGTCAGCCTCCTTGACGAGGCGTGCTGCATCAGCTTCAGCCTTGTCGATGATGGCCTGGGAGGTTTTCGCGGCCTCGGTGGCGTCGCGGGAGATCTTTTCGAGTTTCGCCTCGCCATCGGCGATGCGCTGACGACGCTGCTCCAGCATTGCGAGGATGGGGCCGAAAGCGTACTTCTTCAGAATGGTGAAAACGACCCAGAAGATGATGACCTGGGCGATGAACTTGCCCCAAGCGAGACCGAACTTCTCGACAATGGCGTCAACCTTGCCTGCGGCGATGATGAGGGTCGTGGCAGAGATCATGAGCGGAATGAGGATGGTCTAAAAATGAGTCGGGGAAAGAGGGAGAGAGGGGAGCGACGGGCCGCAGTGCGACCCGCCGCAGGGAGGTCGAATTAGAAACCGCCGAGGTAGGCGATGATGCCCAGACCTTCTGCAAGAGCCATGGCGATAATGCCAAGGGTCAGGATGTTGCCGAAAGCGCCTGGATTGCGGCCCACGGCTTCAACTGCCTTGGAGCCGACCATGCCCACGCCGATCGCAGCGCCGGCACCGCCGATTGCCATGGTGAGGTTGCCAGTGATGCCAGCAGCTTCAGGGGCGTGTGCAGCAGCAGCCTGCGCCATCGAGATGAGTTCCATTGTCATAGTTTTAGTCGAGTTTGTTGTGTTGTATCGCCAGCGTCCACACGTCGCGCATGGTCCCGCAGGCAAATTCAGATCCTAGTGGTGCCCCTCCTCATGACCGTGGTCGTCATGCGTGGTGGAGAGCTGGATGTAAACCGAGCACAGGAGGGTGAAGACGATCGCCTGCAGCAGGCCGACCAGAAGCTCCATGAAATAGAACGGCAGCGGCAGTGCGATGCTGCCCAGAAAGCTGCCAACAGGTCCAGTGCCCGCCATCAGATCGCTCATGGTGTGGAGCACATTCTCGCCGGCAAAAATGTTACCGAAGAGACGGATGGAGAGGGTCACCGGGCGGATGATGATCGAAACGACTTCGATGACACCAACAAAGAGGAACACCAGCGCCACTGCGATACCCATCACTCCTTTGAGGCCGCCTTTTGGACCGAATGTGTGGAGCAAGAATCCCCAGACACCCACTTCCTTGATCGTCAGGAACAGCCAGACAATAAAGGCTGACACGGAAAGACCGATGGTCGCGTTCAAGTCAGCCGTCGGCGGGCGGAGCAGAGGATCGTGGGCGGCTTTGATGGAAAGAAAACCCGTGGACTCCCCCCAGCCGATGGTGCCGACTCCAGGCAGGAGACCAAACCAGTTGGAGACGAGAATGTAGATGAAAAGCGTGCCGAGGAGTGGGAAGGCCAGCTTGGCCTGCTTCGCCCCGACGATCCCTTCCACCTGTCCGTAAAGGAACTCGATGATGAACTCGAAGAAGTTCTGCGCCTTGTGCGGCACGAGCGTCATGTTCTTCGTCGCCTTCCTCGAAAACCACAGCACCAAGCTCAGAACCACCAGCGCCACGAGCACGGAATTCGTGAAGAAGCCCAGCACGCTGTCCTTCTCGAACAGCTCCGACGCGTAGCTGTGCACGTTCGCGAGCAGCGGCGAAAAGGATGCTTCTGGAGCGAATGAAATCGACATGGGGATAGAGTCTGCCGGGAGGCGAAAAGTAGGGTCGGGACGGGATGACCGCCGGTTTTTAGCCATGCCGGGCAATCGCCGCAAGCCCTATTTGTGAAAAATTTCACAAAGTCCCGAAACCGTCCTGCAAACGGCCGACCGCCCCCCTTCCCCGCTCCACTGGAGCCCTCGCAGCGATCACCGCAGGCCCTCAAACAGACGCGGCAGCACATCGGGGAATGCCCTCCTCCAGCTTTCCAAGCCCACGCCTTCTAGCCGCTCCAACCAGAACGAATCCGGCACTTGGGGCGTCCAGAAATCACGCCAGCCGAACGCCGCCTCCGCAGCACCACGCCGCAGAATCAGAGCCTCGCCATTTCGCCCGCAGAAATGGGTGCTCATCACGAGAGTTCGCGCCTCCTCAAGAGGATGCAGGAGGGAGATGCCGGGCAGTGAGCGCCAGGAATCCGCCGGACAGCCAAAAGCATCGAACAAGGTCGGCAGGAGGTCCAAGTGGGAGGCCAGCGGGACCTCAGGGCCACGCCCGAGTCCGAAACTGGTGGGCCACTTGATGAGGATCGGCACCCGGGTCTGCGGTTCGTTCAGCATTGTGCCGTGGAACCAGCTTCCCTGCTCTTTGAACTCCTCCCCATGGTCGCCTGTCACGATGATCAAGGCGTTTTCATAGCGTCCTTGCGACTTCAACCAGCCGACGAATCCGGCGAGCTGCGCGTCCACCCACGCCACCGAGTTCCAGAAGCGGCGCTCAATGCGTCGCGCCTCCTCCGGCGTCGGCCGCATCGGGAAAATCGGATTCTCCTCGTAGTCGCTGAACGGCGGGGTGAAGGACGCCCCCCACTTGTAGTTGTAGTGCGTGGAATCCATGCCCGTGATTGCAAAGAGCCCGCCGACATCGCGACCGCTGACGCTCTGCTTCAGGCGCTTGAGCATGCGCACCTCGCGTTCCGGCACCTTAAAGAAGTTTTCGGAACTCTCACCGTTCACGTGCTCCATGACATCCACCTCCAGCGGATCGCCGAAGTTCCCGTGTACCATGTCCATGTAGTCGAAGTTGTTCACCATGCGCACCTCGACGCGGTAGCCCGCCGCCTTCAGCATCGCCGGCAGCGGTGCGAGCTTTTTTTCCCGCCGTGCCTCGTCCATAAAAACCGGCAGCCGCCCGCTGAGGATCGAAAACCACGACTGGTGCGTCACGTTCGAAGCCGCCCACGACTCCCGCAGCGGCTGGCATTCCTCGTCCCGCCAGCGGCAAAGAAACGGCGCGATCTGCGGCTGCAGCGCATCATCGCGCAGCGACTCCACCATGAAGAGAAACACATCCGGTCGTGCTTTCAGCACCCGTTTCGCGACCGCCGGTCGCGGATTGGAGAATTCGACCTCGTAACCCGCCATGCCGGGCTCCGGCTCCACCCAGGTCATGCGGCGATGGAATGCCTTGCGCTCCCACCAGCGCCAGGCGCGGTCTTTCCATGCGGCGCCTGCAAGCTGATCCGCCTGCAGCATCACCCACGCACCCGCTGAGACGCAGGCCAGCCGCAGAGGACTGATCTTCCATCCGGCACGCCGCGAGGCCCGTGAGCATCCCCAAAAAATTCCGGCCATGACCAGCACGCAGCCAACGGCTGACAGAATCGTCACCGCATTGAGCTGAACACCGCCGGCAGCCCAGGCGCGTTCGACTTCAAATCGCCCGCCTACCTCGAGCTCGCCAAACATCTCGATCATCCCCTTCCCCCACCACACCCGCAGGGCGGTGTTCAGGATCACCACCAGCGGCACCATCATGACCACCACCCAGCCGGTCCAGCGCACCATGCGCGGAGTCCAGCGATCATGCCAGGCCAGGAGAAGCCACACCCCGGAGGCTATGACGACATGCGTGAAAAGTCGCGCCGCAAAGGCATCCGCCGTCTCCATCCAGCCCGGCGGCGCATCTCGCAAGATGACCGCATCGCATCCCAGCAGGACCAAAAACCAGACAACGCAAAACCAGCCGTTCCACGGTCTTGCCTGGGTCCAGAATGTCTTCAACTCGCCCCAGCGCGAACGGAGCGTCTGCGCCACCCGCCAAAGCGCGGGCAGCACCCAGGCCAGCCAACCTAGCCAGAAGGCCTCCCGCGACAACCCACCGGCCCATCCCGCGATGCTCCAACCCAAAACAAACGCGGCCCACGTCATGCGCCACGCGGGTCCGGTGCTCCACCACCAGCCGCCGAGCAGACTGCCGGTCAGCGCCCACTGCACCAGCGTGCCGGCCTCCATCAGCACATGGCCGCGCTTCGGTCGCAGATCGATCTCCAGCACGGGAACCGTCCAGTCTTGCCAAAAGCTGACCAGCATGGCCAGCACCGATCCCGTCCATGCGAGGAGACGCCATGCCTCTGAAGACCTCGTTCTCGAAGGAGAGGCCGGTGTCATCAGGACGTTGTCGGGGCAGGGTTCGGGCGGAATCACAACAAACAGAAAACAGCCCGACGCCACCCGCCGGACCCGGACAGACGTTAGAGCGTCCCGCGGCGACGCCAAGACATTCTTCCCTGATGCGAAAACCGGGGGAACAGATGCAGACACCCGCGCTGCAGGAATGGGCTTCGACTTTTGGCGGAGAGATGGCACCTGTCGCCTGATCATGATTCCAAAATTCCCTTTTTTCCTGACCCTGATTCTCGGTGGTTTCACGGCGTGGCTATGGCTGAACGACCATGTGATGAGATCGGTCTCGGTGCTGGTCCTGCTGCCGCTATGGCTGCTGCTCATGGGCTTGTGGTGGGCGCTGCAGCGGCAGGGTGCCCGGCTGAAGCGGCTGGCGGCGGTGGCGGGCGGCTTTGCTCTTTTTTTCACGGTGTTCCGCTATGACGGGTCGGCGGACGGCTCCGCCTTCCCCAGCCTGACATGGCGCTGGCAAGAAAAAGTATCGCTCCCCGAGCTTCACAACATCACAGGCGGCACCTCAGCCACACCGGCAGCACCGGAGGGCGCGGCGGACATGCCACGCTTCCTCGGTGCGAAGGGGGACGGCGTGCTACCGGAGCCGGACTGGCAGACGGACTGGCGTGCGCATCCGCCACGCGAGGTCTGGCGCATCCAGGTGGGGGACGGCTGGTCGGGCTTTGCGGTCGCAGGAAACCGCGCCATCACCCAGGAGCAGCGTGGTGAGGAGGAATGCGTGACCTGCTATGACCTGACCACGGGCAAGCTGCTCTGGTCCCATGCAGACAAGGCGCGTTTCGATGAGGCAATGGGCGGCATCGGCCCGCGGGCCACACCAACGGTGGACGCTGCGAAAAGTGCGGTTTTCGCGATGGGAGCGGGCGGCCGGCTGAACTGCCTGGATCTGGCCACCGGGGCGCCGCGGTGGAAGCGCGAGGTACTGGATGACACGGGGGCAAAAACCAACCTGCAATGGGGGAAGAGCGCCTCTCCCCTGCTCGTGGGCGATTTCGTCGTGTGCAGCGGCGGAGAGGGCGGCTCTTCGCTGATCGCCTACCGGCAGGACGCGGGGGAAACCGCATGGCAGGCCGGAAATGACGGCGGCAGCTACAGCTCTCCCGTTTTGATGACGCTGGCAGGACGGGAACAGATTTTGAATGTGAACAACGGCTCTGTCACAGGACATGATCCGGCCACGGGGGCGGTCCTATGGCGCTTTGACTGGCCGGGTGGCTTTCCAAAGGTGGGGCAGCCGGTGCAGGTCACTCCGGAGCGCTTCCTAGTCACGTCGAGCTACGGATTGAAGGGGCATCTCGTCGAGATCAAGGCGGACGCCGCGGGCCGTTTCAGCGCGGGCTCGATCTGGAGCAGCAGCCATCCGCGCACGAAATTCAGCAGCGCCAGCGTGTTCGCGACGCATGCTTATGCTTCTGATGAAGGCACCTTCTGCTGCATCGATCTGGCGACGGGCGAACGCGGCTGGCGTGAGGGGCGCTACGGCTTCGGCCAGCACGTGCGCGTGGGGGACGAATGGATGCTGGTGCAGGCGGAAAAGGGCTACGTGGCACTCGTGAAAGCCAATCCGGAAAAACTGGAGGAAGTCTCACGCCTGGAGGCGCTCAACGCGAAAACCTGGAATCCGCCGACCCTGGCTGGACGCTGGCTGCTGGTGCGAAACGACCGCGAGGCCGTGTGCTATGAAATTGCAGCGAAGCGATAGAGCCCCGCACCTAAAGCCGCCATCTCACCAGAAACGGTGCAGCATGCGCCCCACGAAGCCGCGGGAGGAATCCGGCTTCTCATAACGCTGCCCGGCGACTTCCTGGACCTCCAGCGGACCTTTGTGCTCGACGATCTTGATCGACTTGACCTCGATACGGGCCACAGGGCAGTCGTTGCTGTCCACCGGCATGCGAGCGATGCTCTGCACGACATCCAGTCCGGAGACGACCTGACCAAAGACGGTGTACTTCATGTCGATCGAGCCGTAATTGCCGAGGCAGATGTAAAACTGGGAGCCATTCGAGCGGCGGGAGGGATTGACCTTGTCCGACAGGCGGGCCATCGCCACGGCACCGACTCGGTGACGGCGCTTGATTTCCGCAGGGAGCGTCTTGTCCTCCCCTCCGGTACCCCATTTTTCACGGGCGGACTCGTCAGCGGTCAGGGGATCGCCCGTTTGCACGAGGAAACCTTCAATGGCGCGGTGAAAGGCCAGACCGTTGTAGAAGCCGCTGTCGCAGCGATCGATGAAATTCGAAACGGTCTGTGGAGCATCCTGAGGAAAGAGTTCGATCGTAACCGTCTGCCGCGCACCACCGAAAGCTATTTCAACCACCGCCAGCTTCCGCACCGAACCCTTTTCCCACTCCGCAGGACTATCGAGGGGCGCTAGCGGCGCCCGGGGCGTCGTTATCTCCGGGGCGGAACCTGCGGCACCGCGGGGACTTTCCACGGCGTCATACAGGGACTTCTGTGCCTCCTCGGCGAGCTTTTCCACGCTGCTGCTGTCAGGGGCGGCTGGAAGCACGGGCTGTGGGGAGGGGCGCAACGTGTCCGGCGCCTTCAAGTCCTGTGCCTGCAATGAGGCGGCAGACGCGAGAGCCAGGACGAAACAACGGAGCAGTGCGGGGATCTTCACGAGGAGAAAAGTCAGACGGTGGCGGAATCAGCGGAGCGTCGAAGGAATCGTGGGGCTGATGGGCGATGGAGCCGGTGCAGGGGCAGGCGCAGGTGCCGGCTCCGAAAGCGGGATGGAGGGCGCCGCAGGTGCAGGTGCCGAGTAGTCCGGCACAGGCTCACGGTACTGGCGGCGCAACTGCGGATTCCCGCGCGATTTGCGCGGCGACATCCCCCAGCTCACGTCAGCGGCATCCTGCTGGGACACCGTGGGATTTCTGGAATCGTAGCGCTCGGAGCCGCAGCCCGGCAAAAGCATGAGGGAGGCAAGAGCGGCAGCAATGGACAGGGTTCGCTGAAGGATCATTATTCGGCTGGATTAGAAACTTGGGAGACCGTGATACTAGGCCTCCGGCGTCTGGCTGGCAAGATCGAAGTCATTAGCGGAGGCAAGTGACGAAAAAACTGCTCGCCTTGGCGCAGGAACTGCCGGTCATTCCTACCCTACCTCCACATGAAAGTACTCATCACCGGCGGCGCCGGTTTCATCGGCTCACACATCGCTCAGACCCTCCACTCACGCGGCGCGGACATCGTCGTGCTCGACGATTTCAGCACCGGTAACCCGGACAATCTGGCCTGGCATGCGAGCGGCGGCGGTCTGGAATGCATTCAGGGAGACGCCGGTGACGAGTCGCTGCTGAAAAAAATCGTGCCCGGCTGCGATTGGGTCTTCCACGAGGCCGCCGTGGCTTCTGTCCCTCAGTCGGTGGCGGAGCCTGCGGCCACGAACCGCACCAATCTCGAAGCGACGCTCAACCTTCTGATCGCCGCACGAGACGCCGAAGTGAAGCGCTTTCTGTTCGCCTCATCGTCGGCCATCTACGGCGACTCCGAGGTGGAAAAGAAGCACGAAGGCCTGCCACCGATGCCGATCACCCCCTACGGCCTGCAAAAGTATGCGAGCGAGCGCTACGGGCAGCTCTTCCACCAACTTTACGGCCTGCCCACCGTCTCGCTGCGCTACTTCAATGTCTTCGGACCGCGTCAGTCCTTCACCTCGCCCTACTCCGGCGTCATCGCAAAATTCTGCACCGCAATGCTGAAGGGCGATGTGCCGCTGATCTTTGG
>CAMAZK010000228.1 GCA_945863205.1 Akkermansia muciniphila | reverse complement strand
AGCAGCTTCAAGTTCTCGGGCGAAGGCTGCGGTTTGGCCTTCGGCGGCATTTCTCCGTCGCGGATCTGCTCCAGCGAGTGCTCCCAGACGACCGGATCGCGCTTTATAAGATCGAGCGAGCTGAAGCGCTCGAGGTCAAGATCGCCCTTCTGTTTTTCAGTCGAGTGGCAGTTGAGGCAATACTCCTTCAGCATTGGCTGGATGGTTTGCTCGAAGATCTCCTGCTCATCGCCAAAGAGCGGAGCCGCAAGCAGAAGGCAGAGGATGGAGGTGAGAAGTTTCATGGCTGCACCTCCGAGATAGGGAGCCATTCCCGCCAGCCGAGGGTGTGCTGGCGCATCATCCGTTCACAGGCCACTGGGGAGGCTGTCTGGAAGCAGCGGACAATCTCCTCATGCGCCCCGACCGTCTCATCGCGGGTATCGAGACGATTTTCACGATGGCTGCGGTGGAGATGCCCGAGCCAGAGTTCCAGCTCACTGCGCAATGAGCGCCACAGTTTCAAAAGCCGAGAGTTGCCGGATGCCTCGACGATCAGTTCGTGGAAATCCAGGTCGAGGCGCGTCACCTCCGCGAGTGACTTCGCCTTGCGCGTCGCCTGGATGTTGCGTTCGAGGGCTGACACGTCCGCCTTCAACTTCGGAGCCGACAACCTCGCGGCTGCGGGTTCCAGGGTTTGGCGCAGGATGAAAAGCTCCTCGAAGTCCTGCGGCGAAAGTTCCTTCACGTAGGCTCGCCCGCTCTCGCTGAACTCGACCAGGCCCTCGCTCTCGAGATGAAACAACGCCTCTCGCACCGGCACCCGGCTGACACCCAGCTCCCGCGCCACCGCCGCCTCGGCCAGAAGCGTTCCCGGCTCAAGAAGACCGTCGATGATGTGGGAACGCAGGGATGAAAAGGCCAGGTCAGAACGAGGCTGGGAGGAGGCGTTTGGGTTCATACGGTATACTGTTGGGTCAGCATCAAGACGGTATACCATAATAGGCTCTTTCATCTGGGGAAGGTTTTTCCCGATTTACGCTTGGTCGTTGGAAAGGCGATGGGCGTGTAAGCATCAGCGGCTCGCCATTGAGCAACGGCTCCACCACGACGCCAGCGCGGAGCTGGTGAGGGCGCTCCACGGGCCGAAGGTGGCGGCGACGAGGCTTTGCAGAGCGTTGAATGCGAGGCTGGTGGCCATGCCGTCGTGCCGCAGCTCCCCGAGACTTGGCAGCCTGTATGGAATGCACTGCCCGCTGTGCCTCGCGAAAGTGGCCGAAAAGGTGGCCTTCACCAGCGCCGGAAACCTGTCCCGGCTTTTCCGCCAGCACTACGGCGTCAGCTTTCAGGCCAACCTGCAAAAGCTCGGCCTGGAGAAAGCCGCCGGGCTGCTCAAGACGACGCAGCTCACCGTGTCCCGCGTGGCCCGGCGCGTCGGGTACAAGGATGTCTCGCGCTTCGGCCAGCATTTCCAACGCCCCGATGGTCGCACGCCGGGCGCGTGGAGGAAGCGGTGATCAAACGCGCAGGCCCATCTCGGCGAGTTTGGCCTCGCTTTCCTTCCACGCGACCTCATGCGGCAGCCGCTTCGATAGCGCGGCGAGCGCGGCGGTGACCCCGGCGGCCTCGCCCATCGCCACGGCATTGCCGGTGACGCGATAGCTGGAGTGCGCGATGAAGTCACCGCTGATGCAGCGCCCGGCCATCATGAGGCCATTCACGTCCTTCGCGATCAAAGCGCGAAGCGGAATGTCGTAGGGCTTCATTTCGATCTCTTTCGGCATGATGGCGTGCTTCTTGTTATGGTCAGCACTCAGCGCATGCACGTCGATGCCGAAGGTCACGCGGGTGACCGCATCATCATGCCGGGCACCTTTGGCGAGGTCGTCCTGCAACACGGTGTAGCGCCCCTGGATGCGGCGGCCGTCGCGCACGCCGATCTGCTCAGCAGTGGCGACGATTTGAATGCCCTCCCACGGCCCGCCGAGTCCGCGCAGGCCCGCGACCATCTTGTTCATCTCCGCACGCGCCCGCACGGTGGCGGCGCTGATCTCGGCGGCGTCCCAGGCTTTGATGCCGTATTCATGGTTCATCATCGCGAAGATCAGATTGTCGCGCACATGCCACATCGTCGGATTCGCATAGGACGGATAGTGCCCGGTGCTGACCAGCACCTCGCGGATGCGCCTTTTCTTGTCGCCGTCGCTGATTTCACCTGACTTCGGCTGGCCGAACCGCACGAACTCGCGCAGCGCCTCGACATCCTTCACGACGATCAGTGCATTGAGTGACATCGGCTGGCAGGGGCAGTCCTCCGCCATGCCGATTTCAAACGCGCAGCCCGCCTGGTAGCCGAGATCGCCATCCCCCGTCGTGTCGATGAAAACGGGCGCACGCCAAGCCTGTCGGCCGGATTTGGACTCCGTAACGATAGTGGTGAGCTTGTTGCCTTCTTTGAAAGCCGCGCAGACCTTCGTGTGATACTGAAACTTCACGCCCGCCTCCATGCAGAGTTCCTCCAGCAGCAGCTTCAGCGCCTCGGGATCGTAGCAGAAGCGGCTGGTGCTGGTGGAGTTCGCACGCGCATCGCGCGCATCGAGTTTGTCGCGCAGTTCTTTGGCGAAGCCCGGCTTGTTGAAGTCGAGGAAGTATCCGAGCAGCCCGGCCGTCCAGATGCCACCGAGGCAGCCGCGCCATTCGAACAGGCGCACCTTTGCCCCCGCACGCGCCGCTGTGATCGCCGCCGCCACACCCGCAGGCCCGGCGCCGCAGACGATGACGTCCGCATCATTCGCCAGAGGAATGTCATGCTCAGGCTCCGTGAACATGCCCGCTTTCGCGGGGGCATCAGCCGCCACCAGCGGCGACTGGCTAGCGGCACCACCAGCGAGCGCGGCGGAGATGAAATGGCGGCGGGAAACGGGGGCGGGCTTCATGCCCTATGTTCACGAAGAGCGGCGGGGAAAGCTATCACGACTTTCTGGGGCACAATTCACTTCAAGTGCTCGGCAATCCACTCCGCAAACAGGTGCGCGTCCCAGATCATCGTGGGCCAGCCGTGCTTTTTTTCAGGCCGGATCGTCAGCGCGACTTCGCGCCCCATCTCTGCGGCCTTTTGCCTGAACCTCACGGATTGCTCCAGCGGCACCAGCGTGTCAGCATCCCCATGAGCGATAAAAATGGGCGGCAGTTCTTTCGTGACGTGATAGATCGGCGACACCTCGTGCCCGATGATTTTCCACTCGTTCAAGTCCTCTGCCTTCGGCCCGAAGGACTTGCGGAAGCTCTTCGGCGGCCCGCCGTCGCCGAGATTTTCCGTTGAAGGGCCTAGATTCAGCAGATCCGTCACGGGATAAAACACCGTCGCCGCCTGCACGGCGCTGCTTTCGCGGTCCACGGGATCGACAGCGCTCGGATCGCCCGGTCCGCCGCTTGTGGCGAGCATCAGGCTCAAATGTCCGCCAGAGCTGCCGCCGAAAACACCGATGCGGTTCGGATCAATGCCATAGTTCTTCGCATGATGTCGCACAAACCGCGCCGCGCGATGCACATCCTCGACGATCTCCTGAATCGTGGCCTCGGGCTGCGAGAGATGGGTGACGGGAATGACCGTGAGTCCCTGACGCAAAAATGACGAGGCCATCCAGGGTTGGAACTTCCTCGGGTCCGACTTCCATTTCCCGCTCACCATGACGAGAAGGCAAGCGCCGCTCGAGTTCGCCGGTCGCACGACATTCAGCGTCAAATCGCGCCCGTTTCTCGTCGTGTAAACAATGCCGGGCGTCACCGTGAAGTCAGGATGGAAGTACCACCAACCCGCACTAAACAACACGAGAGCGAACAAGATGAACGCGAGGACGAATCGAAGCAGAAGACGAAGAAACCGGTGCATGAAGAGCAGGAGACTTCAAGGAGGTCGCCATTTGGTCAACTTGTGATTCACTGCGCTGTATTGTCGCATCATGACTTATGCCGTTTCGCAAGCGCGACAGCAAAGTAGCCATCTCGCTCCCGCGAGATGAGCTGGGGGCTTCGCTGCCACGGGGGACGTTCGTGGTTCGGTGAGTCTTGGTTTCGGCGACAGCGCTAAGCTCCTCTCGCAGGAGCGAGGAGGGCTACGTTGCTTCGCGAATCCGAACGCTGGGTGGAATGCGGGAGCAAAGTAACCATCTCGCTCCTGCGAGATGACCTCAAGGCGTGGCTTTTGGTAACGTGTCCGAAGTTCGAGTTTACCTCTGGCTTATGAAAGCGCTCAGCTCGTCTCAAAGAGCGTGGCTGCTACTGTGCACCGACCTTCTCATACGCCACCAACGACGGCTCGATCGCTTTCAGCGCCGTGGCCCAGAAATCGGGCTTCGTGAGGTCTTCGCCGAGCGTTTGCTTCACCACTTCCTCGCAGCTCGCGCTGCCGGTCAAGGAGAGGAAGGCCTCGTAGCGTGGCAGGAAGGACGCGCCTTCGGCTTTGAAGCGGGCGAACAACGCCTGGCTGAGCAGGTAGCCGAAGACGTAGGGGAAGTTGTAGAAGGAGACGCCGGTGATGAAGAAATGCATCTTGTAGGCCCAGAACATCGGGTCGGTGCCGTCGTCGAGCAGCGTGTCGCCATAGAGCTTCCGCTGGGCTTCGTTCATGAGCTCGCTGAAGCGTGAGACGGACAGCTCGCCGCCGGCACGCTCGGTGTAGAAGGCCTTCTCGAACTCGTAGCGCATGGGAATGTTGATCAGGTAGGCGTGCGCGCGGAGCATCTCCTGGTCGAGTAGGTAGGCCTTCGTGGCCTCGGTGATGCTAGGATCGCTCATCAGACCGTCGAGCAGGATCATCTCGCCGAAATTCGACGCCGTTTCCGCGAGTGTCATCGGGTAGTTCGCCGCGAAGGAACGCGCTGGCCGCAGCACGCGGGAATGCCAGGCATGACCCACCTCATGCGCAAGCGTGACCATGTCATGCACGGTCTTGTGGAAGGTCATATAGACGCGCTCTTCGTGTTTGAGCTGCGATCCGGTGCAGAACGCGCCGGGGCGCTTTCCCGCACGCGGTTGCGCCTCGATCCAGCGCTGCGCGAGTATCTCGCGGAAATACGCGCCGAGTTTCAGATAGGCGCTGCTGAAGGCGTGATCGACGGTGGCACACGCTTCATCCCACGTGAGCTCCTTTTCGTTCGGTGGGGCGACCTGCGGTGCTTCGAGATCGAAATAGTGCAGCGCCGGGGTGCCTTGCAGCTTGGCAGCTTTGCGGATGGCACGACGCGGCAGCTCGATGTGCGTGTGAATGGCTTCCAGCATCGCATCGAGCGACTTGCGGCTCATCGCGCCGTCGAACAACGGCGTGTCGAGGAAATGCGGCAGGCCGCGACGGCCATAGAGGCTGAGCCGAGTGCCCGCGATGCCATTCAAACCGGCTGCGAGTGTGACAGCGTGATCATTCCACGGCTTCTGTCCCGCATGAAACGCGGCTTCACGCAGTTTGCGATCTGGCTCGGACATCAGCGCACGGCGGCGCGACATTGGCACGATTTCCTTGTGTCCATCCGGGAAGGTCATCTCAAACTCCATCTTGCCCGTGAGCGTGTCGTAGAGGCGACCCCAGGCGTGCAGGCCGTTCACATTGAGATCGGCTGCCAGCGCTTCCATCTCCGACTTCATCTGATGCTGGCCTTCGTGACGCAGACGCTTCACCGCATGCTCCGCGTTCTTCAACGATGGATCGGTGAGCATCGAGTCGAAGGCGTCATCGCTCAAGGCGGCGAGTGCGGAGCGCAGGGAGGCCGAGAGCTTCGTGCTTTCGGCCTCCAGGGTTGAAAGCCATGCTTCATCCGCCTTTACGCCTTCGTCGTTCGCATCGTCGGCGGAAAGACAGCCGAGATAGGCCGACAGATGGCCGAGGCGGTCGCTGAGGGATTCGAGCGCGTTGATGACGCGTGCGATTTCAGATGTGTCACCGCCGAGCGCTGCGGCTTGCGTCTTCAGCGACTCTACATCGCTGACGAGCGCGGTTTTGAAGTCGGTGTAATCGGGTTGGCCAAAGCCAGAGAACCAGGATTCGAGGGACCAGCGGTCGGGGGAGGTGGGGGAAGACATGCGATTCGTTACGAGAGAACCGAATCGGCGCAAGCAAAGTAGCCATCTTGCTCCCGCAAGATGAGCTGGGAGCTCCGGCGGCGCGAGGGATGGTCGTGGTTCGGTGAGTCTTCGCTTCGGCGACAGCGCTGATCACCTTTCGCAGGAGCGAGGAGGGCTACTTTGCTTCGCTATCGCGACACTCTTCCACCCCCGTCCCCCTGCATGACGGCCTCGATCTCTGCGTGGGTGCTGTAGTTGTAGTCGCCTTCGATGGAGTGGGCGAGGCAGCCCGCTGCGGTGGCGAAGGCGATGGTTGCCGGGGCAGGGGAGTTTTGGAGGAAGGAAAAGATGAGGCCTGCGGTGAAGGCATCGCCTGCGCCGAGGCGGTCGATGATCTGGGTGATCGTGTAGGCCGGCGCGGTGTGGAGCGTGTCGGTGGCGACTTCGTAGAGCGCGCCGCTGAAGCATTGCGCGGCGGAGGTGCTGCCATCGCGCAGCGTGAAGGCGGCGTGGGTGAGATTGGGGAATTCGGTGACGATCTGCTTCGCCAGCGCGTACAAATCGCCGGCATGCTCAATGCCCAGCATCGCGGTGGCATCGCTGATACCGCCGACGAAGACGCTGACGTGGGGAAGCAAGGTGTGCATCGTGCGTGTGGCGAGTTCGCGGGCGGAGAGCGGCGGTTCCCAGCGCCAGAGCTTGGTGCGGTGGTTCATGTCGCACACGACTTTGATCTGGCGGCGTGCGGCTTCCTGAACGGCGATGAGTACGACTTCGGCGGCGTTGCGCGAGATCGCAGGCGTGATGCCGGAGATCACGAACCATTCGCAACCGACGAAGATGGCGTCCCAGTCGTAGGCGGAAGCGAGCGTGATCGCCACGGTAGAGCCGTCGCGGTCGTAGATGACGTTGCCGCCGCGCTGGTTGGCACCGTGTTCGAGGAAGTAGGTGCCGAGACGACCTTCCGGCGTGCGCAGGATGTGTTTCGTCTCGACACCAAGGCCGCGCAGGTCGGCGATGCAGGCATCCGCGATGGCGTGATCGGGCAAGGCGGTCACGAAAGCCGCGTCGATGCCGAGATAAGCCAGCGAGGCGGCGATGCTGGCCTCCGCTCCGGCGAAGGTGGCGTTCACGCTGCCGGGCATGGCTTGCTGAAAACGCGCGAAGCCCGGCGTGGCGAGACGCAGCATGATTTCGCCAAAAGTGACGACGCGGCTCATGGACGGGCCTGTTTGACGATGCCGGTGATTTCCACAGCGAGCGCGGTGATGGTCGCCCAGTCGCCTTTCGCGATGAGGTCCTTCGGCGCGAGCCAGGATCCGCCGAGCGCGAGCACGGAGGGTTCCTTCAAGTAGCTGGGCGCATTCGCCGCATTCACGCCGCCGAGCGGAATGAACTGCACGCCGAGGTGCATGAAGGGAGCGGCGATGGTGCGCAGGTAGGGCAGTCCGCCGCAGGGTTCGCAGGGGAAGAATTTGAGCACGCGGCAGCCGGCCTCGAGGGCGAGTTCGATGTCCGACGGCGTGCATACACCGGGCGCGAAGGGCAGCCCGATGCGTGCCGCCTCGGCAACAACGCGCGGATTCATCCCCGGCGCCACGCCAAAGGTCGCGCCGTTGTCCTTGGCATCGTTCGCCTGCTGCGGTGTCAAAATGGTACCGATACCGACGGTCATCTCCGGCACTTCAGCACGAATGCGGCGGAGGCATTCGAGCGCTGCCTCAGTGCGCAGCGTGAGTTCGATGCAGTTGACGCCTCCGGCGAGCAAGGCGCGTGCAAGCGGCACGGCATCGTCGGCGCGGTCAATCATGAGGACGGCGATCACGCCGGTCTGGCGAAGTTCTTGGCGGAGTTGGTCGGGGAAGGAGTTGGTCATCGCCGCAAGCAGGACGGGAGGATCGGGATTGCAACCGGCATGTGGGATTCCGTTCACTTGATGCCGCAGCCAGCCCCGCGCGTATTGCCAGGGGCAGGAGTTGCCGACCATCTTTTTGTACTCAATGCGCGGCGCGTTCGGGAAGCGCTTCGACATCTCCCCCTGCTAGGCCTCGCCATTGCCGAGCATGTTGGTGTAACTGGAGCCGATGGCCCAGATGCGAAAGGGCCGGACAGGCGTGAAGCCGTGCTTGAGCTTGTGCATCGTGAGCGCCAGATGCTGCCCGTCCGTCAGCTCTGCCTTCGCCACATACTCAGGGGCACCGTCCGGTCTGCCTTTATGAGTGCGGGGTTCGTCGATGGTGAGATGTCGCTTCTCC
>CAMAZK010000227.1 GCA_945863205.1 Akkermansia muciniphila | reverse complement strand
TGGCATCGAGCAGCGTGGAATACTGCCGCGACTGCGCTTTGATGAGGCCGTAGTGCGTCTCCGTGTTCCGAAAAATGGTCGCCAGCGCGTAGTAGTCGGCCTGTGGGATGGGATCTGTTTTGTGATCGTGACAGCGGGCACATGAAACGGTCAGGCCAAGGAAAGCGCGAGTCGTCGCATCAATCTGCTCATCCACCAGATCGGCGAAAAACTTCCGGTCTTCGACCTCGCCGACGAGTTTTTGCCCCACGGCGAGAAATCCCGTCGCGACGAGGTTTTGCGCCCATTCACGATCCGAGCCGATGGGCAGCAAGTCGCCCGCGATCTGCTCTCGGATCATTTGGTCGAAGGGTTTGTCGGCGTTGAGGCTATCAATCACGTAGTCGCGATAGCGCCACGCGTGAGGATGGATTCCATTCGCGTCGCCACCAGTGGATTCGGCGAAGCGGGCCACATCGAGCCAGTGCTGGCCCCAGTGCTCGCCGAAGCGCGGTGACTTCAACAGAGCGTCCACGAGGCTGGCGATGGCCGTTTGATTCAAATCAGGTCCGATTTCGCGATTCCAGTGCTCCACGAACTCTGCCGACGGCGGCAGGCCGCAAAGCGTGAAAAACAGCCTTCGCACCAAAGTGCGCGCATCGGCCGCTTGAGCCGGTTTGAGGTCGTTTTTCTCCAGTTCGGCCAAAATGAAGCGATCCACGTCATTCAACGGCCAAGCGGCGTCTTTGACGAGAGGAGGCGCAACTTTGCGCGGAGGTTGGAAGGACCAAAAATCACGCGATTTCGCCGCTTCCTGCGCTTTGCAGACGGTTGCGAGGCAGATGAAGAAAAGGAGTCGTTTCATGGCATCACTTCGAAGGTGGGCGTTTGGGCTTCACCGCGATGGGCGCGTCGCTGGCATCCTGCGCGGTGATGACGCTGAGCTGCGCGATCTTGTGGTCCTTCACCACGAGGTGAGCTTTCACGCCACCATCCTTCACAGCGTCAAAGGCCTCATTCGACAAGCCGCCGCTGAGTTCGAGGCCCACGATGAGATCCTGCGTGCGCCGTGTCAGCATGGCGGAGGTGATCAGCGCCTTGTCGGCGAGCGATTGCGTGATGCCGTCCGAGCCACCGCGATTGAAGCCGCCTTTGCCCTTTCCCATCATGCCGCCGCGCATGCCGCCCGCCGATTCCGATTTCGTGTAAGTGACCGAGTTGCCGCGAATCGCGGTGATGGTGACCATCATGCCATCCTCCGCAGGCTGAGGTGCTGCTGTGGTCACTGTGGTGCCCGAGGACGAAAACGGCGTACCCATCTCGATCCACTTTTTGAAGTCCGCCAGCACCGACGCGGAGAGCCGTTCACGCGGCGGCATTTGCAAATCTTCATCCGCATACGTCATCGAGACATAGAGCAGGCTCTTCGCGGCATCACCGGGCACGAGCGAGGGGCCGCTGTCACCGCCCGCGATCAGCGCCGCATGCGAATCCACCGCAAGCCCACCCTTCATTTTCCGACCGGTTTGATGGCAGTTGAAGCATTTGTCCTGCAACACTGGCAGGATTTTCTGATTGAAGAAGTCCGCGCTGGCAGCCTGGCCGCCCTTGGTGCCGGATGGCGTCTGTCCCGTCGGATTGCTCGGAGGCGCTGCTGGTTCCGGTGTCGGAGTAGGCGCTGGTGGAGACGTCGGAGACCCGGGTGGCATTGAGCGGCCTTTGCCCTTTCCCTTTCCTTTGCCAAAGCCACCGCGCATGGTCGGTGGCGGAGTTTCACCGGGCTTCTCCGGCATCGGTGCCTGACCAAGCACCTGCACAGTGGTGAGGGCCAGAAGCAGAATGAGAATCGTCGGTTGCGTCATGACGCCATCTTGCAGGCAGAAAATGACGTGAACATGATGCGCGGGGAGAAATCGCTCACCAAGCGCTTCATTGGTCAAAACGTTGTGAGATTCCGTAGCCAGCGGTCATTCTACGGTGTGTCAGAGAACTCAGACCAGTTCATTCAGGATCTCACGGCGAGCCAGAACTCGCTGTATGGTTACATCTTGTCGCTGCTGCCGGATCGGGCGGCGGCGCAGGATGTGTTGCAGGAGGTTAGCGTCACGGCTTGGCAGAAGCGGGCGGATTTCACACCGGGGACGAGCTTTTTCGCGTGGGCGTCGAAGATTGCGTATTTTCATGTGCTGAGTTATCGGCGGAAGATGAGCCGTGACCGCCTGGTGTTTGATGATGAGGTGCTGGACTACCTCGCGGAGCGGCAACTGGAGCGGGAGGAGGAAGTGAGTCGGCGGGGTCTCGCGCTGAAGAGTTGTCTGGAGAAGTTGCCTGCCACTCAGAAACAACTCGTCGAGCAGCGATACGCCAGTGGTGGCAGTGTCCAGGACATCGCTGCCAAAGAAGGCAAGTCGGTGGGGGCAATCTCTCAGACGCTCTACCGCATCCGCGAGGCGCTCTTGAAGTGCGTGGAGCAAAGCCTAGCCGAGGAGGAACTGGCATGAACGAGCTGCTTCGAAAACTCAGTGACGGCACACTTACGTATGATGAAGCGAAACAGCTCAATGAGCTTCTTCGCGGCAATCCCGAGGCTTGCGAGGTTTATCTGAATCACATCGCCCTTGAGGCGCAGTTGGAGAGGGAGCTTCAGCAGCCTGCTAAGATCAGTCCGATCCGTGCGATCAGACCAATCGGACTGATGAAACCACTCATGGCCGCCGCCGCCGCCATCACCTTGGCCTTCTTCCTTTGGCCCCACGGCACCACCGCGCCTCTCGCCACCGTGCTGCTGAGTGAAGATTGCGTCTGGAAAGGCCGGGAAAGCCTGCCTGAAGGCTCGCGTCTCATTCCGGGCAAGATCCAGCTCAGCAGCGGCACCGCCATTCTGCGCTTCGATGGTGGGGCTGAGGCTATCTTGCGCGGTGAAACCACCCTGGAACTGCTTTCCGCTGTTCAGGCACGTCTTATCACTGGCGAGGTCGTGATTCGTGCCGAGGGCGATGCCGCAGGTTTTAAGCTGCTCACACCCGCGAGCGAACTCACCGATCTCGGCACCGAGTTTGCCGTCAAAGTGCAGCGCAGCGGTGTGACGGAGCTGCAGGTGCTCGATGGCCAGGTCGGCTATGGAGATGCCATCGCCGATGCGGGTCATGCGCTGCGTTTTGAGGCCGGAAAGGAGGCAGAGGCCATGTCGGTGACCTCGCCGCGCTTCACCGATCTCATCCAGCAAGCCGCGCCAAAGGAGCGACGTGACCTCATGACGCACTACGATGGCTTCTTTTATGATGCGGGAACATATCAGCCTTCCGACATCGTGAAGGGCAAGGGCTGGGCAGGACCGTGGCGGCTGCGTCTCGGCATCGAGCTCCGCCATCCGAACGAAATCGACAGCACCACGGACATGCGCATCGTGGAAGGTGGATTGACGGTTCCTTGGCCCATTCCAGGCGGCAAACTAGGTGGTCTGGAGATGCCAGCGGGCCGGTCTTTTCGGCTGCGTCCGATGAAGCAAGGCATCGACATGGGGAACGATGGCATCACCTATTTCAGCCTCATCACCTACGAGCCAGAGCACGGCAAAAAGCGCCACACCACGCCTGTGGAAGGCGTGCGCCTCACCTTCCGCAGCAGTGCGGATTACTGGAATGAATCGCTCAGCTTTGGCTGCCAGCAGAGCCTGCGTCCGCTCATTCAAGCCGGAGCCCAAGGCAGCTTCGCCAGTGCCGCAGCCATCGCCGATGAGCAGTCGCTGCTCTGGATCGGCAAGATCATCCGCCGCGCCGATGGCGAGGATGAGATATTCTTCCGCATCTACGGTCAGGCTGATGCGCTCGACTATGCCGAGCCTGCCACGTGGCACAGCAGCACACGCGGTCTGCGGCAGAGCGCCGTGCTCGATCTCGTGATTCTCTCCAGCACCGGCCAAAACCCGCGCATCGTGGATGAACTGCGCATCGGCCCCACATGGCGCAGCGTGGTGCCGATTCAGGCTCAACTCACCAAAGTCGAATGAAACGCATTGCATCACCTCTGTGGCTCTTGATGGCATGGCATGGTCTTCTTGGAGCCACGGTCGCCGCCGACTTCGCCAAAGACATCCGACCTCTGATCGAGCGCCATTGTTTGAAATGCCATGGGGGCGATGAAGTCGAGGCGGGAGTCGATTTCTCACGTCATCACGAGATGACGGATGTGCTGCGTGACCGGACCATGTGGCTGGATGCGCTTGAGCAGATCCAAACCGGTGAAATGCCACCGAAGAAGAAATCCGTCAGCCAGCCGACCGATGCGGAGCGGAAGCAACTCATCGGGTGGATCAATGAATCCGTCGTCCACACGGACTGGAAGAAGTATGCCGATCCGGGGCGCGTCAGCCTCGCGCGGGTGACGAAGCTGGAGTTCCGCAACGCCGTGCGCGACGTGCTCGGTGTGGATGTGCAGTCGGGCGTGTTTCTCAGCAATGACCCCGAGGGAAACACTGGCTTCACCAATGACCGTGAGAGTCTGAGCTTCCCGCTTTTTGCCTTCGATGACTTTCTGCGTGAGGCGGAGCGCGCTGCCGATACGGTGCTAGGCTTTGTGGAGAAGCCGTGGACATGGGGCCGCGAGTTCCTGGAGATCGCCCGCACTTCCACCATCACCACGACCCCAACTGCGGAAGGTGATGGTATCGTGTTGGAGAATGCGAACGAACCTTTCTTCTTCAGCTTCGAAGCACCGCACACCGGGCTTTACGAGGTGACGCTGCGGGCACGGACCTTCAATGGCGAGCCGCTATCGGGACTGGGCTTGTTTCTCGACGGCGCACCTGTGCAAGAGTGGGTGATCGAAGGTGCGGACCATCGTGACTATCGCACGCGGCTGAATGTGGCTGCGGGTGCCCACACGCTGAACTTCGGCTACACGCCCACGCTTGCTCCCATCATTCAGCCCAAGCATCCGCCACAGATCGTGCCGGATCACCTTGCGCGGAAGATGCCCAAAAGACCTCTGCCGAAGATCGCGCTGCCTGGGAACATGAAAGACAATCGCGAGGCCTTTGAAGCCTTTCGGCGGATGAACAACATCATCGCTGCCTTCATGCTCACCCAGGATCTTGCGCAGATGCTGCTGGATCGCGGTGAGACGGACTACGAGGAGCACGCACTGGAGAAGTCCCATCCCGGCGTGTTCCAGAATCAGACGACGAACAAGTTTCAGACCAACAAGGCACCCTTGAATCTCAGCGCCGGAAAAGTGGCGGTGTTGCTCGGCATTCCGCAGAAGAAACTCGAACAGCGCATCAAAAAGGAGCTGGGATTTTCGCACGACGCTTACGTCGTCACCATGAAGGCCTACAACGACGCCTTTGCGAAGAAGCATCCCGATCGTGTGCGCAAAAAAGCAGGCAAGATCGCGCTCAATCGCCTCACGCTTCAGAGTCACGCGGTCGCCGACAGCGAGATATCGCCCGAGTGGCTGCTATCGGGATTGAAGTACGAGGACGACGCCGTGCGTGTTCTCGATGAACTCGGCCTGCGGTCCTATTCGCGACCTCTTCGCGCGGAGGAACGCGCCGCCTTGCTTGGTATTTACCGAAAGACGTTCGCAGAGGTGAACTCACGCCGCGAAGCTTTGCGGGATGCCATGGCCGGGCTGCTCGTTTCGCCGCCGTTCCTGTTGCGCTATGCCGAGGGTCCAACAGCGGCTTCCTTTGCCGTGGACCAGGTGGAGGTCGCTCGTCGTCTCTCGCATTTTCTCTGGATGTCCATTCCCGATGCGGAACTGCGTGATCTCGCTGCTGCCGGAAAGCTCGCTGATCCCGCCGTGCTCGCTGCGCAAGTGGATCGCATGGTAGCCGATGAGCGCTTCGAGGATTTCGCCCACGCCTTCACCACGCAATGGCTCGACCTCTCGAACCTCGACAATCAGGAAAAACTCCCCGCCGACCTCAAGGCGCTCATGCGCGAGGAACCTGCGCTGTTTGTGCGTGATCTCTTCCGCGAAGACCGCAGCCTGCTCGACCTCGTGGATGCCCGTTATGCTTATGTGAATGCGCGGCTCGCCGACCATTACGAGCTGCCACCCGTCAGCGGCCATGACCTGCGCCGCGTGGAACTCACCGCGGATCGGCGCGGCGGCCTGCTCGGCATGGGAGCGATGCTCGCCAGCACGTCCACCGCCGAGCGCACCAGTCCGGTGAATCGCGGCGCATGGATTGTCGAGCTGCTGCTGGGCAAACATCTGCCGCCCGCGCCGCCGTCCGTGCCCGAACTGAAGACCGACAACACCGCCCGCACCGTGCGCGAGGAACTGGAGCAGCACCGCAGCAACCCCGCCTGCGCCGGCTGCCACGCGAAAATTGATCCTTATGGCTTCGTGCTGGAGCACTACGATCCCAGCGGAGCATGGCGCGAGAAGGACAAAGGCAAGCCCATCAATGCCGCGACGGTCCTCGACGATGGCACCGCCGTGAACGGACTGGCCGAATTCCGCCGCTACGTGCTTGATCGCCGTGCCGATGACCTCACACGCAACGTCATCACTCGCCTGCTCGCCTTCGCCCTCGGTCGTGAGCTGCGCTTCACCGACGAATCCACCGTGCTGGAGTTGATGCAGCATACAAAGATCGACGGCTACAAAGCCCGAGGCCTTCTCCATCGCCTCGTGCAGTCGGCCGCATTCAAGACCCAGAACAACTCCGCCAAGAACTGATTCATGAAAACGTGCCTTACCAATCGCCGCGCCTTCCTCCGCACCACGGCTGGCGTCATCGCCCTGCCGTGGATGGAATCCATCACGGGTGCTGCCGAGCCGACGAAATCATCATCGGCTGCCGCAAAGCCACCGCAGCGCTTCGTCGCGATGTTTTTTCCCAACGGGGTCTATCCCACCGCATGGCAATCACAACAAACGGCTGCGGGTCTGAAGTTCGGGGGCTCGCTTGAACCGTTGCAGGCTTTCGCGAGGCACGCCGTCACCTTCGATGGCTTGAACAATCCGCTCACGGGTCATCTTGGCCAAGTCGCGGGTTTTCTCAGCGGTGTGGACTTTGCACCAGACAAAAACGGCATCGTCACCGCCGCCACCTCGCTGGACCAGATGCTCGCGCAGCGCTGGAAGAACGACACCTTCATCCCCTCTCTTCACCTCGCGCTGGAGCCGCCAAGTCAGGGTGGCTTCGGCAATCGGCCGAAGAGCTACGGCAACTCCATCTCCTGGAGCAGCCCGACGAGCAAGATCGAGCCGCAGCTCAGCCCGCGTCAGGCCTTCGATCAGGTCTTCTTCGGCCAGACCGAGGCCGGGCGACTCGCTGCGGCCCGCCGTCGTCGCATCGTGGATGCTGTTTGGGATCAGGCGAAGTCCCTGCGCAGTCGCGTCAGCAGCTACGACCACGCGAAGCTCGATCAATACCTCGACTCCATCGCGGACCTCGAAGCCAAGCTGGACAAAGCGGTGAATCCGCAGCCGCGCCCGTGGTCGCCACCGCAGGCCACGAAGCCGCAGCGTCCCGAGCAGGCTGGCATCCCGACCAGCTACCGCGAGCACATGCGGCTCATGATGGAAATCCAACTGCTCGCCCTCCAAACGGACAGCACTCGCGTGGCGACGCTCGTCATGGGCCACGAGATCAGCCGCGTGGTCTATGACTTCGTGGACAAGAAGCTGAAGCGCAATCACCACGACTTCTCCCATCACCGCAACGACCCGGAGAAGATCGAAGGCTACAACCGCATCACCCGCTGGTTCGGCGAGCAGGCCGCGTGGTTGCTCGGCAAAATGCAATCCATCGACGAAGGCGGCACCTCGCTGCTCGACAACAGCATCGTCCTCTATGGCTCCGGCATGAAGGACGGCAACACACACGAGCCACTCAATGTGCCAGTCGCCCTATTCGGCAGCGGCCGCGGCCAATTGAAGACCGGTCAGCATATCTCCGCACCACAGGACAGCGTGCTCGCCAGCCTTCATCTCACGCTGCTTCGTGGCTTCGGCATCGAGGCGGAGAACTTCAATGGCGTGACGGATAAGACGATCAGCGGCCTCCTTGCGTGAACCCTTCCACGATGCGTCTCCCAATTCTAGCCTTTCTTGGCCTTATTCAATCCTTCGTGCTTGATGTTCACGCCGCCGAGGGCAGCCGTGCCTTTCTCGAAATGCACTGCTTCGAGTGTCATGACGCGGATGTTCAGAAAGGTGACCTGGATCTCACGGCGTTGAAGTTTGATCTGACGCAGCCGCTGAACTTCCTCGAATGGGCTCGCGTGCATGACCGGGTGAAAGCAAGCGAGATGCCGCCGCCGAAGAAGCCGCGGCCTGAAGCGGGTGAGCTGGAGGGTTTCCTCGGCGGGTTGCGATCACAGTTGGTGGAGGC
>CAMAZK010000226.1 GCA_945863205.1 Akkermansia muciniphila | reverse complement strand
CCGGAACAAACGGCTCCGGTGGTGAAGTAGCCTTCATTGCTCCGCGTACGAGCTGGACGCTTTCGCGCAGTCGTAGTCGCAACGAACTGCGAAAACGCTGCGTTTCGGTGTGAGCGCTGTGCTCACCTCGCGGGAACGAGATGACTACTTTGCTGTCGCCTTCACGAGCTCCTCGACCTTTGTCGTGATGCGCTCCTCCACCGTCTCCGTGTATGGCGCACGGTGGCCGTATTCAAACATGCCCGTCACGCCTTCGTAGCCGCCTTCATGCAGCACGCGCAGGCTGGGCACATAGCTGAGCAGATCGTTGTTGTAGCCGCAGACCCAGGTGTTGTTCCAGCCGTAGGCTGCCTTGAACTTCAGCGAGTAGTCCACCACCGTTTCGCCTGTCAGCGCGATCAACGTGAGGTCCGGGCCGAACTGCCAGACCTGCACCGGATATTTCACCCGGTCCGGCAGTGCGCCCAGCGTCTCGTATTGACGGATGAAGTGCTCAAACTCACGTCTGGGCATGCCGCTGAGATTCGGGAGGCGCTGTTTCAATTCTTCGAGCGGAATGCCCGGCTGCAATTCCAGCTCGGTCTCGCCCATCGCCGCACGAATCGGCCCGCTGAGGGACTTCATCGAGCCTGCGATCACCTGACGCACCGCTTCCGCCAGAATCTTGCCGTACATGCCCGCCAGTTCCGTCGCCTCGACATCCTTCCCACGAATGCGCGGCAGTGGATTGGCATCGCCGCCGCAATTCTGAACAAACAAGGCCGCGCAGCCCGGAAACGAGTTCTCAAGCTCCAACTGCGCAAAGCCGGCGTAATCGCCGCTGATGCTCAGACCACCGAGGGCCGTCGTGTGGCAGGAATAGCCGAAGACGATGGCTTTGAGGTCATTTCCAGCCTTCACTGTGATCACCGGCACGTCCTGATCCACCTGTCCGCCAAAGGCGCGGCTCTCCGGCCCGCGTGAACGCCGCCGGTTCACCGCCACACCGGCCAGCCCCTGCTCAAATGCCAGTTCGGCAGGCGCGAGGTTCGCGATGGCCGCGCCGATCACCTCTGCATACTTCGCATAGACCATGGCCGTGTAGCGGTCCTTCGCCGCGGCCTCCTCCGGCGTGAATTCATAGTACAACCACAGCACATCCTCCGTCACCGGGCATGAGTGATTGTGCGATGTGTTCAAGATCAGCCGTTCACGCGCCACGCCATGCTTCTCCGCCGTATGTTGTGCGATGACCGCGATCATCTTGTCGCTCAGCCCGACAAGGTCCGCCGTCACCAGCACCGAAGTCGCGCCCGCATCGTCCTTCAGTGCCAGCGCCTTCAACCAGATCGGATGCTCCACCCGCTGCGACATGCGCGTCTTGCCGCCGTAGCCTGCGAGCGGCACCGATTCCGTCGGTGTGATGTCAGCCTTCGCCACGCCGGCCTGCCAGGCAGCGGATGCAAAAGTTGACAGACAGCAGAGGAAGGCGGCGCAGAGGCATTTCATAGGGATTCACTTCTACGTCGAGCCTGCCAGACATCATGCCGGGGCCGTGGCTGCTTCTGCATTGAATCCGGCAGCGTGGAGATTCAAGCTGCTGGAACCGCCCGGTGGCCGCGTTACTACTGAGCCAATCCCTGCGTCATCGGACAATGACACGCTCCCATCCAATCTCATGAAAGCACATCCCAACCGCCGCCAGTTTCTCTCCACGCTCGCTCTCGCACCGCTCGCCGCACGCGGCCAGGACGCGCCGAAATTTCCGCCGACGCGCAAGATCACCAAGGGACCCGGCTTCCACTGGTTCGCCTATTACGACAAGCTCCAATTCTCCCCGGACAATCGCTTCGTGCTGAGCAACAAGGTGAACTTCGAACACCGCTCACCGACCGCCGATAACGTGATCGAGGTCGGCATGGTGGACATCCAGGAGGGCGACAAATGGATCCCGCTGGGCAAGTCGAACGCATGGAACTGGCAGCAGGGCTGCATGCTGCAATGGGTTCCCGGCACAGAGTCGAAGGTGATCTGGAATGACCGCGAAAAGGACAAGTTTGTGAGCCACATCCTGGATGTGAAGACCGGCGAGAAGCACACCCTTCCGGCGCCGATCTACGCTCTGTCTCCGAATGGCAAAGAAGCCGTGAGCTGCGACTTCTCGCGCGTGGCGGACTGCCGGCCCGGCTACGGCTACGCGGGCATCCGCGACCGCTTTTTCGATGACATGGCCCCGGCAGGCAGCGGCGTGACGCATGTGAATCTGGAAACGGGCGCCGAGAAGCTCATTGTGAGCCACGGGCTTCTGTCCAAGACCGGCGAGGTCATGGAAAACCACCCGACCTCGAAACATCACGCCTATCACCTGCTCGTCGGACCGGATGGGAAGCGCTTCATCATGCTGCACCGCTGGACCCAGCCGAAGGGCGGCCATCTCACGCGCCTGATCACCGCGAACATGGACGGCAGCGACCTGCGCATCGTGATCCCGAACGGCTACGCTTCCCACTTCATCTGGCGCGATGCCACGCACATCCTCTCGCAGGGAAAAAACTGGCTCGGCAATCCCGAGTGGGGTGATTTCCTCTTTGAAGACAAGGACAGCGGCATTGTGGCGGAGATCGGCCACGGCGTGCTCGATGGCGGCGGTCACCTCACGTATTTGAAGAACAACGAGTGGATCCTGAACGACACCTATCCAAAGGGCGTGCGCCGCATCCAGACGCCGCACCTCTACCACATCGCCACAAACACGCGCACCGACCTCGGCTACTTCCCGCAACCGCCGGAGTACAAAGGCGAGTGGCGGGTGGACTGCCACCCGCGCAGCAGCCGTGACGAGCGCTGGGTCTGCATCGACGCGCCGGACGGTGCCAACGGGCGGCAGCTCCACCTCATCGACATCGAGGGGCTGCTGACCTGATACGACGAGGCCCATGCGAACGAGCGTACGCATGGGCCTGCCTTCAGATTGCTGCGATGACTATTCCATCGCCGCGGCGACATTGCCGACGAGGTCCTTGCCAGGAGTCAGCGTCTTTGCACCGGGCTTCCAGTTGGCAGGGCAGGCCTCGCTGGGGTTCGCCATGAGGTGGACGTTGGCTTCCATCTTGCGGACGAGTTCGCTGGCGTTGCGGCCCACGTTGTAGAAGTTCACTTCGGAGGAGACCAGCTTGCCTTCAGGATTGATGATGAAGGTGCCGCGCAGGGCCAGGCCGCTGCCGCCGTCATACACGCCGAAAAGTTTGCTCACCGTGCCGGTCGGATCGGCAGCGAGGGTGTACTTCACGTTCTTCATGAGACCTTCGGTGTTGCGCCAGACCATGTGGGCGAACTTGGTGTCCGTGGACACGGCGATGACGTGTGCGCCGAGCGCGGCGAGCTTTTCCTGCTGATCGGCCAGATCGGCCAGCTCCGTGGGGCACACAAAGGTGAAGTCGGCGGGATAAAAAACGAGCACGGTCCACTTTCCGGCCTTCTTGATGTCGGCCAGCGAGACCTTGCCGAAGTCGCCCACCTTGGGCTCATAGGTTTCCATTTCGAAGTCGGGCACAGTGGCGCCGACGGACACGGTAGAGGAGGGAGTTTCCATGAATATGCGTAGGATTGGAGTTTGAGGGGACGCTGAAGTCAACGCCAGGGGCGCGATCTTTGACGCCCAAAAGTTCCCCGGTCAACGGCAAAGGCATGCCAGACATGGGGCGCTAAAGTTGCCTTGACCGTTTTGGCAGGAAGCAGCCAGGATGCACTCTGCATTCCGCACGCAGACCTGGAGGTGATTCTGGTGACGCAGATCACCGCTTTCGTAAATCGCCCCCCTCTGTGAAGTAGCCGATCACGGTGTCATAGGGAGGTTTCCCGTCGATCTCACGAAGGTAGTGAAGGTGGCTCCATGACTCGGTGATCGAGCACCCGTCTCTTACCTTTGTTCCGTGGAAACTCATTCAACCGCCCCTGGAATGCTCAGGTTTCCTTAGAGTCATGATATGCCGCCACCACCGCCTCAAGGGACTCACGTTAGCTCAGATTCAGGCAACGGCCCAGATCTACAATGAGGCCTGGGAGATGCTGGCAGGGCCGCACTCCACCATGCCGCGCTCGTTTCGAACGAGGATGCAGCCGAATCCGGCGGTGCCAAAGCCGTTCTGTTCGAGACCGCGGAGTTTCATGACCCGATTCTTCGGCGGCATGGGCAACTTCGCACCGGTTGGCGGGGGCTGGATCTGAGAAGGATCGAAGGACATGGCTGGAGAATAAGCCGGATGGCCGTGGGTGCATGCTCGCCCATGCGGTCACTTACCATCCGCCTTGCCCGGCACGCGGGGATCGTGGGCGGGGTAGAAGAGCTTCTTGTCGCGGTCGAAGAAGATGGCCTGGCAGGCGCCGAAGCCGGAGGTGGGGGCGAGTTTGTGACCGAGTTTTTCGACGCGGCTGAGCGTGTCTTCACCGAAGGCTTTTTCGATCTTCAGCTCGTCAGGGTTCCATTGATGATGAAAGCGCGGCTCGGCGAGGGCTGCGGCGGGCAGCATCCCGTCGTCGATGATGTGGGTGAGCAGCAGCAGGGCCTGCGTGATGATGGTGGGGCCGCCGGCGGCGCCGGTGACGATGACGGGCTGGCCGTCCTTCAGCACGATCGTCGGACTCATGCTGGAAAGCGGGCGCTTGCCGGGGGCGACGGCGTTCGCCTCGGCACCGATGAGTTTGAAGGCGTTGGGCACGCCGGGCTGCACGGCGAAGTCGTCCATCTCGTCATTCATGAGCACGCCGGTGCCGGGAATGACGACCTTGCTGCCGAAGGCGGTGTTGATCGTCTGGTTGAGGGCCACCCAGTTGCCCTCCGCATCGGCGGTGCAGAGGAAGGTGGTGTGTTTGCCGAAGACATCGCCTTCCCAATGCGGCGGCATGCCGTGGCCTGAAACGGGCGTCGTGTGATCGAGGTCGATTTTCTCCGCCAGTTCGGCGGCATAGTCGGGATCCACGAGGCCGCGCGGGACTTTGGCAAAGTCAGGATCGCCGAGCCAGTGGGCGCGGTCGGCGAAGGCGAGTTTCATCGCCTCGGTGATGACGTGGATGCGGCTGCTGGCGCGCAAGTGACGGATGGGGAAGTGCTCGATGATGTTGAGGATCTGCGCGACGTGGACGCCGCCCGAACTCGGCGGCGGCATCGTGAGGAGCTCGTAGCCGCGGTAGTGCGAGCGGATGACCGCGCGTTCGGGCGCCTTGTAATTCGCGAAATCTTCAGCCGTCATGATGCCGCCGTTGGCCTTCATCCATGCGCCGGTCTTTTGGGCGAATTCACCTTCGTAAAACCACTCGACGCCCTTTTCGGCGACGGAGCGGTAGGTGGCTGCCAGATCGGTCTGGACGAGTGGCTGCCCTTTTTCGAGCGGCTTGCCGTCCTTGAGGAAGATGGCGGCCGAGGCGGGGAACTTCGCCAGTTTGTCCGCCATTCCGGCGAGCTTGCGGGCATAGACTTCGTCGATGGGGAAGCCCTTGGCGGCGATCTCTGCGGCGGGGAGGAGGACATCGGCGAGCTTGAGTTTGCCGTGCTTCGCCTGCGCGGCGGCGCAGGCTTTCAAGTAGCCTGGCACACCCGAGGCGAGGGCACCGGTCTTGCTGGCTTCTTCGTCGAGCTTGCCGTCGATGACGTACATGACGCGATGGGCCCCTGCGGGGGCCATTTCGCGTCCGTCGATGCAGGTCACCGTGCCGTCGGCTGCATGGATGACAAAGAAACAGCCGCCGCCGATCCCCGAGTTGTGCCCGTCCACCACGCCGAGCGTCAAGCCTGCCGCTACGGCTGCGTCGATGGCATTGCCACCCTTCGCGAAGGCATCCATGCCCGCCTGCGTGGCCAGGGGATGGACCGTGGCGATGGCGTGCTTTGGGAACGAAGCCTCGGCGGCGTTCAGGATGCAGCCGGCCAGAAAAAGCAGGGCGGTGGTCGTCTTCATTCAGGCGAGGCTAGCGATGGCCCGCTGTGCGTCGATGAAAAAGACCTCCCCTAAATGGGTGAGGAGGGATCAAGCGCCGCGTTTCCAGTTCAGCCAGGCCTGGCGGTAGGTGAAGGCCATGGCCATGACACCGATGAAGAGGAGGAGCGCACGGCTGGGCTCCGGAACGGCCAGGATCGACATCTCGGCGCCGGCAGGGAGGGCGAAGGGTGTCTCGGCGCTAGCACTCGTTTCGCCCGCCGATGCGGCAAGGACTGCGGCGAGGCTGGATGCAAACCAGTAGCTGAATGAGCGAAACGTCATTGGGTTAAATCAAGATTTAGCAAAATTGGCGGTCGATAGACAAGAGATTTTTTGTGACGGGTCTGGCATAAAGGTCTGAAAATGAGTATTTGAGGCGGTCGCACCTAGGTCGGAGGCTGGGTTTGATCGGCACGTTCCTGCTTGCGAGTCACCAGCGCCTCCGCCATGACTACGGCTGTCTTTTCCCGGCACTTTTTTCTGCACCATCATGTCCAACGTCAGCTCTCCTCGCGTCATCAACATAGGCTTGGCCGGTTTAGGCAATGTGGGGGCGGGAGTGTTCAAGAATCTCGAAAAGAACCGGGCGCTGATCGGTCAGCGAATCGGTGCGGAACTTCGGGTGGCCCGCGTGGTGGTGCGGGATCTGGCACGCCCGCGTGATGTGGAGGTTCCGGCGGATCTTTTGACCACGGACTGGACCGGGATGGTCAGCGATCCCGACATTCCAGTGATCGTCGAGCTGATCGGCGGTACGACCGCGGCCTACGACCTGGTGGCGGCGGCACTGCGGGCGAAGAAGATCGTGGTCACCGGGAACAAGGCCCTGCTGGCCGAGCGCGGGAAGGAACTCTTCGCGCTGGCGGAGGAATGCGGGGTGCCGATCTATTTCGAAGCGGCGGTGGCGGGCGGGATTCCGATCATCCAGGTGCTGCAGGAGGGGCTGGTGGGCAATCACATCCGCTCCATCCACGGCATCATCAACGGCACCTGCAACTACATCCTCACCCGCATGTCGCAGGCCGGCCTCAGCTATGACGATGCGCTGCGGGAGGCGCAGGAAAAAGGCTACGCGGAGGCCGATCCGACGCTCGACGTCAGCGGCTGGGACGCGGCGCACAAGGCGATCATTCTGGCCTCCCTGAGCTACGGATTCTGGATCCCGCAGGACAAGGTGCATGTCGAGGGCGTGGATCGCGTGAGCATCACCGATTTCAAATTTGCGGAGCGCCTCGGCTACACGATCAAGCTGCTCTCCGTCATCCGTGCGGATGAAAACGGCCTCGTCGAGGTGCGCACGCAGCCCACGTTGGTGCCGCTGTCCCACGTTCTGGCCAGTGTGAGCGGCGCCTTCAATGCGGTGCTGGTCAATGGGGACATCGTCGGCGAGACCTTGTTCTACGGTCGCGGCGCCGGGCAGGACCCGACCAGCAGCAGTGTCATCAGCGATCTGTGCGAAGCCGCCGCCGTGCTGATGCACGGGGCGCGTCACAGCGGCTTCGTTCCGCATGGCCTCTACGGTAAATCGAAGCCCGTGGAGGACACCATTTCCCACTACTACCTGCGCCTCACGGTCGATGACGTGCCGGGCGTGCTGGCCCAGGTGTCCGCCGTCCTGGGACAGCGGGGCATCGGCATCTCGTCGATGATCCAGCCGGAGGACCTCGAAGACACGAGTGGTGAGACCTCCCTCGTGCTCATGATTCACGACGCGAGCCTCGGCGCCATGCAGGATGCCCTGGCGGCCATCAGCCGGCTGGAGTGCGTCCGCTGCGAGCCGAGCTGGATGCGCGTGGAGACGCTGCAGGGCTAGTGGCAGGACGAAAATCTCGCGACGGAAAGATAGGGGTGGCGAGGCCTCAGAAAGGATGAGAGCCTGCCGTTCATGAAAATCGCGCTATCGGACCTCGCCACGCTCGTCGCAGGCACGCTCAAAAACGGTGACCCTTCCCTGGAAATCACCGGCTTCGCCTCATTGAAGGAAGCCGTGCCGGGGGATTTGAGCTTTTTCAATGACACGCGGTACAACGAGCGCCTGCTGAAAACGAAGGCCAGCGCCGTCCTGGTGCCCGCAGACTACGCCGAACTACCGCCGCAGGCCGCTTACATCGCCGTGGCGGACCCTTCGCGGTCCTTCGAGCTCATCGTTGAAACCTACGGCTTTCAGCCCGCGCCATTCACGCCCGGAGTGCATGCGTCTGCGGTGGTGGCGGATTCAGCCACGTATGACCCGGCGAAGGTGGCGATCGGCCCGAATGCGGTGATTGAAGACGGCGTGGAACTGGCAGACGGCGTGGAAATCGGCGCGGGATGTTTCGTCGGCCGCAATGCGCAGATCGGCGCTGGTTCGAAGCTGTTCGCGAACTGCACCGTGCATGCGGAGTGCAGCCTCGGC
>CAMAZK010000225.1 GCA_945863205.1 Akkermansia muciniphila | reverse complement strand
GGCTTTAGCCTACTCGCCTGTTTCGAGTTGATTCGTCCCCGCCGGGTGATCCAACAGGCGAATGGTCTGCGACACACTCGCGCTCCACCCAGCGAGCACGCCGGGACAGGAGCGCGGACCTCCGAGCCCGCAGCACTCCGCTGGCACCTCACGCTCCGCTTCCGCCCCTCATCTCCGCCGCAGGGAGCGCGAGTATGGCTTTAGCCTACTCGCCTGTTTCGAGGTGATTCGTCCCCGCCGGGTGATCCAACAGGCGAGTGGTCTGCGACACACTCGCGCTCCACCCAGCGAGCACGCCGGGAGGTCGGGGACGGGTGGCGCGAACCGGCGGAGCGATGGGGACGTGGATGGGAGGAGATGGCCTATCGCCGGTCTATTTGTTGCGCCCTGACGTCGTTTTCCCTGGTTGCGGCTCGCGTGTGGAGCCTGCGCAAGCGGTCCCGACGGCTGCCAGCCGTGCCCGCCTGCCTCCGAAATCCAATCTTGAGCGTCTCCGAGATGCCCGTGGCCGGTTGAGATCCGATCCTGAGGGCATCCGAGATGCTCGTGGCCGTTTGGGATCCGATCTTGAGCGTCTCCGAGATGCTCGTGGCCGTTTGAGATCCGATCCTGAGAGCGTCAGCGGGGCATGGTCCCGCCATGTCCGAGTCTGGGAAAAATTCCACCCCCGCGGACACCGTGGGACGGCGCCGTGTTTCCAGCGCAAAAAATGGCGTGAGCGACTTCATGGCACGATCGCGGCTGGTTGAGGGCCGCCTCCAGGAATTGGACGCGCTATATCAAAGGGCTCGATTTGCGGGAAGAACGTTTTTTGAGGAGTTTTGCCGTTACCCGTCGTCCCGGTCATATCCTCCTATAGCGGTGACGCCACACTGCATCGCCGGAATGATGCGGCTGATCGGGGGCCATCGAGATTCGCGAAGCGTCGTGGAGTGCGTGTGGCAAGCCTTGGCGCGACACCGCTTTCGTGTGCCGGAGGGTGCTCAAAGGCAAGAGCCTTGGAGCGGCGACGACTCGTCGCCATTGAAGGGGGCTTGTTGGGCGACGACTCGTCCCCCCCCCTCATCCTATCTGCGGCGCTTCAATGCGATCCGTGGTGATGAAGGCGGCGTGTTCCGCACCCCGGTGGGAGCGGGAGGCCGGGCGGGGTGATCTTTTCGCCGGCCTTCTCCTTCTCTGCGCAGGCGTGATTGAAGGTCCAGAGGTGGTGCCATTCGTGGCGGCCACTTTGTCCCTGCACAGAGTCTTTTTCCGTCCGCTTGCCGCACTGCTTCAGCCGCAGTGCGCCGCGCAGCTGTTCCGCCAGTTTGGGTTGGGGATTTGGAACAGTCACACATGGAATTTACCCTCGTATGTTGGCGCAAAGCCACATTTTTGTTGCCGTACTCCAACATAGGAGTGTAAAACGACATCCATGGACGCTCCAGCGCGTACAATTCCCTCAAATCCGTCGGATATAAAGCTGCTGACAAACCTCACGATCTGTGAATGATCTTTAACGTTCGCTGGGAAAATGACGCACCCCGATCCAGAATACAAAAAAGTCGGCGAGCTGAGCCACTATTGGGTGCGGCTAGTCATTGGGAAGATTACACTTTTCGTTGGATCCTTTGCCATCTTGGTGCTGAGCAGCATGCTGCAAAGCAGTCGGCATCTTGGAACTATTGGGACTTGCGTGCTACTCATGATGGCGGTTGCCGGATTCATAGCACTTTTTGCATGGGATTTCTGGCCCTCTAAATGTTGCCCGAACTGCAAGGCTCCGATGAAGAAGTGCCGTATCCGCCCCACTCATCCATCTCCGCCTTCGGAAGAAGCAATGATCCTGAGTTGCCCACACTGCAAAACCTACATTGACTTGAAAGTCTCCATCGAATGAAAACAACAGCGAAACGGATGCAGGCAACGGCTCGTATGGCATCCGTCGGGTCATCGACGCTTTCTGCTTGCCGTCGCCTGATCTGTGACGTTGGGCCAAGTAGCGCGTCATGACCATTCTCGGCTACAAGCGAGTCACGTTGATTCTGAGCATCATCTGCGTCGCCCTGGTTGTTCTGAGTGTGTCCTTGTTCGTTGGCTACGCCCCGCTCAAGCTGCGATTGATGATGGCCAGCGAGCAGGTTCACATCTTCGAGGAGATGAGGAGTCGCGCTTTGCAGGGTAGCCCTTCCGATGCCGCAGGTTGTCTGGAGTATGTCGTGAGCTACTATCCATCAGGGACGAAGCAGATCGTTGGTTCACGGCTTGACCGCTTGGTGGAGCAGGCGCGGGCATCGGTGGTGCGCGAGATTCTCGCCTACCTTCGCAGCAAGACTGGCGAGGATCTTGGGAGTGATGCGGAGGCTTGGATTCAAAAGTATGCACAAAGAAAATGAATGGCCTAATCGGGTGGAGGTGACAGGATTGCGCCTGTCACCCCTCCCACACCACCCGGCAGGCGGCTCCGCACCGGGCGGTTCCAATCAGACGAATGGACAGGCTTCGCAGCTTCTCCGTGGTGCAGCTTGATCCAGATCGTGGCCTCCTGCGTCGGCCCTGGGGGTTGGCTTGTCGCTAGAGCGGGGTGAGTACTTGGGCGATGGCCTGCTGGATCACACGCGATCCAGCACCGTCGGAACCCCGAGGGGCTTTTGTGACCCGCAAACCCTCAACCGCCCCTTGAGCGGACGAAAAGCCGGTGATAATGGCAGGCATGGTCCGAAAAATCGTCCGCTACCCTGAACCCGTGCTCCGCGCCAAGTGCCGCCCCGTGACTCAAATCACGCCGGAAATCCGTACCCTCGCCACCGATATGCTGGAAACCATGCGCGAGGCCAACGGCGTCGGTCTGGCGGCTCCGCAGGTGGCCGTGGACCTGCAACTCGCCGTCATCGACGTCTCCCACAATCCGGACTGCATCAGCTTCATGAAGGTCAATGGCGAGAAGGTGGACATGGTGAAGCACATGCCCATCGTCCTCATGAATCCGAAGCTCGATCTCGGCAAGGACAAGGAAATCGGCGAGGAGGGCTGCCTCAGCTTCCCGCGACTCCGCGCCGACATCCGCCGCTCCAGCGAGATGAAGGTCAGCTACATGGACCTGGACGGTCAGACCGTCACCGTCGAGACCGACGGCCTGCTCGCCCGCGCCTTCCAGCACGAGATCGACCACCTCAACGGCATCCTCTTCATCGACCGGATGAACGCCGTCGCCAAAGTCGGCATGAAGCGCAAGCTCGCCCGCCTCATGGAGGACTGGGCCGAGGACGACTGATGCCTTTTGAGGACACCCCTCTAGGTCTTCCTTCCTGAAAAGCACCGGAGCGCAGAATTGATTTTTATTCTGCTGTCCCCATTCTGCTGTCTGATCCCTGCTCCAATCGAATCTTCACGACTGATGCGTTTTGAGCCCCACCTCTGACAAAGGGTTGCCACACTCCCGAATCCACCGACGATCCCCCCACCCATGTTCTCCGCCCTCACTGAAAAACTCGAAGACGCCTTCAAAAAGCTTCGCGGCCAGGCCAAAATCAGCGAATCCAACGTCGCCGACGCCATGCAGGACATCCGCATGGCCCTGCTGGAGGCCGATGTCGATTTTAAGGTCGCCAAAGAGCTCGTCGATGCCGTCAAGTCGCAGGCCATCGGTGCGGAGGTGCTGCGCAGCGTCTCCCCCGGACAGCAGATCGTCAAAATCTTCCACGACGAACTCGTCAAGATCCTCGGCACGGCCACCGCCCTGAATGTCGATCCGCCACAGCGCATCCTCATGACCGGCCTCAACGGTGCCGGCAAGACCACCACCTCTGCCAAGCTCGCGGGCTGGCTCAAAAAGCAGGGCCGCCGTCCCCTGCTCCTCGCGCTCGACCTTTACCGCCCCGCCGCCATCAAGCAGCTCCAGGTCCTCGGCCAGCAGCTCGGCGTCCCCGTCTTCGCCCCCGCCGAAGGCGAAACCGATCCCGTGAAGGCTGCGAAGGCCTCCCTCGTCTGGCTCAAGGAGCAGGGCAGCGGCGTCGCCATCTTCGACACCGCCGGTCGCCAGGACCTCGATGAGGACCTGCTCGCCGAGCTGAAAAAAGTCCGTGAGGTCATCCAGCCGAACGAGGTCCTCCTCATCGCCGATGCCGCCACCGGCCAGCAGGCCGTCAGCGTCGCGCAGAAGTTCAACGAGGCTGTCGGCGTCACCGGACTCATCATGACGAAGCTGGACGGCGACGCACGCGGTGGCGCGCTGCTTTCCATGCGTCAGGTCACCGGCTGCGCCATCAAGTTCCTCGGTGTCGGGGAAAAGATCGACCAGATCGAGGTCTTCCACCCCGACCGCATGGCCCAGCGCATCCTCGACATGGGCGATGTCGTCAGCCTCGTGGAAAAAGCCGCGGAGGAGATCGACGAAAAGGAGGCCATGAAGCTGGCCGCCCGCATGCAGTCGAACCAGTTCGACTTCAACGACATGCTCCAGCAGATGCGCATGATGAAAAAGCTCACCTCCGGTGGCGGCATGGGCGGGCTGCTCGGCATGCTGCCCGGCATGAGCAAGATGAAAGACATGGTCGGTGCCGATGCCGACAAGAAGATGAAGCACACCGAGGCTCTCATCCTTTCCATGACCCCGAAGGAGCGCAGCCGCCCGCAGATCATCAACGGCCAGCGCCGCAAACGCATCTGCAATGGTGCGGGCCGTCCCGTCATGGAGATGAACCAGCTCCTCAAGCAGTTCGAAATGATGAAGAAGATGATGAAGAACCAGGGCGCCATGATGCAGATGGCCAACGCCATGATGGGCGGTGCCGGTGGCGGTGGTGGCGGCCTTGGAGGTCTGCTCGGCGGTCTTGGTGGTGGTGGCGGCAAGATGCCCAAGATGCCGCCCGGCATGAACTTCCGCAGTTAGGCGTTCACTTCAAAATCATGAGTAAATTCTGGTTCTTAGTGCCGATCTACTGTCTTGCATCGCATGCACTAGCGGAGGAGGTCACATGGACCCACCAGGCACAAGAAGGAGAGGACGCCACGAGCACACATTACTATTTTTATAGATCGGACGGAGAGGCAGGCACTCGGGTGAGATGGATTTGGAATGGTGGGGCACAAAACGAACCTGAAGTAACGGACTACATCCTTGACGGCAGCAGTATCACTTTCAAGCATTCGACCGGCAAACGTGAAGATCTCGTCGAGTTGCTTCAAGGTAAGGATGTTTCATTGAAGCTCGCTAAAGAGTATTCAATCAATTCATCCGATGATGCACACATGCTGGTTCCCCCTTCGCCTGACGTGACATTGACCAAAGCCCAACGCGTCGATCTAGCCAACCTGATTTCCTTGCTTGCCAAGGAACGCAAATTGTTCAAGCGGACCAAGTAAGCCGCTTTATCTGCAATAACTCAGCAACACCTCATGTCTTCCCCCTTCCGCATCGGAGTCGCCGGCGTCGGCGCCATTGGCAAGAATCACGCCCGCATCATGTCGGAGATCGCCGCGAAGAGCGGGGGTGCCGTCGCCTTCACCGCCGTCTATGACGCCGACCCCGCCCGTGCCGCCGAGTTTGCCGCGCAGTATGGCACCGAGGCGGCCAGCGACCTCGAAGACTTCGCCAAACGCGTGGATGCGGCCACGGTCGCGGTGCCGACCATCTTCCACCGGAAAGTCGCGGAACCGCTCATGCAGCGGGGCATTCATGTGCTGGTGGAAAAGCCCATCAGCGAGTCCTACGCGGAGGCCCAGGCCCTCATCGAACTGGCCCAGGCGAAGAGCGTCATCCTCCAGGTCGGGCACATCGAGCGCTTCAATCCGGTGCTCCTGCAGCTCGAACAGCGCATGGACAATCCGCGCTTCATCGAGGCCCACCGCCTTTCTCCCTTCCCGAACCGCAGCATCGACATCGGCGTCGTGCTCGACCTCATGATTCACGACATCGAGATCGTCCTGCATCTTGTGAAGTCCCCTCTCATCCAGGTCGATGCCGTCGGCATCCCCGTGCTGACCAAGCGCGAGGACATCGCCAACGCCCGGCTCAAGTTCGCCAACGGCTGCATCGCCAACATCACGGCCAGCCGCATCAGCCCGGAGAAGATGCGCAAAATCCGCGTTTTCCAGAGCGAGAGCTACCTGAGCCTCGACTACCAGGAGCAGAGCGGCTGGATCTACCGCAAGGACGGCATGCAGATCGTGCGCGAAGCCGTCGAGGTGGAAAAAGACGAACCCCTCAAGCTCGAGATCGCCGCTTTCGTCGAATGCGCCCGCCACGGCCGCCGCCCCGCCGTCGGCGGTCAGGAGGGTGCGGAGGCCGTGCGCATCGCGCTGGAGATCACGGATCAGATCGAGAAGAACGCCAGCCTCGGCGGAGCCGAGAAATGACGAATGCAGAATTCGGAATGATGAATGAACTTCCAAAAATCGAAGCCCTGAGCGAGGCGCTGCCGATTCGGCATTGCGCCTTCGTCATTCTTTCGTCATTCGCCATTCGCCATTCGTCATTCCTCCCATGAACCGCATCTTCATCATCGCGGGCGAGATCAGCGGCGACACCCATGGCGCTGGACTGCTGCGTGAGCTGAAGGCTCTGGAGCCCGGCCTCAAAGTCGTCGGCCTCGGCGGCCCGAAGATGCGCGAAGTCGCTGGCGAAGGCATCGAAGACTGGGTGGAGACCGCAGGCGTCGTCGGCCTGTGGGAGGTGCTGAAGATGTACCGCTACTTCAAGGAGAAGATGAACGACGTCCTCGACTCCATCCTCGATCAAAAGCCCGAGGGAGTCATCCTTGTCGATTATCCCGGTTTCAACCTCCGCCTGGCCGCCGGCCTGCGCAGGGCGGGCTACCGCGGCCGCATCCTCTACTACATCAGCCCGCAGGTCTGGGCCTGGAAGAAGGGCCGCGTGAAGACCATGGCCAAGGTGCTCGACCTGATGATCTGCATCTTCCCCTTCGAAAAGGACTTCTATGAGAAAAGCGGCCTGCGCACCGAATTCAGCGGCCACCCCATGGTCGATCGCGTGCAGACGCTGCGACGCGACTGGAAGCGCGAGCCGGACCTCGTCGGCTGGTTCCCCGGCAGCCGCAGCAACGAAGTCCGCCGCCTTTTCCCGCTGATGATGGACGCGGCCAAAATCATCAGCCAGGCCATGCCCGGCACGCGCTTCACCGTCTCCGCCGCCAATGAGACCCTCGCCGGATTCATGCGCGAGCTGGCCGACGCCCATGGCATGCCGGAGGCGAAGCGCTGGATCGAGACCGGCACCGTCTATGACCTCATGCAGCGGGCCCAGGCCGGTGCCGTCGCCTCCGGCACCGCCACCCTCGAAGCCGCCTGCTTCGGCCTGCCGTACACCCTCATTTATAACGTCAGTTGGCCCACCTACGTCGTCGCCAAACTCGTCGTCCGCATCAAGCACCTCGGCATCATCAACATCCTCGCCAAACGCGAAGTTGTCCGCGAACTCGTTCAGGGAGACCTCAGCGCCGTGACGCTCGCCAAGGCCACGCTCGACCTCCTCACCGACACCGCCCGCCGCGAGGCCCTCCAGGCAGATCTGGCCTCCGTCGTCGCCACGCTCGGCAGCGGCGGCGCCTATGCCCGCGCCGCGCAGGCGGTGCACCAGGCGCTCCGGCAGTAGCGCCGGGCCGGTGCCGCGCGTCCTCCGGTTTTGTGGGGGTCCAGTTTTCCAGTTCCTTGTCCTCATCCTTCGGAGAGAAGGTTGAAGATGAAGACAAGGAACAGGACAAGGATGAAGAGAAGTCCAAGAGGGCACCGACCCTGGCGTGGCAGGCTGGAGGATGTCCGCCGGCCTCCGATTTCCGCCCGCTTGAATTCCTTCTCACATTCCGCACAACAAGGCGCAACTTACCTTGCGGCCTGACGTTGTAAGCGCTCCCTCCTCATCCATCCCGAATGTCCCTAGCTGCCGCCACCCTGCTCCTTCCTGCCCCTGATGCCGCCTGGCGTGTGTGGAAGCCGCGGGCAGGATCGTCCACTGAGGCGGTCGAAAGTCCCTCCGAGACCTCGCATCTCGGCAAGCCCCTGGTCATCGGCCTGCCTGCCGCCGCCTGCCGCACCATCGGCCTGATCCTGCCAAAGACCGATGACGACCTGCTGGACCAGATCATCACCACCCAGCTAGAGCGTCGCGGCTTCAGGCTGCAGCAGGACAAGGCGGGCCGGAACTACCGCTGGCATCTGCTAGAGACTCAGGGCGGGCATTGCATCGTCAGCGTCGATCTGCTGATGGATCCCTTCCCCGATTCGCTGGCCGCCGCGCATGCCAGCGACTACACGGCCGCCCTGCGCCTGGGCCAGCTTCCCGCAGGCCACATCGTCATCACCGAGGAGCAGGGGGACCTCGTGCTGGCCGCCAGCCACGCTGGAAAGCTCTATCA
>CAMAZK010000224.1 GCA_945863205.1 Akkermansia muciniphila | reverse complement strand
TTCGGGCGAGCCCGTGACCCATTCGGAATCAATCAGCGGCGGGGCGATGCCATCGAGGCCTGAACCATTTGGCTGATGGCAGCCCGCGCAGATGCCGGAATACAGCGCCTTGCCCATCTTAAAACGGTTCTGCTCATCAGCCGTCAGCGGGCGTGGCGGCTTGAACCCTGCGGGCGCAGGCTTGCCCGGCCAAGTCAGCATGTCTGCCACCTTTTCAGTGCCGGACGTGTCGAGAAAAGCCGGTCTGGCGTCGAGCTTCACCTTCCGGCGTGTGAAGTCCGACGCATTGGCGGTGAAGCCGGCGAGCAGCGTTTTGCGAGACGTGGCACCGGCCTTTTGCGCGAGTGCCAGGAACCGTGTGACACGGACCGGGTCGCGTTCGGCAGCCACACAGCCCGCCAGGCTTGGGATCAGCGTCTTGCCGCTTCCGTTGGCAAGGCAATGCTCCAGCAGTTCCAGCTCGCGGCCTTTGATCCCGCTGAGGATGGCTTCGGCCAGATAAGGATGATCGGGCACGCGGCTCGCCATCGCCGCCATGGCCTGATCGGCGGCCGAGTCCTGGCACTCGCCCAGCGTCAGGGCGATTTGAGTCTGCACCTGCGAGTCTGGTTCGGTGGCGGAAAGGGTGATGAGCCGCGTCATCACAGCGGCGCGCCCTTTTCCGGCGAAGAAACCTTCCGCGATGCGCACCGCCCCGTTGCGCACGCGGGCATCGGCATCCGCGAGCGCTTTCTCGATCACCGGCCAGGTACTCTTGCCCATTCCATCGAGCGTCCACAAGGCATGCAGACGGCCGAGCGCGACCTCGCCGCGCATGAGCGCTTCCACTGCGGAGACGACCGCTGCATCCGCACGCTCAACTAGCAGGCGCTGCGCCGTTTCCCGGTGCCAGGAGTTGCTGTGAGCGAGGATGGGGACGAGCTCGGCAATGCCAAGCTTGGTCAGATTCGGTGCGGGACGTGTCTTCGCCTTTTCAGGCACGATGCGCCAGATCCTTCCCAGGCCGCGTGGATCCACAAGGTCGTGCTCCTGGATGTACTTTTCCAGGTAGGGACTGAGTGAGATGCGGTGCTGGATGATGCCCCGGTAAAAATCGACGACGTAAAGCGCGCCATCGGGTCCCGTGGTCATGCTGACAGGACGGAAGCGCTCATCCGTGGACGCGAGAAACTCACGCTGCTGGTAGGCTTCACGCGCCACGAGCTTGCCTTGCTCGAGGGTGAGGATGTCTCGCTTCACGAGATGCAGCGCCGGTTCGCAGGCAAAGGCATTGCCAAGAGCATCCGCCGGAAAGAGATCGCCTCGATAAATCCACGGTGAGCACGCGGCCGTGAAGTTCTTGATCTTGTGACCCGCCATGTTCTCCGGGATGTAAGCGCGGTTCGTGCCGGGCGTCACACGGATGGGCCAGACGGCCTGGTTCACCGGCGGGCTGATGCGGCCTCCGGACTTCGCGTGGTGCGGATTGCGCAGACGGTAATGGGAGGGCCACATGTCGCCCTGCAGGTGGCCTGAGTTGAAGTTGTAATAGAGACGGCCAAAGTCGTCTTGGCTTAGCCCATACTGACCGCGCATGGAGGAGATGCTGCGCTCGAAAGCACCTGCGCCACGCCAGCGAAAACGCGCCGCGTATTCCGCAAAGTAGATCCAGTTGTCCAGGCCCCAGAGCGGCGAGTTCGCGCCATGTTCCGGGTTCGCCAGTTCCGGGCGGCCAGGGATGGTTTGTGCGCCAGCATCCTGCGCCACCACGATCTTCTCATCCGCCTTGTCATCGCCATTCTTGTCCGGGCAATACCACAGCATCGGTGGCGCTCCCACCAGAGCACCATCGCCGATCGGCAGGACCGTACGGGGCATGATGAGTTGATCGAGGAAGAGCTTGCTCTGATCAAACCGTCCGTCGCCGTCAGTGTCGGTGAGGATCACGATCCGGCCCACCGGCTCATCCTCACGATTGCCGTGAATGTCCGGCATGTAACCCCGCATCTCCACCACCCAGAGGCGGCCATCCGGACCAAACTGCGCAAAGATCGGATCGCCCACCAGCGGCTCACTCGCCGCCAGTTCCACCCGGTAGCCCGGTGCCACCTGGAAGCTTTTCAGTTCCTCCTCCGCCGACAAAGGCCGCGTGTCCGGAACCAGCTCCGCAGGCACCAGCGAAGGCGGCACCTCCACCCCCGAGCCTCCATTTTGGGCGCAGACCGTGGAGACATAAAACAAGACAGGCAGAGCGAGGATCCGGGAGAGAGACATGCGTGGGAAATTTATCGGTGGTCGCGAACGCGGCATTCATTTCCATACGACCGTGCACCTTGTGATCTTCAGCACCGTAAGCCAATCGCAATGAATCTGGACGGTTCAGCGTCCTCTGGGGGCAGGGCCGGACTCCAATCAAGGAAGTGCTGCAGTTGATGAAAAAGGAGAAGTGGACCTTCCTCGCCGAGGTCGAGCTGGAATACATGATCCCCGGAGGCTCCGATGCCGTGAAGGAAGTGGCGAAGTGCGTCCAGTATTGCAAAGAGGCGCTGGCGTGAAGCGTGCATAGCGTGTCCGCCACGATGCGAAGCAAGGTGGTCACAGTTTGTGACCGGCTTCTGGCAAAACGGCGACGGATCGGGTGCACGCGATCCGGTCTTGGCAATTCGGTGCTGCCAGCTACGATCAGGGAATGATCGCGCAGCTCAGCATTCAGACTCCATCAGGCCCACAGCAGGTGCGGCTGGAGATTGCGCGGATGGGTGACGATTCGGAGATGAAGAAATGGAAGGCACCAAGAAAACACTCGCGACCTGATCTGGCGGCGGACTCAATCGAATTGGCACGACTGGCGGGCAACGCTGGCGCTACTATCTGCGACGCAACGAGGCTGCGACGAGCATGGATGAGCTGCTGGAGAAGATCGCCACAAACCCGAAGAGCGAGCTTGGCTTCATCATCATTGCGAAGGCCATTGGAGAGTCGGTGTCTTCCACACTTGGCGTCGCATGGTGCCGTCGGACCTGGTGCAATCATCTCGTGCTCGATTTCCTCACGGTGCATCCTGCATTGAATGATCCGGTCAGCGGTTACAGAGGCATGGGATCAGCCATGTTCATCGGCATTGCTGTCGTTGCCGAGAAGATCAGATGTCATTTGGTGTGGGGCGAGGCGACGGAAACGTCCTGCACCTTTTACCAGAAACTCCTTGGCGGCACGCCTGTCTTGGATCACTTTTTCTTCGGCTCCCAGCAACTTGCTGCGTTGCGCGGCCAGCTTCCCGCCAGATCGAAACGCAAACGCGACACCACACCATGAAAAAGGACACCTCCTTCGAACCACTCGTGCAAACACACGTCTCGGACTGGCTTCGTGAGCTTTGGGAAGTCGAAGCCCAGCATCCACCCATGATCGGCAGTCGGCTCAAGTTTGGGCTGCCGTTGTCGCCAGCGAAGCCGAAGCGGACCAGGGCAAAGGCGGGGAAGCGGGCGGCGGTCAAGGCATAGGCGAGCGTGAGTTGGCGAGGGCGGGCTTGCGGTTTGTGGCTTTGGATGGCAAAATCCGTCCCATGACCGCGACACTGACATTGGACAACTCGGGGAGGCTCCTTCTGCCCGCGCAGATTCTTCGCGTGCTGGGCATGCAGCCGGGTGTTGAGATGAAGGTGGAAGTGACTCCAGGGCGTATTGAGTTGCTCAATGACCAGGAAGATGATGTCCCCGTGATCACCGAATTGTCGCCAGATGGACGCTGCTGTTCCCTGCGGGTGTGAAGCCGCCTTCGGCAGAAACAATCGTCGCGGCCATCAAGTCAGACCGTGAAGACCGGATCGCCAAGCTCAGCCGCCGATGAGAGTGCTGTGCGACTCCTCCGTGCTCATCGCGGCTCCGTTGCCGGGTGAGGATCACCGCGCGGCCAGCGCAGCGGTGCTGAACGGGTCTGACTCGATCGTGGTTCATGTTCATGCGCTGAACGAGACCTTTGCCACGCTCATGGGCGGCTCGCTTGGCTTCCGTGTGGATGCGGATCTTGCCGCTCGTTCGATCCGGGAAAGAATCGTCTCCCTTGCAGCCATGGTCGTCCTCAATGCAGAGGAAGTCACTGATGCGTTCGACAAGGCCCGTGCCGGTTTCGTGGCGGTCCCGCCTTTGAATACATGCGCCTTGTCGGGGCAAGGAAGGGCCAGGCCGATGTTCTCTACACGCTGAACCTGACCGATTTCCAACACCTTCACCGCGAGGGTGATCCAGATTCGGCGTCCGTAACGGAAACGGGGCGATTCCTGAAAGCCATTGCTACGCATCCTTGGTCAGGTTGAATTTTCCAGAAACCGATGCCGACATGACCGGCCTGCCATTGCAATGCCCTGCCGTATTTGCGGGCCAGTGGGCGCCCGTTGTCCCCTACAGGCCCGCCTCTTCCAGGGCTTGCTCCACGGCGGCCTCCAGCGTCCACAGGGTCTTGTCGGCGGATTTTTGGCGGGCACGGAAGGCCGTCTCCTCAGTGATGGCAGACAGCATTTCGATCTCCTTTGCAGCATAGGCGTGATGTTCTTCGAGGGCCTTGACCCGGGTCTTGAAGTAGTCACGACCGCCCTGCTCCTTGAGTGCGTCGATGTCCGCCTTCCACCCGGCCAGCGCCGTTCCGGCTTTTTGGAGGTATTCCTCGCGAGTGGTCGTCAGGCGCTCCCGGGCCGCATGATACCATTCACGTCCCTTGATCTCCGTTTTTTCGGTGACCTTGGCGACTTCGCCCTTCAGCATTTCAGCCGCCTTGCGCAGCTGCTCTTTCAGGCTGTCTTCCGCCAAGGCGGAGGAGAAACCGAGTCCAACAAACAGGAGGAGAATAATCTTTTTCATGGCGTCGAGGATAAGGCTGGATGCGCCGGACCATGCATGCTCTTTTCGCACGCGAAAGAATTTCCCGTCCGGTCCGTCAACTCGTCCCCATGATTCGCGTCTCCACTCCCTCCACACTGGCCATCATCCTGTCGGTAACGGCATCCTTCGCCGAGGTCGTCACGACACCCGTTTTTTGGCCTGCACGCAATGGTCCGACGCTGGACGGCATCGTGCCTGCGGCAGAGGCGGCCATGGCCCCGCTGGAGTGGGACGCTGAATCCGGCAAGAACATCGCCTGGAGCACTCCGCTGGAGGGGGACGGCCATTCGACACCGGTGATCGGCGGCGACAGGATCTGGTTCACCGCCGCCACGACGGACGGCAAGCAGCAGTTCGTCTATGGCATCGACCGGCACAGCGGCAAGATCGTGCATCACATCCTCGCCTTTGAAAATCCGGATCCCGAAGGGCTCGGCAATCCCATCAACAACTACGCCGCTCCCTCCCCCGCACTTGAGGCGGACGCGCTCTACGCCCACTTCGGCACCTACGGCACCGTGCGCATCGATCCTGCGACGGGGAAAAAGATCTGGGAACGCCGAGACATCAACGTGCGCCACTACCGCGGTCCCGGCTCCTCCCCCCTCATCCACGGCGACCTCCTCATCCTCACCTTTGACGGCATCAACGAACAGTTCGTCACCGCCCTCGACAAGCACACGGGCAAGACCGTCTGGAAGACGCCACGCACCACCGACTACGGAGATCTCGACCAGGAAGGAAAGCCCACCCGCGACGGCGACATGCGCAAGGCCTACCACACCCCCAACGTCTTCGCGATCGCCGGCGTCGAGGTGCTCGTTTCCGTCGGGTCACGCGCCGCCTTCGGCTATGACGTGAAGACGGGCAGGGAACTCTGGACCATCCGCCACGGCGGGTTCAACGCCGCCATCCCGCCCCTCCGCCTCGACGACCTGCTCATCCTCAACACCGGCTCCGAGCGCTCGCACACCCTCGGCGTGCGCATTGATGATAAAATGTCCGGCGACATCACCGAAAGCCACGTCCTCTGGGACCGCGAAAAGCGCAACGCCAGCGAGTCCAGCCCTGTCCTCGTGAAAGGCATTCTCTACCAGACCACCCGTGGCGGGATCGTCAGCGCCGTCGATGCCAGGACCGGCAAGGACCTGTGGGAAGACCGCATGGAAGGGCAGCACCTGCCGGGTCCGATCGTCCTAGGTGACAAACTGCTGTTCTCCAACGACCGGGGCCAGTCCTTCATCGTTCGCGCCTCTCCGGAGAAATTCGAACTCGTGGGCACGAACCAACTCCCGGACGCCATCACCGCCTCGGCTGCGGTGGCGGAAGGCGCCATTTTCATTCGGACTAAGAAGGCGCTCTACAAGATCGCGAAGTAATCCTGGGCTCAGGGATAGCGTTCCGGCTGTTTCGGCCTCTTCTGCCGGTCCCGGGGCGCAATCTGGCGCCACGACATAAATATCTGCGCATGCTGCGTAGGAGGAAAATCCGGTGATTCTCACAAAACCGTCGCAAAGGTGACGAACTGGTGGTAAGCTCCACGTCTCTATGGCTACTACTACTCCGACCCGTAAGACACGTTTCTCCCGCCGAGTCCCTGACCATGTCACCGACGAGCTTGTCAATGTGCTGTCCAAGCCTGAAACCTATGAGTTCAATCAGCTCTTTGGTCTGGTCTATGACAACCTCAAGCTGAAGAACGCCGTCAGCGGCGGAGAAGAAATGCTGCGCCTCCGCTCCTACGAGAAGCTGCAGAATCTCGTCAGCCGCGGCCTCTGCGCTAAAGTCGGCAAGACCTATCGCGGCCTCGAAGGCCTGCGTGAGTCGCACGATGCCGCCATCGCCGCCCGCACGGCCGCCGTGGTCGCCCGCGCCGCCGCCCGCTGATCTTTCATCCCCTTCCAGGGCCGCCCTGCCATCCGCAGAGCGGCCCTTTTTGTTTCCGGATTTGACGCTGCCCGGCCTCTTGCTACCCATCCCTAGCCGATTCCCCCCATGTTTGAGAATTACATCCCCGTCCTGCTTCAGATCGTCATCGCCGGCGGCTTCGCCGTGGTCACGCTGATCGCCTCCGCCCTCCTCGGCAAGTCAGCCAAGCGCAATGCGATCAAGGATTCCGCCTACGAGTGCGGAATGCTCCCCGTGGGCGACAGCCAGCCGCGCTTCAGCGTGAAGTTCTACATCGTGGCGATGCTCTTCGTGCTCTTCGACATCGAAGTCGTGTTTCTTTATCCCTGGGCGATCATCTACAAGGACTACCTCGCAGCCTTTGGCCCTACGATCCTGGCCGTGGCCGTTGGTTTCGTGTCGATCCTGCTCGTCGCCTTCGTTTACGCTTGGAAGAAAGGCGTGCTCGACTGGAAGTCGTAGCACCGGGCCTCCGCCTCGCCCTCCCCCTGACGCATGATCGCCTACCTCAGCTTGTTTCAGCTCAAGCCTCAGGTGACGGAGGAAAAGCTCGAAACCATCATGTCGCAGACGCGTGTCATGCTGCTGCGCGTGCCTGAAATTCTGACCGTCAAAACCGGCAAACGCGTCAATCCCGCCGATCCGTGGCCTTGGTTCGTCTATCTCGAAGTCGAGAGCATGGACAAGCTCGCCATCTGCCAGGACGACCCGCACTACATCAAATTCCGTGAGGAAGTCCTCAAGCCGAACATCTCCGAGCAGGAATCCACCGCCTTTGAGATGGAGCCGCGCAAGGACGTTAAATACTCGTAGCCTGCGAGGTCATTTCGTTCCCGAAGACAGATGCCCGGCCAGATCTCCGGCGTAGCCAGCGAGCTCCAAAAACGCCCGGCCCGCAGCCTCCCCGCGTGAATCCAGCACGTCACACGCGCCCTCCCAGTACGGCAACTGCGTAATCCCGCCGTCCTGCTCCTGATCGTCCGCCAGCGGTCGCAGCTCAAACGATTCGCCCTCAAACTGAATTCGCACACGAATCGGATACTCCGCTCCATTGCGCGGGCTTTTCCAGGTCGCCAGCACCTTCCAGGAGAACGCATCGCTCGCGAGCTGCCGGAGCTTCCCGTCTCGTTCGACCACCGCCAGCGTCGAAGCCGCGTCCGCGGTGCCGTCCGCTCGTCGCATGCGGTACACCATCACTTCCCGGCCATCCTTCAGTTGCAGTGCTGCCCAGTCCCAGCCCACCTGCCCGGCTTCCAATTGGCTGCTGCTGAACTCGTGATCCATCCACGCCTCGCCGCTCACCGCCTGCTCCGTTGCGCCCAGTTTGACCGTCCCCGTCGTCTTCAAACGCGGCCAGGTCAGGTAATGACTCGCCGCTGAGTCCGACGCCCCCTTTCGCGACACGCCGTCCTTTCCGAACACCACCAGCGGCTTCACGGGTTCCAATTCGAGTCGCAGCAAAACCTCCGCCTTCACCGTCGCTGCAATGTGCAGACGCTGCGTCGCATCATCCAGCCGCAGCGACCAGTTCCCGTTCCGCACTGCCAGCGTCTTCTCCGACGACACCGCATCCCATCCCTCGCGATTCAGCCGCTCCTCATGCACAAAGCGCCCGGTC
>CAMAZK010000223.1 GCA_945863205.1 Akkermansia muciniphila | reverse complement strand
GGCTACAGCGAAGCCTTGGAAGATCCGGTCGAAGAACAGAAGCGCCTCGATGAAATCGCCGGCCAGTCGCACAAGCCGGAACTCGCCTTTGCCAACGACGCCGACGACATGCGCGGCATCGGCAAGGCCATCGACCCACGCGCCATGCTCTTTGACATGAGCAGCGATCCCATCACCTACGGCGAGCAGCGTTGTGAAATGGTGAAAGCCGAAATGCCAAACATCCTCAAAGACGTGTCCGAACCCGGGAAGAGCTGGCAGGAGGTCGGACAGGCCTACATGACGCTCACAAAGGACGCCAACAGCTCGCTCACCGCCATCTCGCGCTACATCGGTGGCGTCTATGTGGAACGCGCCGTGCAGGGCCAGGCGGATGGCGTGTTGCCGTTCAAGCCCGTCGAAGGTGACAAGCAACGACGCGCCCTCCAGGCGCTCGCAAAGCATGCCTTCGCCCCCGACACGCTCGCCGCGCCGCCGGAACTCTACGCCCATCTCCAGCAGCAGCGCCGGGGTTTCGACCATGGCGATGAAACCGAAGACCCGAAGCTCCATGACATCGTGTTCCGCATGCAGACTTCCCTGCTTTCCCACATCCTTCATTCGCTCACGCTCCAGCGCATTCAGGACAGCGCCCTCTACGGCAACGAAGTTTCCGTCGATGAAGTCCTGAGCACTATCACCACCGCCATCTGCACCGGCGATGATCCCGCGAAGCCCGTGAGCACCATGCGCCAGAACCTGCAGCTCGACTACCTCACCCGCCTGCTCAACCTCGCTCACAACAGCGGCTACTACCACGCCACCCAGAGCAGCGCCCTGCTGCAGATCGAGCGCATCAAGAACATGACCTTCGCCAACACGCCCGCGCACCAGCTCGCCATCAAGTATCGCATCCGCCGTGCGCTGGATGAGAAGTAACGGCATTCGGGCGCACATGAATGGAACCCGCACCGGCGGGCGTTTGTCTGCGGATGAAACCAGCTGTCCTCCTCCTCTGCTTCCTCGCCACCGCTTCACGCGCGGCCTTGTCCGAAGAGTGGACGCTGTGGTCGCCGCGTGAGGAGGCGACCCCGCAGTCTTCAATCAACGCCAAGGGCGGCAACGAGGGAAAAGAGTCACTCGTGCTCGAAACCGGCCCCGGTGAGCACTGGATCGGATGCTGGACGCGCACGCTGCCTGTCGAAGGTGGCAAGCATTACCGCTTTCATGCGATGCGGAAGTTCAGCAACATCGCCCTGCCCCGCCGCAGCGTGTATGCACGCGTCATCTGGCAGGACGAGAACGGCAAGCCCGTCACCTGGGACGAGTCCGCCACGCAGGGCTACGCCGCCGGGACCCCGCCGCGTGCCGAACCCGAATACCCGAACGTCCCCGACAGCGAAGCCAACAAGTGGGCGCACTGCGAAAGCATCCTGCATGCGCCAGGTCACGCGAAGCAGGCCAGGATCGAACTCTACCTCCAGTGGGCGGGCAATGCGCGTGCGGAATGGAGCGACGTTTCACTTACCGATGTGCCAGCACCTGCTCCGCGCAAGGTCCGCCTCGCCACCGTCCACCTCCAGCCCCGCGAAGGAAAGAATCCCTCCGACAAACCGCCGCAATACGCGCCGTTCATCGCCGAAGCCGCGAAGAAGAAAGCCGATCTCATTGTCCTCGGCGAGACCCTCACATATTACGGCACCGGCAAGAAGATGGAAGAGTGCGCCGAGGCCATTCCCGGCCCCAGCACGGAGTACTTTGGTAAGCTGGCCAAGCAGCATGACATCTACATCGTCGCCGGTCTCGTGGAACGCGACGGCAGCACCATCTACAACACCGCCGCACTCATCGGTCCTGATGGAAAACTCGTCGGCAAGTATCGCAAAGTCACCCTGCCACGCGGCGAAATCGAAGCCGGCATCACTCCCGGTCACGACTACCCCGTCTTCGACACCCGCTTTGGCAAAGTCGGCATGATGATCTGCTACGACGGCTTCTTCCCCGAAGTCGCCCGCGCCCTCACGATCCACGGCGCGGAGGTCATCGCCTGGCCCGTTTGGGGCTGCAATCCCCTGCTCGCCAAAGCACGCGCCTGTGAGAATCACGTCTATGTCGTCAGCAGCACCTACACAGACGCCGCCAAGCGCGACTGGATCATCTCCGGTATCTTCGATCACTACGGCGACGTCCTCGCCGAGGCCACCGAATGGGGCACCGTCGCCGTCGCCGAAGTCGATCTCGGCGCCCCCGCCCACTGGCACAGCCTCGGCGACTTCAAAGCCCAAATCCCCAGTCACCGCCCGGCGGCGTTGAAGGAGTAGCACGCTGGCATTTCACCGTTTGCGTCATTCTCGCCTCGGACTTCTCAGGCTTCTTCGAATTTCTGAACTGCAGCTTCAGATCTCCCCCCAAGGAGAGGGTGACTCCGTTCTCCTTTTGTCTCGCGCGGGGACAGAGTCCCCCGCTCCTTGGTCTCTGAGCGACACGGTCGGCGATGGTGCTGGCCTCGCACTTGGCGAGGGAGGGCTTGGCCTATCCCATTCATGGCAGATCGTTATCCAGGTCGTCCGGTGCTCGGCTGGTGGTGCATAGCTCGACAAAATCGTCCAGCAACTCAGTCTTTGGAAACAAAGGTTCGTGGGGACGGGGCGGACCGCAGGCTATCTGCCACTTGGCCAGGACAGAGAGGTAGCGCTCGCGGGCGCTTGCGGGAATATCCACCGGAGCCCGCGCCTGCGCGAGTAAGGGAAGGTTCGCCAGCATGCGGGCCATGCGTCCGTTGCCATCGGCGAAGGGGTGAATGCGCACGAAGGTGGCATGCAGCCAGATGTGATCGTCGAGGGCGTCCCCGTTGACGGCACGACGGCGGTTCAGCTCGCGCAGCCACTCCTCCATCAAGACGCGGACATGGGACGCGGCGGCGTAGGCATCGTTCCACACGCGCTTGCCGTCCAGCATCACGGGGGTGCCGTTGTCCTCCACCTTCCAGCCGCCGATGGGCTGGAGGTAATCGACCGTCGTGCCTTGCATCAGTCGGGTGTGCAGGCGAAACAGATCTTCCATCGTCAGGTCACGGTCCTCCTTCAGATAGTCCGCCAGCAGCTTCAGTGCCTCAGCCTGCGCACGGTTCTGCGCCACATGCTCCGCAGGCCGGTTGGCGATCACCGCCGCCGGATCATTGAGCGCGAGTTCCACCTCGCTCAGGCTCAAGGTGCTGCCTTCCAGCGTTGTGGTGTTGTAAGTCCAGCCGTGGTTCAGCCGCTCCAGCGCCAATGCCACCCGGCACTCCCTGAGCGTCGCCTGAGCTTCGGCGAGTTCGGACGAACCGAGACGGGTGAAGATCTCCACTGCCTTCCGGGCATGGGGCAGTGCCTCGGCAGCCCGATCTTGGCGCAGGAGGGCGTAGGCGAGGTAACGGTTGACGTTAGCGATCAATTGATGGCGGTGAACGGATTGAGCCACCAGCAGCCCTTCTCGTGCAAGAGATTCGGCGGTGTGCCAGTCCTCGTGATTTAGAGCTATCAAAGCCAGATTACTGGTGGAGGCAGCCAGGGCCTCCAGATTTCCGACAGCGATAGAAACACGCTGAGACTCTCGAAAATGAGCCTCCGCAGCAACGGAATTGCCATCAAGTAGCTCGGCGGTAGCGAGGGAATTCAAACCGATGGCCACGTCATTGCTCTCAGCAGCCCGGGCCCGATGCCAGTCCAGCACTTCACGGAAAGCGGCAATGGCGGCGGGATAGGACTTCTTCATCCGATAGCCGACCCCACGCATGTGGATAGCAAGAATGCGCTCCCGGAAGTTGGCCTCCACCCGAGCCCAGTGACTAGCAGCGCGGTCAGCACAGGCAAGAACGTCGTCCGCTTGTTCACGCGCCGAATGAACGAAAGCCGCATCAAATGCGCGCCATCCAGCGCTGCTGTAGTCGCCACCGCTGACGGCCCTGACCTCGGCTTTCTCGTTGAAGGATAGCACTTCATCCCAGTGCCCCTGATAATTGAGGAAGAACTGGAGAGCATTGCAGACAACCTGAAGTCGCGCATTTTCGCCGGCGAGAAATAGAGGCAAGGCGGGGGCGATGCCGGGCCAGGCGGCTTCGAGGATGGGGAAACGGTCGTGCTCTCGCCAGCCGTTCTCCATGATGAGGGCGAAGGCGCGGTTTTCTAGGCGGTTGCCGGTTTCGGCCACGACCTCGGGGCGTTTGCGGCGCAGGTAGTCGGCCACCATGGGCACGAGAGCGAAGGTTTCCTCCGCCGCGTCAGGGATGACCAGAGCGCGGTTGGCGAGATCCCCCAAGGCGGTCTGGGTGGCGGTCTCCGAGAGATCGGCGAGTTCGGCGATGAACTTCACCTCAATCTTTTGGGTGAAGTAGGTGAGCGCGGCGAGGGCTTTCGTTTCGGCCTGGGTGAAGGTCTCCAGCAGATCGCCAAAGATGAACTCGAGTGGGTCGTTTTCTTTGGCGGCCTGGCGACAGAGGTCGAGCGCGCTGGCGAGATTGCGACAGCCGCCGCGCCCCAACTGACCGACGATCCAGCGGAGCAGCAGCGGATTGCCACCGGTCTCTTCGTAGAGCTGGAGGCGGTCTTCACGCGAGGCTTTGGCGAGTAGGTCACGACCGGCGGAGAGTTCCTCCAGGTAGTCGAGTGCGGCGTCCTGGTCGAGCTTTTCCAGGCGGATGATGCGGGCATCCACATCCGTGCGACGGCGACTGGTGACGATGGCCTTGCAGCTCGGCGGCAGGTCGGAGACGAATTCGAAAAGAAGGTTCTGCTGATGCTTGTCGAGGTTCTCCAAGTTATCCAGGATGAGCAGCACCTTCTCGTGCTGGACGGCAGCTTTGATCAGACCCGGACGCTGCTCCTCCGGCCGTTCCGGGATGTGCGGCAGGCCTATCAGACGGGCGATCTCGTTCAGCATTTCGGGGTAGGCCGGAACGATAGAGTTGGAAACCGCCACGGCACCGTCTGGCGTGAGTCTCTGCACCTTGGTGGAGACAAACAGGACACGATCGAACTGCGGCTCGGCAATCTCCGCCGCGCGGATGGCTAGAGAGGTCTTTCCTATGCCGCCAGGTCCGTCGATGAGGACGCCCCAGGTGCGCGTCTGCGGCAGAAGGGCTTTGCCGATGGTTGCGAGTTCCTTCTGGCGGCCAAAGAAGCTGGAGAGGCGCGGGAGATTGTTCGTGGTCTTTTCCGGCTTGGGTGGCAGCGGCGGAAGAACCGGGAATGCGGGGCCGAAAAGCTTGATCAAACGTGCCTTGATCTGCGTGAAAAGGCCGAGGGCGAAGTCGGAAGCTTGTTTGCCGGTGCAGTCGGCGAAGTACTTGCGCGTCTTCCCGTTCGGCGTGGCGTGCAGGTAGATCTGAGATTCGCTGAGGCCCTTGGTATCGTGATTGCCGAAGTCGATGCGGCAGAGGCCGACGGGGACGCAGGGCTTTGCGCCACTGACAAAGAGCGGCAGTTCGTGCTCGCCGATGTACTCGCTGCCAAGAAAGGCTGGGCTGACGAGCAGAAGGCCGAAGTCGCAGTCCTTGGCGGCCTCTTGGATCTCCTCATGCCACCTTTCCCCCGGCAGGATGTCGGTGTCCTGCCAGCGCTGAAAGGCGAAGTCCTTGCAGGCTCGGAGTTGCTTGTCGAGTTCGGCCAGAAGCTTGCCCGGCAGCTTGCCATCGTCATGCGCATAGGAGAGAAAGTAGCGAACGACGCGCTTCGGGGAGGCCGGGGCGATTTTCATGGGAACAGGAACGAGGCAGCGGTGGAGCCTGCCTGCCACGAAGCCAGCAAGAGCGAGGTTTGACCAATGGAAAATGGCAGAACTGCCGCACGCGACGGCAATCCGGGCAACCCAAGCATGCTCCGCCCCTGACTTTGCGGCCGTTTCGACAGGACGATGTCGTTACGAACGAGCTCTGTCATCATTGTGCATCGGCGGCGAGGAGGAGGCGAGGCCAGAGCAAGCCACTGCTGACTACTCGGTGTGGCGTTTGGCTTTGGAGGTGCCGCCTTTCCAGATGTCGTATTTCGGATCGGCGTAGCGGGCGAAGAAGGTGTCGAGGCGCTTCGCCATGTCGGCGCGGGTGGCTTCGGTGCCGGGCTGGCCGAAGAGGTTGAAGCGCTCCATCGGGTCGGTGTCCATGTCGTAGAGCTCGTAGGGGCCGTCGGGGAAGCGGGCGACGTATTTCCAGCGCTCGGCGCGGATGGCGCGGGTGTTTTCCATTTCGTAGAAGACGGTGTTGTCCCAGTCGGTGAGCTTTTCGCCGCGAAGGACGGGGGAAAAGTCACGACCGGGGGATCGGGGCTGCTGCGGCATTTTGTCGGCGAGCCCGAGCTGCCCGAGGACGCTGGGCAGGAAGTCGTAGTTGCTTACGAGGGCGTCGCAGGTCTGGGCGGCGGGGATTTTGCCGGGCTGACGGAAGAGAAGCGGGATCTGCATCATGAGCTCGTGGGCACCGGTGGGGCGGAAGTGGTCGCCCATGCCCCACATGCCGTTCTGGCCGCCCATCCAGCCCTGATCGGCGGCATAGACGACGAGGGTGTTTTCATCGAGGCCGTTGGCCTTGAGCGCGGCGAGGATTTCGCCCACGCCGTCGTCCACGCCGGAGGTCTCGGCGGCGCAGCGCTCCCTGGCGATCTGGGTGTTGTGGAACTGCTTGTTGGCCCACTGCCAGGGGTGCATGGCGTCGCGGGGGAAGCTGGTGAAGGGTTTGTCTTTGTAGAACTCGGCGTGGCGGTTCCGCGGCGGGTTGCTCATGAGCTTGCCGAGGTTGTAGGGGCCGTTGTAGGCGAGGTAGAGGAAAAAGGGTCGGTCCTTGTTCTGCTGGATGAATTCGACCCCCCTGCGCGTCCAGAGGTCCGTGGTGTACTCAGCCTCGACGCGGACCTCGCCGTTCTCGATGATCTTCTGGTCGTAGAACTCTGCCGTGCTGCCATCGGGCTTCGTGATCCATGAGGTGAAGCCCTCGCTGGGCGTCATGTTCGCCCCAAGGTGCCATTTGCCGCTGAGGCCGCAGGTGTAACCGACATCGCGCAGGATCTCGCCGAGAGAGGTGAATTCCTGGAGCGTGTTGTAAGCCTCCGGGCCCATCATGAACTTCGGATCGAGGAAGGAATGGACGCCGTGCTGGGAGGGCATGAGGCCGGTGAGGAAGGTGGCGCGGGTGGGGGAGCAGACGGGATTGCTGCTGAGGGCGCGGGTGAAGCGAATGCCCTCGGCGGCCATCTTGTCGAGGTTCGGCGTGCGGATGTCGGGATTGCCGTAGCAGCCGAGGGTCCAGGCGCCTTGGTTGTCGGTGAGGATGAAGACGAGATTCACCGGTTTCGCCCTGGCTGGGATCGTTGCGACAAAGGGCAGCAGCAGGAGGAGCAGGGCACGGAGCGTCATGGGGTGAAAAACGGCCCGGGCGGGGGTGAACTTGCCATTTCGGGGGAGGGAAAGATGCCCGAATGGTGATTATTAACTAGAATTACCATATTCCATGAGCTTAATTTTATCCCTCTTACGGACCCGGCTACGGCTCCGCCTTGCTCTATGTCATCCCCGCAGCCCCAGAACAAGCCAGCCAAGCCGGTGCGAATAGCACCGTGGCGGGGGCCGCTGCATTTCTCCCTTTTGGTGGCTTCCGCAGCCTGCTCACTAGCGCTGCAGCTCTCGTATGTCCTGCTGGTCGTGGCTGTCGGGGGCTGGCTGTGTCTGCAGTTCATCGAGGTGACCGGCAGCATGGCCCGCTCCGGCTTTCTGCAATGGCAGTGGCTGATCGAGGTGGGTAAGCTGCTGCTGATGGCGGTGACGTGGGTCTTCATGCTGCGGCCGCTGTGGCCGCGAACAAAGTCGGCCAAGGTGGCGGTCCAGATCACGGCGGCGACGCAGCCGCAGCTTTTCGAACTCATTCACACGCTGTGCTGGCATCTGCGGGCGCAGCCGCCCACGCAGGTCTGGCTGGATACGACGATCTCAGTCCGCAGCACGATGTTCTGCGGTCTGATGGGCATTCTGACCGGGAAGACGCAGCTCCACATCGGCCTGCCGGTGGTCTCCGTGATCACGGCCCGCGAGCTGGCCGGGCTGCTGGCGCATGAACTCAGCCACAACGCCGGGGGCCTGAGCACAATGTTCGTGCATGCGGTGCGGGAGATGAACGCATGGTTCTTCCGTGCGGTGATGGAGCGCGACGCCTGGGAGATGACGCTGGCGAAGGCACCGAAAAAGGAGCCCGCCTGGCGCCGCCTGGGCCGGCGCGTGGTGGGTGCCTGGATGTGGCTGGCGAAGATTCCTTTCGTGATCTTTGCCCTGGCTTCCCGGCTGACCAGCACGGTGACGCTCTGGCTGATCCGGCGGGCTTCGGAGCGCTGCGGCTGCAATGTGATCGGCGAGGATGCCTATGACCGCATGCAGAGAAAAATGGCGCTGCTGGGCGGCGCGTGGCA
>CAMAZK010000222.1 GCA_945863205.1 Akkermansia muciniphila | reverse complement strand
CGTCCAAACACAAATGTCTTCGCCCCGGCATCCGCGAAACGCTTTGCCGCCGCCTGCCCCATGCCACCGCCACCGCCGGTGACGATCACGATTTTATCTGTCCAAGATTGGTCCATTTTCTGAGGCTAGCGAGGACTCCTGAGGCGTCGAGCCTCCGCTTGGCAAAAAACGCGGCTGCGACTGCCAAAGCGCGCAAGACCTCCGTTGCCGCTGAGCTTTGATGACCTGCATGTCGAAACAAGTCACCATCCTCGGCGCAGGCGTCATCGGCCTGAGCACCGCGCTGTATTGCGCTCGTCGCGGTATGAAGGTCACGGTGATCGAAAAGAAGGCACGGCAGCGGGATGGCTGCTCGTTTGGCAATGCGGGAATGATCGTGCCGAGTCACTTCATCCCGCTCGCAGCACCAGGCATGGTCAAACTCGGCCTCAAATGGATGTGGAATCCAGAGTCGCCCTTTTACATCAAGCCGAGGCTGAATGCGGATCTGATCACCTGGGGCCTGCATTTTTGGAAAGCCGCCACGAAAGGCCGTGTCGATGCCGCTGCGCCTGTTTTGCGCGATTTGAGCCTGCTGAGCCGTCAGTGCTACGAGGAGATCGGACTCGATTTCGGCCTCGTGAAAAAGGGACTGCTCATGCTGTGCAAACAACAGCACACGCTCGATGAAGAGGCGCAAATGGCCATGATGGCGAATCGCCTGGACATCCCCGCCGAGGTGCTGGATGCGAAGGCGACCGCCGTGCTCGATCCCGCTGTCACGATGGACATCTGCGGCAGCGTGTTTTTCCCGAAGGACTGCCATCTGGCTCCAGGAAGCTTCATTGCCGCCGTCGAAGCCGAGCTGATCAAACGAGGCGTGGAGATGCTGTGGGAGACGGAGGTGAGAGGTTTTGAGCTGGAAGGTGGCACGCTGAAGGCAGTCAAAACGTCAAAGGGGCAGATCGAGGCTGACGAAGTGGTGCTGTGCAGCGGTGTCTGGTCGGCGGAGATGGCGAAGGGGCTCGATCTGAAACTGCCGATGCAGGCGGGCAAAGGCTACAGCCTCACGCTGACGAATCCGAAGCAACTTCCCGAACTGTGCAGCATCTGCACCGAGGCCAGGCTCGCCGTGACGCCGATGGAGGGCGCGCTGCGTGTCGGCGGCACGATGGAGATGGCGGGCACGGATGAATCCATCACGCCGCGCCGCGTCCGCGGCATCACGCGTGCCTTTCCTGACTACTTCCCCGCCTTCTCTGCAGGCGACTTCGCCGAAGTGCAGCCGTGGAGCGGTCTTCGCCCCGTTTCACCCGATGGCATGCCTTACCTCGGCCGAACGCAACGCTGGAGGAACCTCACCATCGCCACCGGCCACGCGATGATGGGCCTCTCTCTAGCACCTGCGACGGGAAAAATCATTGCTGACGTGCTCAGCGGCGAGAGATCGCCTGTGGCACTCGATCTAATGTCACCTGACCGCTTTGCGTAGGCTACGATTGGCAATCGAAGCCGAATACCGCCAACCATTTGATTGCCGATCGAATTTACTCATGAAGCCGACCATTCTCGCCCTCTCGCTGCTTACAATGACGGCGTCCGCTTTGGACCGCCCGAAGCTGCAAATCCTCAACGCAGGCGAAAGGTCTGTGGAGGTCTTCTGGATCGCGCCGGATGGGAAGCGTGTGCCCAATGGCAAAATTGAGCCAGGAAAGGACAGCATCATCGGCACGACGTTGGGGCACCGGTTTGTCATCGTGGATGATGGGAAAGAAACGGAGGTCGTTAGCCGTGTGCCGGTGCAGACTTTCCGCCACGATCCGGCGGCGAAGGATGGCGTTCCCTCATTCTACTCCCAGGTCGTCCACGCCAGCGGTTACCCGATCTGTGGTTCGGCGAAAGTGAGCCCGTATGCGCTGAAGGAGGCGGCCTACCTCGCCGATCTCATGCTGGCAAAGCGTCCCGATGTGCGGGAGGCGATGATCGCCAGCGGATCGCGGCTTTGCATCCTGGCGCATGATGAGTTCACGACCGATCAGCCGGAGTGGAAATGGCTGAGCACGGTGCCAGTACCGGGCTTCGAGAACATCCCGACCAAAGACTACCGCGATGCGCGTGCTCGTGGCATGGGCGGCAGCGCCACGGACCCTTTTTGCTCCTGCGCGGAGGAAAATCTGCTGGCTTACGAAGGCGATCCTTACTCGACCGAATGCATTTTCATCCATGAATTCGCCCACAACATCCATTTGCGCGGTCTGGCGAATGTGGACGCGACTTTCGACAAGCGAGTAAAGGCTGCCTTTGATGCGGCGATGAAAGCCGGGCTGTGGAAGGGCAAATACGCCAGCGTGAACCATCACGAATACTTCGCCGAGGGCGTGCAAAGCTGGTTCGATAACAACCGGGAGAATGATCATGATCACAACCATGTGAACACACGCAGCGAACTGCTCGCCTACGATCCCGGTCTTGCCGCACTCTGCCACGAGGTCTTCGGGGACACCGAGCTTAAATACACGAAACCAACGACTCGGCTCATCGGGCATCTCGCAGGCTACGATCCGTCCAAAGCGCCGAAGTTTGTCTGGCCAGAGCGGCTTCGGCAGGTCAAAAAAGCCATCCATAAGGCGGCGCAAAAACGCTCTGATGCTGCAGCGGGCACGAAATCACATGATGAGCGATTCATCGCCGGCTGGAAGGTGCATGTAAGCACGAAGATCATGCCCGCAGCGCTCGCGAAGGCGCTGCCTCTTCTCACAGCGCAGCTTCAGGAGATCGTGCGTCTCGTGCCGGCGAAAGCGGTGGCCGAATTGCAAAAGGTCCCTCTCTGGATCAATCCCGAGTACCCCGGCGTCCAACCACGCGCCGAGTATCATCCCGATGTCGGGTGGCTGCGCGAGAATGGCCGTGATCCGGTGATGGCGAGAGGGGTCGAGTTCACCAACGTGCGCATCTTTGAGGAAGAAACACGCAGGATGCCGAACTTCGCCCTGCATGAACTGGCGCACGCCTATCACCACCGCACGGTGCGCATGAGCTTTGGCAATCTGGAGATCAAAGCCGCCTACGAGAAGGCGAAAACAAGCGGCAGCTATGACCGCGTCGATCGCAAAGACAGCGAGGGGCGCAGCCGCATGGAGCGTGCCTATGCGATGACAACGCCTCAGGAATACTTCGCCGAGACCACGGAGGCGTACTTCTCACGGAACGATTTCTATCCCTTCACGCGGGAGGAGCTGAAACTGCATGACCCGGAGATGCTTGCGCTTCTGGAGAAGCTTTGGGGCATCCGCTGAAGAAAAACAACAGCGAGCCACCGCTCAAACACCGGCTAAACCGCCGCCACCGCTGGAAAGCATGGATTCAGGAACCGACTGCGCCGCACGCATCCCTCTGGCGCCGATCTCACGGGCAATCGTCTGAAGCAGGGTCTTGCCATCGGTCGCATTTCGAACGGCGGCGGCTTCCTCGCGGCGACGGAGCAGCTTCTGGACCGGACGCCGATAGGGATGCTGTGTCAGCGAGTGGCTGAGGACCGTGTGCCGCCGCAACACCTCGAGCACGCGGGCTGCATTCCCAGGAAGAGGAGCCGGCGCGGCCTCGTCCGGTAACTCCGGCTTTTCAAAGACACACATGATATTCCCGCCATCACTCGAGGCAAAGGAGTCAACCACGCTCAGCCCTGCGCGCCGACCGGCCTGCGCGAGCGTGGCAGGATTGAAGTTGTAGAGATGCGCCTGATGGAAACGGCTGGATGGCCAGATGCAGCGGCTTTCCACGTTTGGCACCTCAACGAGAAGCCGCCCACCTTTCCGCAGCCATCCGGCGATCGTGTGGAGGGCATGCACAGGATGCTCCAGATGCTCTGCAACGTGAAACAGCGTCACGAGGTCGAGGCTGTCCTGGCCCACCCGGGCGGACGCGAACCCGCCAATCTGCACGGGAATGCCGAGGATGTCCCGGGAGTACTCGGCGTAGCCGGTGTTGGGCTCGATCCCGCTGGCGTCGTAGCCAAGCTCACGGAGGATGAAGACGAGTTCCCCGCCACCGGAGCCGAAGTCACAGATGGCGCGGCCCGGCGCGAGCAGCGGCATAAGGTAGTTCAGGCGCTCCTCGGCGACTTTGCCGGCACGGTAGGTGTGCTGCAGGCGCGGCTGCCAGGCCTGCTTGTATGCCACTCGGTAGGACTCGCGGTAAAAATCGTCGATCTCTTGGGAATTGGGTCGGGGGTCCGAAAATACGAGGCCGCAATCCTCGCAGATCACCGTCCGCAGCGCCAGCCCCTCGCGGTCTTTGCTTCCCACCTGGATGAAGCGGTCTCCATGGCAAATTTCACAGTTTTCGACGGGGGTAGTGCTGCGGGTGTGAAGTGGCATCGATGAGACGGCGGAATAAAAGATGGAAGTAACGGCCAGGATTGTGGCCCGGGTGCCTCGACATGCCAAGAAGTACGCCGCATAAAGTTTCAGCATCCGGATCCCGCCAGACGGCACGCGCCCGCACGGGGCACTGGGAAAGCGACGACTCAGAATTCCCGGTAGTTTCCTGTTCTCCTCGCTCGTTGCGGTGATGTGAAGCTGTCGCCGCCGGCCTGCGCACCAAAATGCTGGGGAAGTCCGTGTATGGAGGTGAACGGTCGATCAACCTGCGAGTGGGCAAACGAGCAGCATCAAAGGCAGCACTGTTGAAGAGATGAATTTTAATAGATATTAACTAAAGCCTTGCTTCATAATCGGCATTGAGTATAATTGCCATACTTTTACTACTTTATGTCATCTTCTCCTTTCCATCTGGCCCGCCGCCTGCGGTTTGCGCTGCTGCTGGCGCTCCTCATTTTGAGCGCTCGGTACGCGGCCAAGGCCCAGCAACCGCCCCAAGCCGGGGCCTATGTGCCGGTCGGGGACAACGCCACCATCAAGGTCAATTTCCCCAGCGCACCGATACAGGCGATCATCCCGTTTTACACCCAGCTGACGGGGAAAAAACTCATCCTCGACTCCGCGCTCCAGGGCGAGCAACTGCGCATCATCTCCCCCCAGATGCTGACGAAGAAGGACGCCATCGCCTTCATCGAGGCAACGATGCTGCTCAATGGCTACGTCATCATCCACATTGATGAGACCACGGCAAAGCTGATCAATCACGCCGGCGGCAAAAGTCCCACGGCGGACGGTTTGAAGGTCTATAACAGCATCCGAGACCTCCCGGACACAGAAGAGATCTGTCACTACGTCCTGCCCCTCCAGCACATCTCGGCCGATCAGGCATCCAAGGCCTTTCAGCAGGTCATCAAGCTGCACACCTATGGCGCGATCACCGCCATCTCGAACGACTCCGCTCTCATCATCACCGAAAACAGCACCACCATCCGCAGCATCTGCGAGATCGCAGAAATCGTCGATGTGCCACCCGCCGAGATTGCCAACGAGATGATCAAGCTCGAGCGCTCCGATGTTGAACTCATCGCCGAGATCGTGACGGAAATCTTCGCGCAGGAGGAAAAGTCCGAGAGCGCCGCCACCGCTGTCCCCGTCCCTGCTGCACCCGCCGGAGCAAGCCGCCCCGGCGCACCCGCGGTCCTGAATCCCGCTGGCAGCACCAGCACCGCCGCCACCAATCCCGCCGCATCTAGGGTGAAGGTCTTCCCCTACCGCCGCACAAATGAATTGCTCGTCATCGGCCGCCCCGTGGACATCACCTACATCCGAGGTCTCGTTGAGAAGCTCGACAAGCAGGACGACGGCGGAAACTTCCTCAAACGCCGCCTGAAATACCTCGACGTCCTCGACTTCCTCCCCGTCGCCTACAATGCCTTGGCCCGCGACACCGACATCCAGGCGAATGAAGGCAGCGGCTCCATCGATGGCGGAGGCAGCCGTCGCCGCAGTCCGGCGGGTTCCAGCTCCCGAGGCACCGACAACGGTGGATTCGCTTCCGCCTTCGACACCAACAACAACTTAGACGGCGGCGCAGGGATGAATACCGGCTCCGATGCCAGCCGCAGCGTGCTCGACGAGCCGGAGGACCTCGGTGCACCGAAATCCATGATCGTCGGCAAGACCCAGCTCATCGGGGACCCGCAGTCGAACAGCCTTGTGGTCTCCGGCTCCCCGGAGCACATCGCCCGTATCGACCAGTTGCTGACTGAAATGGACGTGCGTCCGCAGCAGATCTACATCTCCGCCATCATCGGCCAGCTCAATCTTGGCAATGACTACAACTTTGGTTTCGACTTCCTGAAGCTGCTCGACGACTTCAGTGTCCGCCGCAGTGACGACACGACAGTGACCACCGGCAGCACGACCGGCCTCAGCACAGGCGGCATTCAATTCCCGGCGAACTTCAGCAACTTCTCCTGGAACCAGCTTAATTTCTACGGACAGATCGGCTCCCTCAGCCAGTATCTCAAGCTGATCGACGGAAACCGCGACTTCAAAGTGCTGGCATCCCCGCGGGTCTTCGCGAAAAACGCCGCCAAATCCGTCATCTCCTCCGGTCAACGCATTGCCGTCCCCGCCCAGATCCTCAGCAACGGCGCCTTCGCAGGCGGCGTGGCCAGCAACAGCGTCAGCGTCGAGTATCGCGACGTTTTGCTGAAACTCGAAGTCGTGCCGCACATCAATTCCGACGACGAGGTCACGCTCGAGATCGCCCAGATCAACGACAACATCGTCGGCACGCAGACCATCTCAGGAAACACCGTGCCCACCATCGGCACCCAGGAGCTCAAGACCGAGGTCACCGTCAAAAACGGCGCCACCGTGGTCCTCGGCGGTCTGATCACAGAGCGCGTCACCAACGGTAAGCGCGGAGCCGTCCTCCTGCGGCACATTCCCGTTCTCGGTAATCTTTTTGGCACCACCAGCAAAGAAAACATCCGCGAGGAACTGCTCATCTTTATCCAGCCGCACATCATCGCCTCCGGCGACAGCCTCGCCACCCCGAACAACATCGAGGCCAGCCGCACGAATCTCTTCCACGAATCCATGCAGTTCGCTGAACCCGGCATCCCCAATCTGGAAGACATCCCCCGGGCCCTGCCCGCGAGAAATTGAGCGGCGCGAAGTTCCCTGACAAAGTCTCAGCCGTATAGACGCCCAAGAAGACGGCGCTGGTTTCGAATGACCGGGGATCAGGAACCAATGACCAAGGAAATTCGAAGCGCCCAAGCAGCCATCGCTGCTATACGGCGATCAAAACGGGCATTCCCCGGTCATTGGGCGTTTGAACCCTAGTTATTCCAACGCCGAATCACGCCTACTGTAGGGTCACGGCTCGGGATCGGTGACTCGTCGTGCCTCCACTGCCTTCAAGCGGGTGCAGATCCAAGCAGAATCACCGACCGCCCGGCGAGCATGAGGCAAAATCACAATCCATTCAGCGCGAAGTCGCGACGGCCTGTCTGGCGAGGATGTCATTCCAGATTTGGAACCCGCACATGTGCAGACTCGAAATCGAGGGTTCCGAGCTGATGCACCACCGCGCATCAGCTCGGGCTCAAATGGCCGTTAGTGATTGAAGTAGAACTCTTTCGAGTTCAGAAGGGCCCAGAACAAGTCTTCGAGCACGAGCTGACGCCCGCCCGGATCCTCGGAAATGGCCTGCTGGACGTTGTTCCATTCCTTGTCCTTCGGCATGCGACCGAAGACGCGAAGGAAGAGATCCTCGACGATCTCACGGTCCGTCTTCTTCTCCTGAATCATCTTGGCGACCACACGGCCCTGCTTGATGCGGTCGTTCACGGCGTCGCCATTCATGAGGTGGAGGGCCTGGGAAAGGGTGGGCTCCATCTTCACCTCGCAGGAGCAGACAGACTCACGTTTCGCGCGCCCGAAGGTGGTGAGGAAGTAGTTCGACACGGCTCCGTCGGCGATCTGCACGGCGCGGGCGCCGAGCGGCAGCCCCTGGAACTTGTTCGGCGTCTCGGTGATCTGGGAGATGGCGTCGAGCAGCACTTCGGCACGCACGCGGCGGACTTGGGCGTGGGAGAAGTTCAGTTTGTCACTGGCATTCGTTTCATTGACCTTCGTGCTGCGCTGGTAGGTCTGGGAGGTGCAGATGTCGCGAACGAACTTGCGCATGTCGTACTTGTACTCGGTCAACTTCTCGGCCAGTTTGCCTATGAGTTCGGGATTGGACGGCGGATTCGAAACGCGCACATCGTCCACAGGCTCGACGATGCCAACGCCGTTGAAATGCGACCAGATGATGTTCGCGATGTTGCGAGCGAAGAACGGATTGCGCGGCGAGGCCATCCAGTCGGCCAGCACTTTACGGCGGTCTTCGCCTGGTTTGATCTCGGGAGCATCCCCGCCGAGGAATTTCGGCTTCATCACGGCCTGAGTGAGGAAGTGCCTCGATTCGCCGCCTTTGCTGTTGTAGATGATGACTTCCGCCGGGTCGTCGGTGGCCTTGCGGCCGATCTGGCTGAAGAAGGCCTTGAAGCCGTAGTAGTCATCCATCGTCCAGCGG
>CAMAZK010000221.1 GCA_945863205.1 Akkermansia muciniphila | reverse complement strand
AACTCACGGTCGCTTTCGATCGCGACGACCTTTGCGTGCGGCAGTTTCGCATCGGCATAGCACTTGAACTCGACGCCCTTTTTGAAGTCGATGAGGTAAAACTCCACTTCGTCCGGGCTGCAGGTCAGCGCCAGATTGGTGATGATGATGTGCAGCAGCGTCGATTTTCCGGAGCCCGTCTTCCCCGCCAGCAGCGCATGCTGTTTCGTGCCCTTGCCGATGGCGAGGTACTGCAGCTTCGTCGCGCCGGTGCGGCCGATGGCGACTCGGAGCTCTCCAGTCGTGCTCTCCACCCACATTTCCTGCGGTGCGACCACGGAGAACGGCACCTGCACCCGGTTCGAGTCGATGCTGGCCTGCCCGATCTGATGCGCCAGCTCCCCGGCCACTTCATCACTGATCGGCGCATCGAACGTGAGCGATGAAACGCCGCCGAAACTCACCACCCCCTTCTCGCGCACGATGTGCACGCAGTGTTTCCTCAAATCTTCAGCCGTCAGCCCCTCCGGCAGCGCCTGCCGCCGGTCCCAGTGCGCCAGCACAAAGACGCCGCAGCGCGGCCCGCTGACCAGGATGCTTTTCAGCCGGGCCATGGCCGTCTCACTGAAGGCGGACGGCAGGCCCGCGATGACCAGGAAGTGGTACTTCTCCGCCACGCTACCCGCCTGCGCGTTGTACTCGGTGATCGTGGCAAACTCATTGCGCAGGTACATCTGGATGACCTTTTCCACATGCTCGTTCAGCTCCGCCAGCCGCTCCTCGATGTGATCCCGCTGCGTCCAGATGCGGCGGTTGATCAGGGCCGGCTCGTAGTCCGCCAGATGCATCAGCCCGGCGAAGCTCCGCCCCAGGCCCACCGGATCGATGATCGTGAAATGCGCCTTCCCGGGAGGTGCGTCGCGCAGGATGCGAAAGACCAGGCCGTTCATCACGCCCGGCACCCAGGTGCCGCCGTCGTCGTCTGTTTCGAGGAGCAGTGATCCGTCCTGCGGAAAGGCCAGCGCCAGCGGCAGCCGCGGCTTTTCGTGGCCGGTCAGACGCAGCGGCGTGTCCTTCTCCAGCGTCGCGCCATCACCACCCAGGTCGAGGAAAAGGTCGCCAAAACGACACGCTTCAGGAAAGTCCGTGGCGGGCGTGTAGTCCGTGCTCCAGGCCTCCGCGGTCGAGGAGGACGCCGCCTCGGCGACCTCCTTCAGCCAGGCGGGAACCTTGGAGTCCCACTCGGTCTGCAATCCTTTCCAGCGCTCCTGAGCCGCCTCTTCCAGCGCAGCGATCTCCGCACCCTGCCTCGTGAGCAGGGCCTGCCGCTCCAGAACCGCCGGTGCGCGGAGCTGTTCCAGATGCTCTTGCCGCTCCTCCTGCAGGCTCAGCAGGTTGCGCTCGCACAGGCGCTCGTTCCGGCTCAGGCAGGCGGGGATCTGCGTCTCCAGCCGTTTCAGCATCGCCCTGCGGTACTCCTCCGCCACCACGTCCGCACGTTCCCAGTCCGCCGTGATGCGGGCGTCGGTTGTCTGAAACTCCACCTCGATCACGCCCTCGGCATCGTCCCGTGAGGCGTTCATCTCTGCCGCGCACTTTTCATAGTCCAGCACGGCCCGGCAGAGCTGCTGCATGTCCACCTTCGGACGTTTGAAAAGTTTCGAGATGCCGGTGGCCCTGCTGGCCTCCAATTGCTCCTCCAGCAGCGTCGCATGGCGTTCGATGCCCTCGACACGCGCCGTCATGTCCTCCAGGGCGATCTGGGGTTCCGGTTGGGCGTTTTCCTTGCGTTGCAGATGCTCGCCGGTCGCCTTCAGCACCGTCAGCATGCGGGCCATCACCTTTTCCAGCCTCTCCAGCAGCGCATTCGCCAGTTCACGGGCCTGCGCCAGCTTCCGGATCCTTTCGGCCTCCGCCTGCTTGCGCTGGATCTGCAGCTTTCCCAGCCAGCGCTCCCGCGCCGCCTGGGTCATCACCGGCAGATCGCGGCGGATGCGGTCCTCGTAACGCTTGAAACCCACGGCCCGGTCGGCGTGCCGCTGCTTCACCTTGTCCGCGAAGGCATCCCACTCCGCCTCCACGGCAGCGGCGGCGACCGCCGCCCGCGCGTCGAATTCCCCCCGCTGCTTAGCATGATCCTGCTCCGTCGAGTAGCGGCGGGAGCGCAGCTCGCGGGCGATCCGCGCCCCCCGGGCGGCGAAGTCGGCCACCGAATCACGCAGGGAATGATGCAGGGTGAGAATGCGCGTGGCGCTCAGGTCAATGGGTCTGCTCACAGTCTTTTCGGATCTTTTTCAGGAGGGTTTCCAGATCATTCATGATCGTGTTCGTCTTGCTGATCAAGCCAGGGAGCGGCTCCAGGTAGCGTTTTTCGAATTCCAGCGCCTTAGCGTCGCGCCAGTGCTCCTTGGTCATGTACCACTGCTCGGAGAGCTGTCGGCCGTTTTGGATGAGGTTCATGGCTTCTTTTCGGGGTGTTTAGGGCGCGGCATCGGGACTCGCCACCGGTGCAGCACTCTCGGTGTAACCTTCGAGGATCTTCTGCATCTCCACAAGATGCGCCACGGCCAGCGCGAGATCGTTGTCGATGAACTCCCGGAGCCCGTCCAGGGTGCGCATCATCGGATCGACCGCCCGGTCATACTCACGCGCCCACGCTTTCGTGCGGCGGAGTTTTTCCTCCGACTCCTCCAGCGCCGCGCGGGCCTTCCGCACCGCCATCTGCTGCACCACGGGGGATTCGATGAATTCCGACAGACGCGCGCTCATGAGCTCCGCATTCGCCTGCTCCAGCCGCTTCTGGCGCTGCCGGATCTGCGCCGACCAGAAGGCCGGCTGCTCCAGCTGCAGCCAGTTGCGGGTCTTTTTCACGGCATCCTGCGCCACATTGATGGCCTGGCGCGTCTTGCTGATGAAAACGATCAGCGCCGAGCGGAAGGACTCGATGGCGTCCAGGTCAGTGATGCGGGCTTGATCGGCCATCGGGATCAGCGCTGATTCAGATAATCCTCGATCCGCTGGGCCTTGCGCAGCAGGAAGGGCGTGTGCTGCTCGGACATCTCCATGAACCGCTTGATGGCCTTCATCGTTGCGGTGAACTCCCCGGCGAATTTCTCATGCTCCGCATCCTGCCAAGTCTCCCCCAGCGCGGAAAAGCGGCTCTGCAGCGACGATGCGCGCTGCTGCATGTCCGTATTGAAGCGCTTCAGCTCCGCCGCGAAGCGCCGGACCTCCTCGGGATTCATGATTGCCTGGGCCATGCACGAATTGTTGAACGGTGAACGGGGAATGACGAGTCATTTTCCGCCGAAATCGGATACGGCGAGCTTTCGGGGCGGAATTTTTCATCGCACGTCCGGCGTGACTCGCCATCATCCCGGCCCGACCATGCATCTTGCCTACTACCTGCACGATCTCAGCCCCCATCTGATCAAGATCACCGACAGCATCGCCGTGCACTGGTATGGCCTGGCCTACGTGCTGGGCTTCTACCTGACCTACCTGGTGATGTTCTTCCTGGCGAAGCGGGGACTCTCAGAGATCAAGCCGGAGGCGGTGGCGGATTTCATCACGCTGGTGGCGCTCTTCGGCGTCGTGATCGGCGGACGCGTCGGCTACATGCTACTCTACAATTTTGACGAGTTCATCCGCGCTCCGTGGATCTTCTTCCTTTTGAATCAGGGCGGCATGGCCAGCCATGGCGGGATCGCAGGCGTGGCGCTGTTCTGCCTGTGGTATGCCCGGAAGCATCACATTTCATGGACGGGCATCGGCGATACCCTGGTCTGCGGCGCACCGCTGGGCATCTTCCTCGGCCGCATCGCCAATTTCATCAACGGCGAGCTCTTCGGCCGCGTGACGAACGTGTCGTGGGCGATGAAATTTCCCACCGAGATCCTGCATCGTGACTTCGTGGATCAGGGAGGCGCCTATGACCTCGCCGTGGACGTCCAAAACCGTGGCCTGCAGCACAGCCCGGACATCATCGCTTTCTTCGAGCAGCACCGCGGCGGACGTGCCGAACTGGAGGCCGTGCTCCACCCGCGCCACCCTTCCCAGCTTTATGAAGCCCTCGGGGAGGGTCTGCTGCTCTCCCTCGTCCTTCTGGCCATCCGCATCAAGTTTCCCCGCCTGCCTCACGGCATCCTCACCGGCATCTTTTTCATCCTCTACGCCATCGCCCGCATCTCGCTGGAGTTCGTCCGCCAGCCGGACAGCGGCTCCGAGATGATCCTCGGGCTGACGAAGGGCCAGTTCTTCTCGACCTTCATGGTCGTCGTCGGCCTTCTCTTTATTGGTTACGGTGTGAAGTGGGGCAAACGAGCGCCGGAGCAGGCCTGAGCGGTAGTCACGGCCGCGAGAGGGCGATTTTCACCTCCGGCACACAAAAAACGAATCAGACGACGTTAGGCAGGTCATACACCTCATGCCAAGCATGCCCGCCCACTTTGACTGGAAACGAACCTTTGAGCAAGTCGCCCCACAGCTCGTGCTGTATGCGCGGCAGATCGTTGACTCGAAGGCGGATGCTGAAGATGTCGTGCAAATGGCCTTCGTGCGTTGGTGGCGGCGCTTCCCCGACGGCGACAGCGCCCACATCCCCCTGCTCTACGCCGCCGTCCGCACCATCGCCCTCGACCAGCGCCGCTCCGACACCCGCCGCGTCAGGCGGGAGTCGAAATCCGACATCGCCCTTCCCCATGAAAACGCGCCGTCCTTTGATCCACCAGCCGGGCAGCAGGAGATCGCCTCCATCGTGGACGAAGCCCTGAAGCGGCTGCCCGGCCAGCAGCGCGAGGTCATCACCCTCAAGCTTTGGGGCGGCCTCACCTTCAATGAAATCGCCGCGATGACCGGCGAATCGATCAACACCGTCGCCGGACGCTACCGCTACGCCTTGCAGACCCTGCAGAAGAGACTCGCACCGATGAAAGACGACCTGCTCGGCGATCCCGCCCCCCCTCCCGTCAACGTGCTGAATTTCCCCCAAGCCCAGGAGGCCCTGTCATGAACGAAGACCCGAACGAAACCCGCCTCGAAAATCTGCTGCGCAGCCTCGCGCCCGCCCCCGCTTCCCAGTCCCTCACCCAGGGGGTGGACGAGGAGCTGAAGCTCGACATGAGCTGGCTCGGCACCCCGACTCAGGCACGGCGCCGCCCCCGCTGGCTCACCTCCGTCACATGGGCGGCCGTCGGCGCCGCCGCAGCGCTCACGGTGATGACTTTCCTGCCCGATTCACCGTCCCGCGTGCCGGCGGCGGGCGGCGTGGCCGCCTCTCCGGCCCTGCTGCCCGTCTCCACCATCAGTGAATGGGAAGACATCAAGGACGACGGCATCCACTACAGCCAAGAACGCCTGCCAGAGCAGCACGTCCGCCTCATCGCCCGCGAGCGCCAGACCTGGATCGATCCGCGTGACGGAGCCCAGATGACCGTCGAGTACCCCCGCGAGCAGAAGCTCGTGCTGCCGATCTCCTTCCAGTGATCACGCCCTCGAACCTCTGAACCGGTTCCGACCATGAAACTGCCCACCGCCCTTCTCCTCGCCTGCCTGACCACGGCATCCGTGTGCGTCGGGCAGGAGGACTCCGCCCCTGCACCCCGCCAAAAAGAGGCGGAACCCGCGCAAGCCTCCCCCGGTCGGACAGCGACGCCCGTGCCCTACATCGGCGTCATGACCCGCGATGTCCCGCAGGAGGTCCGCACACAGTTCGCACTCCCACCGGGATTCGGCATCGTGGTGGACGGCGTCATGCCGGACTCCCCCGCCCTCCAGGCCGGAATCAAAGAGCACGACGTGCTGGTCAAGCTCGACGATCAGCAGCTCGTCAGCATGGAGCAGCTCATGATCCTCGTCCGCGCCAAAAAGAAGGGCGACGTGGTCAGCCTCACCGTCATCAGCGGCGGGCAGGAAAAGCGGGTCCCCGTCACCCTCGGCGAGCACCTCATGCCGGAAACGCCCGCGCACCACCTGCACGCCCCCGGATTCTCCTGGTCGCAGGGAAGCCCGCCCGTCTTCAAGGGCGATTCCATCAAGGGATTCCGCAAAAATGGTCAATCCCTCGGGGAGGACCTCGAGAAGTTTCAGCAGGAGCTGGAGGCGTTCCAGAAGCGCGTGCAGGACTGGGCCAAAAACGGAGCCCAGGGGCCCATGCCCCAGCCCCCCACCTTCAAAGCGCCCCAAGGCATGCCTCCGAAGCCCGGTGCGCCGCCGCCCATCGTTCCCGCCGCCGACGTGCAGCAGTTCAGTTTCAGCGAGTCCCATGCCGCCAGCACCGTCACCCGCCGTGACGACAGCGGCGAATACGCCCTGAAGCGGGAGGACGGCAGCGCCACCTTCATCGCCCGCCCGAACGGCGGCACGGAGCAGAGCTGGCCCGTCAACACCGACGCCGAACGCGCCGCCGTTCCCAAGCAATTCCAGGAAAAACTCCGCATCATGACCCGCCCGGTCAGCGGCCCGTAATGCAACGTCATCCAGCGCTTCAGCTAGCCAAACCGCAGCAGGCGAATTCGAGCCCAGCTTGCTGAAGAGCGCTCCGGCAAGCGACCCGATCATGAGATGTTGAGAGCCTTCGGTTCCTCATCCTCGTCCTGTCCCCCCGTGTTTTTTCCCTCACCGGTGCCACCGATTCAGAACCACCACCGATTGGAGAAATCGGTGGTCGCCCTGAATCGGTGGGAAATCAGAAATCCGGACACCCACATCCCTGCGTTTGCCGGGGAATCCAGCCTTGCAGCGCCCCAAATGACACACGGCTACGCTCTTTTCGTATTTCCCAACACCCGGCACGGCGACTTGCTTAGGCACTCCTGGACCTTGGCGCATCCCTTCCAGACGCCATACCTTCGCTGAACTCAGATCCCCTTTTCCACAATCAACCGCTCCCAATTCCAGGCAAAAGAGCGGCTGAGCCAGCCTGAGGACCCGCAGAATTAACAGAGATGGGTTACGTAAAGGGTTAGAAAAGACACTTGCCATGGCACGCCGAATGCGCTCCCATCGAGATTTAATACAGGCAGTGTTTCAGGTCCTCATCCCGTCTTCCTTGATTCGTCCTCCTTTGTTCATGCTTCTGCCCCGTCTTCCCGCTCTCATGATGAATGCTGCTCCTGCCTGGAGCCGCAGGGGCTGCGACCACAGCGGGCGTTCACCATCCGTTTCTATTCATTGTAAGGATTAATATTATGCACTCATCACTTGATCATACGAACCGCAGCGTTCAGCCGCCCGTCACCTGGCTTCAGGGATTTGTCGTGGCGGCTGTTTTATTCGCCTCGGTCCTGAATTCTGGGGCTCAGACCTTGGTGGGTAGCCCTTTGATGGATCGGGGCTTCAACGATGGAGCCGCTGGGCAGGTTTATCTCTACAGCGTGCCTTCAGGAGCGGTTGGAGTGGCCACTTCCTTTCAGTTCTACGACAACGAGGCAGGCTCTCGGAGAATCACCCCTCTGATTTTTGAAAAACTCAACGCATCGCAATATGTTTTGCGTGGGGTTGGTGCAAGCATCACGACAAACGGTTTAGGCACGCAGAATTACCCATTCAGCCTCATCGCTGGGACGAATGTGATGGCTGCCAATTACACGTTCGGCTTCACTGACCGGGAAGTAAGCTACGGGGGCAGCGGATCGGCGATTACGACCACGGCTTCCTACACTGGCACTGTGGATTGGGACTACTCTGCACCCACTGAATGGCTGTTCACTCCGTCTCTGACGTTTGAGCTGTCGTTGGGGCAGGCGTTTGATTTGGGAGGCTTGCTTTTCAATGGCCTTGATTCCACGCGCACTTATTCAGCTCAGATCGTGATTTCTCCAGCAACTCCGACGGTCATTTCGATCTCCCCGACGAGCGGCAGCACGACAGGCGGCACGAGCGTGACGATCAACGGCACCAACTTCACGGGAGCCACGGGCGTGACCATCGGTGGTTCGGCGGCGACGAGCGTGAGCGTGGTGAATGCGACGACCATCACCTGCACCACCCCGGCAGGCAGCGCAGGCACGGCCAGCGTGGTCGTCACCACCCCCAGCGGCAGCAATGCGGCCAATTCGTTGTTTACGTTTACGAACGCTGCACCCACCGACATCGCTCTGAGCCCCACTAGCATCGCCGAGAATGTCTCTGCCGGTTCGACTGTGGGCAGCTTCAGCACCACTGATCCGGACGCGGGCAACACCTTCACCTACACGCTGGTCGCCGGCACGGGCAGCACGGACAACACCGCCTTCACCATCACCGGGAACGCGCTGTCGATCAATGCCTCGCCAAATTTTGAGGCCAAAAGCAGCTATGGCCTGCGGGTGCGCTCGACCGATCAGGGCGGGTTGTTCTTCGAAAAGCAGTTCACCGTGACGATCACCAACGTGAACGAGACGCCCACCGACATCGCTTTGAGTGCCGCAAGCATCGCCGAGAATGTTTCGGCCGGTTCGACTGTGGGCAGCTTCAGCACCACTGATCCGGACGCGGGCAAC
>CAMAZK010000220.1 GCA_945863205.1 Akkermansia muciniphila | reverse complement strand
AGGATGGCTAGGATAGCCGGGCATCGGTGCCTTCTTCTCATACTTCGCCTTCAACTCGGGCGTGGTGGAAAGCGGGATGTGAACGGCTCCGTGAGAGACTTGGAGGAGAAAGGGACGATCCTTGTTCGCCGCGATGAATTCCTCCGCCTTTTGAGCGAGGAAGTCGGTCGTGCGACGCACCTCGGCGCTGCCCGTGACCTTCGGCGGCTGCGTGTTGCCGTTGCATTCGAGCGCCGTCTGCCAGCCCTGATCCGCCGGACCGAATCCCGCTCCGCCGAGATGCCATTTGCCGAAGTAACCCGTCGCGTAACCCGCCTTGGCGAGACATTCGGCAAAGGTCTCGACCTCCAGCGGCATCTCCAGCGGCACGACCGGATCAGAAAGCTTTGCAAAGGGCCGCTTGTGCCCCGGAATGTGCTGCGTGATGCCGAAGCGCGCCTGATCCTGCCCGCTTTGCAGATTGCAGCGCGTCGGCGAGCACACCGGCCCCGCATAGAACTGCGTGAAGCGCATGCCCTCACGCGCGAGGCGGTCGATGTTTGGCGTTTCATTGTACGTGTTGCCGTAGCAGCCAAGATCCGCCCATCCGAGATCATCGGCGAGGATGAGGATGAGGTTCGGCTGCGCCGAAAATGACCCGCCAGCATCGCTGCGCGAAGCGCTGCGGGCAGGCGAATGCGGAATGGCGAATGCCGAAATTAAGAGAAGCAGGGCGAAGCGTTTCATGGCTTGGGATTTCATTCGTCATTCATCATTCTGGTTTCGTCATTTCCCCTCTTTCGCCCACTGCTTCATGAGCGCGATGTTCTTCTCCACTTCGGGATTCTTCTTCCTCGTGTACTCGACCATGTCACTGTCATACATGGCCTCCGATTCCGGGCCTTTGTCGCCCGATTCGACGATCCATCGATGGAGATGGGAGCGGCGAGCTTCGAGTTCGGCTTTGAAGTCGGGATTGGCGGCGAGGTTGGTGACCTGGAAGGGATCGGCGTGGTAGTCGTAGAGTTCCTCCGCCTGACGCGCGGGGCTGAAAAGCAGGTCTTCGGACACCGAAGGCAATTTCCCCTCGGCATGCAGCGTGCGCAGTGTCTGCACGATGGCCTTGCCGTCCTTGTAGGCGTTCGGTTGCAGATGCGGGCGCTGCGGCAGGAAGTTGCGGATGTAGAGAAAGCGGTCCGTGCGCACGCTTCGGAGATGCTCGACGGTTTCATCGCAGCGGTCGCGGGCGGCAAAGATGGCATCGCGTGGCTGGTAGTCATTCGCGAGGATGTCGCGTCCCTGCATCGTCTTCGGAATGGCGATGCCAGCGGCGGCGAGCGACATCGCCGCCATGTCGATCTGCATGACGAGGTCGTCACGCACCGTGCCTTTCGCGACGCCGGGGCCGCGCACGATGAAGGGAATGTGCGCTCCCTCATCGTAAAGGAACTGCTTTCCACGCGCATGACTGATGCCGTGGTCGGTCATGAAAATGACGAACGTGTTCTCCAGCAGGCCTTCCTTCTGCAATCGCTCCATCACGCGACCGACGTGAAGGTCGGTCATGCGTGCAGCGTCGAGGTAGAGCGCCCAGTCATCGAGGATCACCGGATCACGTGGGTAGTAGGGCGGTAGCGTGACCGTCGCTGGATCGGTGGCACTGCCGAGTTCGGCGATCACGCGTTGCTTGAAGTCCGCACGCGCCTTTTCATCGCCTTCGCGCAGCTTGCCGCCGTGAAGCTGCACCTGCATGAAGAACGGTTTGTCGCCACGCTCCGCCCAGTCGTGGCTGTCATACATTTTCGGGTCCCATTCGAAGTTGTAGTCCGTCTTGCCGAGTTGGGAGCCGCTCCTCTTCTTACCCTTCGCTGCCCCGACCGGGCGGCCACAATTGTCGAATCCTGGCAATCCGCTGCCGATGCAGGTGTAGTAGCCCGCTTTTTGAAACTGCACCGGCACCGGCGTGACATCGGTCGGCAGGTGAATCTTCAACTCACCGCGCCCGCTGCGATGATGATGCGCACCAATCGACGTCTGATACATCCCGGTGATCAGCGCCGAGCGGCAGGTCGAGCACACCGGCGCGGTGACATAGGCCCGTGTGAACTTTGTCCCCTCCGCCGCCAGTTTGTCCACCGCAGGCGTTTGAATCAGGGTCTCGCCGTAGCAGCCGAAGCTCGGCGACATGTCATCAATGACGAACCAGACGACGTTCGGCTGCGCCGACCATGTGGAGAGCGGAACAAGAAGAGAGGAAAACAGAACGAGCAGTGACTTCATGATGCGGGGCGTCTCTAACGACCGGATCTCGGCATTGTGTCGTCCATTTTGTCAGTACACCCATGGCTCCGTATCGAGATCGCGATTCGCAACCTTGCGCTCCTGCGCCAGTTTACCGGTCACCTCATGGAACACCCGCCCGCCTCCAGCCGTCGTCACGATCTCGATGCCTTGCGCGCCTTTGCGATGCTGCTGGGCATCGCGCTGCATGCGGCGCTTTCGTTCGCGGGCGGGCCGTGGATGGTGCAGGACTCGCGGACAAGTGGCGTCTTTCATCTGCTCATTGGCGCGGTTCATGGCTTCCGCATGCCGCTGTTCTTTCTGCTGAGCGGATTCTTCACCGCGATGCTCTGGCGTCGGCGCGGACTGCGGGCGCTGATCGCGCATCGCTTCCGGCGCGTGTTTTTGCCGCTGCTGCTGGGAATGGTGACGGTCATCCCGGTGATGTATGTCGTTGGCGACTTCGCCGCGAAACGCGTCGCTAAAAGTCATGACACGCAGACGGCGGATCTATGGAAAGCCAGCTCGACGGGTGATCTGGGGCGGGTCAGGGAGCTGATCGACGGCGGCGCGGACATCGACGCGCCTGATCCCGGCTTCGGCGTCACGCCGCTGAGCCTGGCGGCGACTTTCGGTCATGCTGCCGTGGTGCAGCTGCTGCTGGAGTGCGGTGCGGATGTGCAGCGGACGAATCGTGATGGCGGCACTGCTTTGCATGGCGCGGCATTCTTCGGCAGAAGCACGATCGCCGGGCTGCTGATGGAAGCGGGCATCGACCCTCAGGTGAAAAACGGTCGCGGCGACACCGCGTTGGACGCGACGCTGGCCGACTGGGGCACGACGCAGTTCATCGCGGGACTCATTCAGGTGAAGGTGGAGCGGCAGTCGGTGCTCGAAGGTCGAAAGAAGATCCGGCAGCTCCTCGGCGCTGCCGACCTCGAGCCGAAACCGCGCCCGCTGCTCGCGCTCTGGCTGTTTTTGACCTTCTTTCCGATGTTTCATCACCTCTGGTTCCTGTGGTTCCTCTGCTGGATGGTCGCGGGTTTTGCCGTGTGCGCGTGGATCGCAAAGCGCATCGGCTGGCAGCCAGGGCCGCGCCGCTGGGTGACCTCGCCGCTGCGCTATCTCTGGCTCATTCCGCTGACAATGATTCCCGCCTGGTTCATGGGCCGCGACATGCCGAACTTCGGTCCCGACACGTCCTCCGCCATCCTGCCGCCGCTGCACCTGCTGGCGTATTATGCGATCTTCTTCGGCTTCGGAGCGCTCTACTTCGACAGCAACGATGAACGCGGCAGGATGATGGGCAGCCGCTGGTGGCTGACGCTGCCGATCGTGCTCCTCGTCATCTATCCGGCCGGCCTGCATGCGACTTACGGCGGCGTCGGGCTGCGCGGCGTCGCCATCCTGCTGCAAGTGATCTACGTCTGGGCCATGAGCGCAGCGATGATGGGCCTCTTCCGCCGCTTCGTGTCGAAGGAGCGCGGATGGATCCGCTATCTCTCCGACGCGTCCTATTGGATGTATGTGGCGCATCTGCCGCTGGTGATCGCCGCGCAGCTTTGGGTGCGCGATTGGCCCATGGCGCCGGGATGGAAGTTCCTCATCGTCTCCGGCGGCGTCTTCACGATCCTGCTCGTCAGCTACGAGTACTGCGTGCGTTACACCTGGATCGGCGCAGTGCTCAACGGGCGGAAACACAGGACGATGCCGACTGCTCAAAGTTGATCGAGAAGAGGAGTCCACCTCTTCGTTCATCGAAGTGGCGTGTGATCCTTCTGGATGAAGTACTGCGTGGAAATCGGGGACAAATCAGGAGCGATCTGCGTTTTGAGTTCTTCAAATCTCTCCGGGCGGATGCTCTCCAGATCGCAACGAATCACCACCGTGAAATAGGCCTCCGTGTCTTGCCCACTAATCTTCCAGACCTCAAATGGCGGATCGTAGAGATGCTTCTTTTCGTCCTGTTTGAGCAGTTCGCGCACGCGTGCCACGGCCTCCCCTGTTTCCTTATAATGCCCGGTGCAAAGGTGCTGCGGCGGCAGTTCCAGGTGGTCACGAACACGCTGCGTCGCCTCCGGCACGAGGCAGACCCAGCGCGACTGGCTGCTCATCTCATCCTGCTCCACTTCGTCGTCGATTCCGGTCGTCATGCGCAGAAAGATGCTGTTCGAGTCTTCCATCACATCTTGAATGCGGTAATTGAAACCTTTGTAACTGCTCTGGTCGAACACCTCGCTGGAAATGTCATATTTGGAGAGCATGCGAAGCTCGCCGGAATAAACGCCTCCATCGTGCTGCCATGACTCCAATTTCTTCCGCTTCTCAGCCAGCCAGCGCCGCGGACGCTGCGGAAATCTTCGCAGCAGTTCCGCCAGCTTGATGTCAGCGTCTTGTTCTTTGACGTTCTCGCTGACAGTCATGGGGCCTCCGTCGTCGGGATAGTCACGTGAAGTCGCGACATCAAGCAGGACCGTGCGCTTCACTCTTCGAGCAAGCGTTGATTCTATCGGCTGTGTCTGAGGCTTCTTCTCATACTCGTCCAAATAGCGGATGGAGTGGTCGCTGTAGTAGCTTCCTCGATTATCAAAGACCGTCCGAAGGATCAAAAAGCCCGTCGCATTCGAGCCAAGGAGGTCTTCCTCGACAATGATCTGGCGGTCTGGAGTTGCCGTGACGCTCGTGACGCCAGCTAGCAGCCAAACCCAGGAGAGGAGCAGTGATTTCATGGCTTTCCGTTTTTCCTGATCATCGTCTCACGCTTGCCCCCAGCTTGTCATCGAGTTTTTGCGCCCGCTGCGCCGCAGGCTACTCAAATTTGATGGCGTAGAGATCCGCATCCTTCAGCGTAAAGCGCAGCCGCACGGTCTTCCCGACTAGGGAGCTGACATCGGTGCCGTTCTTCCAGACGACCGTGCGTTGAATCGAGTCCCCGAAGTGCTCCTCGGAGTCTTCCAAAGCGAAGCCGGGCAGCGGCTTGCCGCTGGCATCCTGCATCTCCACGCGGATGCCGCCGGCGACAGAACTCGCGAAGTTCATCGTGAGTGCCCTACCGCTGAAGGTGAACGGCTTGGTGATCAGCTCACCGCCCTTCATCGGCGCGTGAATGGAGACGAATCCATCAAGGCGCAGCGTGTAGCGGCGCAGTTCGCTGCTCTTGCCGGTCCAGTAGCTTTCGGTGGCGTAGAAGCTGAGTTCATTCGGTGCGCCTTCGAGCGCGGACTTCGTCTCCACCGGATGCCACGCGATGTACTGATGGCCGTAGTTCCACGTGCCGGGACGTTCGATGCCAGGCGGCAGGAAGGCTTCGTTCCAGCGCTTGAACTTCACGCCGTCGCGGCTGGCCATGAAGAGCCCTTCCGTGATCGCCATGCCGTAGCGGTCGCTCGCTTTCGTGCGCCATTCCCGATGCTCGCGTTCCGGCAAAGCTCGTGTGCTCTCTGACCAGCCGCGCTCGACATAGCGCGTGGGAAAGCCGAGCAGCACATGCGGCGCGCGATGATATGGCTTCACCTGGTTCGTGTAGAGCGCCTCGCCCGGTGAATCGACATAGGTCAAATCGTGCTGGTTTTCCCATTGGATGAAGTCCCTCGACGTCGCCGTGCGGATGGCGCGGAGGCCGGAGGGTTTCCAGTCTTTCTCGTCAGTCGTGCCTTCGGTGAAGTAGCGCCAGTAGGCGCGATACACGCCGCTGTTCGCATCCCAGAACGCGAGGTTTTGCGAGTCGAATGCGCCATCCGTGATCACCGGCGCATCCGCCATCGCCGACCAACGAAGGCCGTCGGGTGATTTCAGCGCGAGCAGGCCCTTTGGCGAGTTCGAGCGCACGATGGCCTTGTATCTCGCTTCGGGAGGCGCGGCCGGGTTTTCGTCTTTGAAGACCGCCGGATGACCACCATCGGGATTCACCTTTCCCATCTTGCCATGTGGGATGACGATGTTGTTGGCCTTCGAGCCTTTGAACTCGTGCAAACCCAGCTCCGGCTTCCGCCAATGAATGCCGTCATCGCTTTCCGCGTAGCAGGTGAAGAGCGGATGCTCGCCGGTGTTCACCTTCCCCGGCGCGGTGACGGTGAGCTGCCACGACTTGTAATACATGCGGTACTTGTCGCCATCCTTGAAGACGCTGTGATAGCCGCTGCCGCTGCCCTCCCACGGTGCGTCATGCTTGATCGCAATCTCACGAATCTGAGGATGATGCAGCCGCTGCTCGGCCTTTCCCGTCATTTTGTCGATGAGGAAATCATCCACGAACAACTCGCGACGAGAGCCGATGTCGATGACTTCAGCGGAGACGGAAGAAAGGGCCAGGAGAGCGAGGAAGAACAGCTTCATGGCAGAACTACGCCACCAGATGGCAAAATCATGGCGGGTAAAGGGATGTTCTGAAGGATTCTGGCTTCCCCATCATTTTACCCTCCATCATTCTACCAAAAAGATGACCCCTTCCCGCACCGAAGACCCCACGCCGCAAAGCCGCTGCCGTTTCGCGTTGAAGTGGTGCGACATCACGCCGCCGGCGTACATCTACCACCGCATGTGGGGCGCGGCGAAACATGAACGCGCCACTGGCATCCATCGTCCGCTGCGGGCCACCGTGACCGTCTTTACGCCTGTGGAAGGCAGCGAGCGGCAGATCCTGCTCGTGCTCGATCATTGCGTCATGGGAGCCACCGAGCATGCGAATCTCGTCGCGCAGGCCGCGGAGATCGGCGGCGTGGCGAAAGAGGAGATCCTCGTCGTCTTTTCGCACACGCATGGCGCGGGCTTGATGGGCCTCGATCGCGCCAATCTGCCCGGTGGCGATCTCATTCCGCCGTATTTGCAGTCGGTGGGCGAAAAGGCGGGCGCTTTGATCCGCGATGCCATCGCCTCGCTACAGCCTGCGGGCATCGTTTATGGCCGTGGCCGGTGCTCGCTGGCCACGCATCGCGATTTTTGGGACGGGAAGCAGTTCGTGTGCGGTCACAATCCCGGCGTGCCTGCCGACGACACCGTCATCGTCGCCCGCGTGACCGATGATGCGGGCCAAAGGCTCGCCAGCATCGTGAACTACGCCTGCCATCCCACGACGCTCGCGTGGGAGAACACGCTCATCAGCCCCGACTACATCGGCGCGATGCGCGAGCTCGTCGAACGCGACACCGGCGCTCCCTGTTTGTTCCTGCAAGGTGCCAGTGGCGAACTCGGCCCGCGTGAAGGCTTCGTCGGCGACACCACCGTGGCGGATCGAAACGGCCGCGAACTCGGTTACGCCGCTCTTTCGGCCCTCACCGCCCTTCCCGCTGCCGGAACGACGTTTGTCTATGCCGGCCCCGTCGTCTCCGGTGCCACGCTTGGCTCGTGGAAGCATCAAAGCATCGATCTCGCCGAAAAAGCTACCTGGAAGCTCCAGCGCTGGCACGAGCCGCTGAGCTATCGCCCCGGCCAGCCGACCATCGAGCAAACCCAGGCCGAACTCGATCAATTCCAAGCCGACGAAGCCGCCGCCCGCTCCGCTGGTGATGAAAACCGCGCCGCCGATCTCCGAGCCCTGGCCGAACGCAAAACCCGCCTCCTCCATCGCCTCCACCAGCTCCCACGCGGCGAAACCTACCCGCTCCAAGTCGTCCTCTGGCACCTCGGCGATGCCACCTGGCTCGGCGTCCAAGGCGAAAGCTACAGCCTCCTCCAAACCGAACTCCGCCGCCGCTTTCCCGACAAGATCATCCTCGTCGCCAGCATCGCCGCCGACTGGGGTGCCAGCTATCTCCCGCCCCGCGAGCTTTACGACACCGGCATCTACCAAGAGACCATCGCCGTCGTCGCAGCGGGGAGTTTGGAGCAGTTGATTGAGGCGATAACCTCTAAGATCTCAGCATGACCTCTTCCGACCCGTGGCATCGCGCACATTTTCAATCTCCGTCTGGGAGCCCGTTCTTATTCTATGTCCTTTTTGGAGAAATTGACTTGGGGGCTTCTCTATCGGCCTCAATCTACAACGTCGATGCGGTTCCTGATGAGTTAAACGTGATGAGATATGACCTGGATCGCCACGCAGACACGATCAGATCATTCCAAGAGGGCTACCTCTGGGACCAACTCGTTGCCACGCAACCGGCGTTTGCCCAACAAATTGCCGCTCAGACTAGCTGCGTGATAATAAGAGGCGAATTCGCTGACCCCGAATCACTCGGCTACCTGAGGAATACAGTTGGCTTGATAACACACTTTTTGGATCACGGAGCGGTGTGTGTTTATG
>CAMAZK010000219.1 GCA_945863205.1 Akkermansia muciniphila | reverse complement strand
GTCCGTGAGCCGCGCTTTGACCTGCTTCATTTCCTCCCGTGCCGCGATGGCCTCCGGCGTGCGCAGTTCGCGATCTCCATACTCCACGCCGGCGACGAAGGCTTGCATCGCGTAGTAATCCTTGGCGGAGATGGGGTCGAACTTGTGATCGTGGCAACGTGCGCAGCCGATGCTGAGGCCGAGGAAGGTCTGGCCGATGTTCACGACGATCTCATCGATGGAATCCTGCCGCGCGAGCCGCTTCGAGGGCTCGTCCTTGCCGATCTGCCCCGGCAGCAGCACGGACGCGGTGACGAGGAATCCTGTGGCCGCATCCTGTCCCACTGCATCACCGACGATCTGCTCCTTGATGAAGCGATCATACGGCGTGTCGTTGTTAAAGGCGCGGATGACGTAATCCCGATAGGGCCAGGCATTCGGGCGCTCGGTGTTCACCTCGAAGCCGTGCGTGTCGGCGTAGCGCACGACATCCAGCCAATGCTGCGCCCAGCGCTCGCCGTGGCGGGGGCTTTTTAGAAGCCGTGCCACGATTACGGAATACGCGGCAGACTTGTCGGATGAGTCTGACAGGTCCGCCTGAAACGCTTCCACCTCCTCTGGCGTCGGCGGCAGGCCGGTGAGATCAAAGGTCACGCGGCGCAGCCACGAGACGGGATCGGCAGGCGGGGAGCGGTGGAGGCCTTTCTCGGCGAGTTTGGCGTCGATGAAGGCATCAAGACGTGTTGTTTCAAGTTTCAGGTTTGAGGTTTCAAGTTGGCCTGACGCGGCAGCCTTGGCTGAACTTGAAACCTGAAACTTGGAACGTGAAACCTTCAGCGGCTTGAAACTCCAATGATCCGTCCGGTCTTCGAGTTTCGCGAGATCCACGCCTTCCGGCCAAATCGCGCCTTCGTCGATCCAGCGCGTGAGTGTTTTGATTTCCGCCGACGATAGCCGGCCCTTCGGCGGCATGATCTCATCTTCATCCGTGCTCGTGATGAAGTGGATCAGCGGGCTATTCGCCGCGTCCCCGGGAAGGATGTCCGGCGTGTGGTTGTCGCCACCTTTGAAGGCTTCGGATCGGATGTCGAGGCGCAGGCCGGACTTCTGCTTGGTCTCGCCGTGGCATTCGTAGCAGTGCTTCTCAAAGATCGGCCGGACATCGCGCACGAAATCCGCCAGATCAGCCGCCTGGAGTGCGGGGAGTGTAGCCAGCAGCGCGGCGGTGCCGACGACGGCTCCGTGACGTAGGTAATTCAGTGGCGTGTAGTCGCGATCCATGGCGTGAAACAAGGGCGGCTAGGGCTTCTGCCACGGCGTGGCGCCGCCGCGCTGAATCTGCTGACGGAGGGCGGTGCCGAGGTCGTTGAAGATCTTCGGCGCCTTGGTAGCGAGGTCGGTCGTCTCCTGCGGATCGTTCTTGAGGTTGTAGAGCTCCAGCGGGCTATAGGAATCGTTTTGCATGATCTTCCACCCGCCGCGAATGAGGGCTTCATAGCTCCTGCCGCCGTAGGTTCGCCCGCCTTCACGACGGACGAAGTAAAGATCGCGCGGCGCCTCGATCGTGCCGCCGTTCAAGATGGGAACGAGGCTCACCGCGTCGAGTTCGGGTGAGGGCTTGGCACCTGCGAGTTCGAGGAAGGTGGGGAAGAGGTCGAAATTCAGCCCTGCGTAGTCGCTGCGACTGCCGGCCTTAATGTGGCCGGGCCAGCGCATCATGAAGGGTGTCCGCAGGCCGCCGTCGTAGTGGTCCTGCTTGCCGCCGCGCCAGGGATCGTTGTTCTGAGCATGGGGCGCCGAGCCGCCATTGTCCGAGGCATAGGCTACGACGGTGGTGTCCTCCAAGCCGGTCTCCTTCAGCACGGTCAGCACTTTGCCGACGCAGTGATCCAGGTGCTCGACCAGGGCGACATTCAGGGCGCGTTTTTCGGTGAGCTGTGGTGATCGCGCTTTCACTTTGGCCAGCCAGTCAGCCGGCGGTTCGATGGGGAAGTGCGGCGCGTTGTAGGCGAGGTAAAGAAAGAAGGGCTTGTCCATTTCCTTGGCACGTTCGCGAATGTAGTCGGAGGCCCAGGCCGTGAAAATGTCACTGGCGTGGCCTTGTGGATCGATCACTTCGGCGTTGAGGCGCATGTAGTTGTTCCCCAGGCGCAGATGCGTCAGGTAGCTGTCCATCATGTCGCCGAGGAAGCCGTGGAAGTGATCGAAGCCGCGCTCGTTCGGCGTGTTTGGCGATTCGAGGCCGAGATGCCACTTGCCGACGATGCCGGTGTGGTAACCGACTTTCTTCAACTCATCGGCAATGGTCGGCACCTTCGGATCGAAGTAGCCCCACGAGTCATCCGGCTTCGTGCGGATGACGCCCGGCACGCCGACGCGGTCCGCATACCGTCCGGTCAGCAGCGCGGCGCGTGAAGGCGAGCACACGGTGCAGTTCGCACGCATCGCGGTGAAGAGCATGCCCTCCTGGCCGATGCGGTCGATGTTCGGCGTCTGGGCGTCCGAGGCATGGTAGGCGGAGACATCGCCATAGCCGTGGTCATCGGCAAAGATGATGAGGAAATTCGGCCGGGCGGCCTGAAGCGAGGAACAGAGAACGAAGAGGAAAGAGAGCAGATGACGCATGACCCGGACTTCAACGATGGCAGCCAGCGGTGCTTGCTTGAATTCCTCCCGCCCGGAGAGCGGCTCCTCACGCGCCAGCGCGGTGATTTTCTCGGAGCAGCGGCGGAAACGCACGATGCGTGTCGGGTGGGGTGCCTCAGGGCATCTTTGGCTTTACGGGTGTCGCGGTGCCTTTTTCGACGGGATACACGGCCTGGTGAGCCTCCAGGCTGGCGATCAGGCTCTGCATCATTCGTTTCAATTCCACCGGGTTGGTTTTGGTGAGGTCGCTCTGCTCGAAGGGATCGTCCTTCAGATTGAAAAGCTGGTAGTGGCTGCCGCTGCTGACATTGGTGGGGAAGTAGTGGTAGATGACCTTCCAGTCTCCGTCCCGCAGGCTCGTCCAGTAGTCCGTGCGGTGCGGTGCATGCGGGTAGTGCATGAGGAACTTTTCATCGCGGGAGCTGTCGGCTTTGCCGGTCAGCAGCGTGTCGAGCTTCCTGCCGTCGATGGCGTGACCTGCGGGCGGTTCGACTCCCGTGAGGCCGAGGACGGTGGGGAACATGTCGTAAATCGCCGCCTGCTGGCTCTGCACGGCGTTCACGGCGATGGGCAGTTTTTGCTGGTGCGGATTCGCAGCATCCGCCTTCGCCCACGCGGCGATGAAGGGCACGCGCATGCCGCCTTCGTAGTGCGAGCCCTTCTTGCCGCGCAGCGGTGCGGCGCAGGCGACTTCGTGCTGATGGCCGAGCGGTGCGTCGCTGCCGTTGTCGCCCAGGAACATCACGAGCGTGTTGTCGGCCACACCAAGGGCATCGAGATGATCGAGGATGTCGCCGAGCGATTTGTCCATGCCTTCGATCAGCGTGGCAAAGGCCTGCGCCTGAGGGGACTTGTCACCGTTTTTGTAATGATCGGCGAAGCGGGGATCGGAATCGAAGGGCGCGTGAACGGCATACTGCGCGAAGTAGAGGTAGAAAGGCTTCTGCGCCTTCACCGCATCGCTCACGTGTGATTTTGCCTCGATGGTGAGGGCTTCGGTGAGGAAGATTTCCTGGCCGTGGTACTTCTCCAGGTGAGGGACGGCGTGGTTCTTGCGCTTGCCCTTGCCGCCGAAATCCTGCGTGCCGTAGTAGCTGCCGGGTGCGCCGAAGGCTGCGCCGGCCACGTTGATTTCAAAGCCGAGGTTCGCAGGATCGGCGCCCTCAAATCCGTTGGCTCCGAAATGGCCCTTGCCGACATGGATCGTGCGGTAGCCGGCCTTGCTCAGCAGGCCGGGGAGGGTGACGTCGTCCTTCTTGAGGCCCTGCCAGTTCCACTCGGGCGGTCCCTGAGGTCCGGCGTTGTTCTTTTCCGGATTGATCCAGTTCGTGGCGTGATGCCGCGCGGCATTCTGTCCGGTCATGATGCTGATGCGCGTGGGAGAGCACACGCTCATGGCGCAGAAGTTGTTGAAGCGGACACCCTTCGCCGCGAGGCGCTCCATGTTTGGCGTGCGATACCAGTCGTTGAGTGGATGGCGCTTCGGCTTGCCGGATGCTTCGGTCAAAAACGGCAGAGAGGTGTCCATCACGCCCATGTCATCGACGAGCATGATGACGATGTTCGGCGGCGGAGTGACCGCGAATGACGAAACCAGAATGGCGAATGACGAAAGGATGATCAGGGCGTGTTTCATGGGCGGTGAGTGGTTGGCGATGGCAGGGAGTGGGGGACTCCGTCCCCCATTCTCGGGCACAGAGTCCCCGGTTCCTTGGGCTATTCGGGGATCGGATCGCTGCGTTTCACGGTCTTGCCTTCCCAGACGGCCTCGTCCGTGGCCTTGTCATAGGTGAGCACACGGCTGGCGCTGTTCGGCGCGGGCGGCAGGTCGATCTTTGGCAGCCATTTTTTGTGCTCCGCGATGATGGCGGCGTTTTCCGGCTTGGAGGCGACGTTGGTCCACTCGTTCGGATCGTTGACCATGTCGTAGAGTTCCTCGCTGCCGTCGGCGTAGTGAATGTAGCGCCATTTTTCACTGCGCACGCCGTGGTTGCCCTGGTTGTGGCTGGTGATGGCGGGGCGCTCGCGTTTCGTGGCGGCGTCCTTGAGCTGCGGGGCGAGGCTGAGGCCTTCGATGTCGTCGCGCTTCGACACGCCGGTGAGTTCGATGAGCGTGGGATAGATGTCGAGCAGCTCCGCAGGCTGCATGCAGCGCTGACCGCTTTTGACTCCGGGTCCGGCAAAGATGAGCGGGACTTTCGTGCCGCGATCCCAGAGCGTGTTCTTGCCGGTGATCTCTTTTTCGCCGAGGTGCCAGCCGTGATCGCCCCAAAGCACAACGATGGTGTCATCGGCGTGGCCGGATTCTTCGAGCGCGGTCATCAGGCGGCCGATTTGTGAATCGACGAAGCTGGTGCAGGCGAGGTAGCTGCGCACGAGATTGCGCCACTGGCCGGCTTCCTTGAGAAACTTCAAACGCGGCTCCGGCAGTTCCCAGTGAATGTACCAGGAGAAGCGCGGCGTGTCGGCGCGGTCGTTTTCGATGATCTTCGGCAGCACGCTGTCGTCATCCGGATACAGGTCGAACCACTTCTGCGTGGCGTAGCAGGGCACATGCGGCAGGAAGAACCCGGCGGCGATGAAGAAGGGCTTGTCCTTCGGTGCGGTCTTGATCTGATCCACGGTCCAGCTCGCCACTTTGTAGTCGCCTTTTTCCGTGTCGTCGTTGTCCAGCGGCCACACGCCCCAGTCCACCAGCGGATGATTGCCCATCGGCGTGGGGTTCACGAGCTTCTGCGGCGGCTTCGTGCCGACGCCGCCGAGGGGTGCTGTGACTTGAAACTCGGGCTTCGCCGCTGGCGTGCCTTTGTTTTTGCCCTTTCCTTTCCCGCCGCCACCGCCGCCCGTGCCGCCGTGGTAGATTTTGCCCGTTGCGGCGGTGCTGTAGCCGTGGTTTTCAAAGTGCTGAGGCAGGGCCACGCGATCCTTCCACTCCGGCAGCGTGCGGAACCATGGTGAGAGGCCGTAGATGCCGGTCGTGGTCGGACGAAGACCCAGCAGCAGGCTGGTGCGCGATGGATTGCACAGCGGCGCGTTGCAGTGCGCGTTCAGGAAGGTCGTGCCGCGTGCGGCGAGCTTGTCCATGTGCGGCGTCTTCGCCATCACGTGACCGCCGAGATGGCCGATCCAGTCGTTCTGATCGTCGATGGCGATGAAGAGGATGTTCGGCCGCTCTGCGGCGAATGACGAATGCGTAATGACGAATGACGAAAGCAGCGTCGCGAGGCAGATCAGGTGTTTCATGGTTGGGTGGATGAGTATGGACAATAGAATGGGCACAGCTGAATCAGAGGCGGTTGGTTTTATCAGAAAATGATTCTGCTGTCCCCATTCTGCTGTCTCTAAATCAGGATTCGCACATGCGGCTACTTTTTGGCCTTTTTGCCTTTCCCTTTGGGCACGGGGTTCCCGTTTCGGTCAAAGTACGTTCGGTAAGCCCAGTAACCGCTCCACTGCGCGAGCCAGGGTTTGTAGCGCTCGGCTTCGAACCAGTGGATGGATTCGGGATCGGGTGGGTTGAGTTTGCCGCCGGGGTAGTCTTTGCCTTCGAAACTGGCCTGCACGCTGTCATTCCACGCGAGGAACTTCTTTTTCATCGCCTCGAACAGCTCCGGCTTCGCGGCGCTGAGGTCCTTCGTTTCATGCGGATCGGATTCGAGGTCGTAGAGTTCGAACTCGCCCTTCGCGAGGTCGTTGGTGAGCAGCTTGATCTGGTTGTCCACGAAGGCGGCCTTGGTGCCGAAGCGGAAGCCGAGCGGCTTCTGGCGCGGGCCGGTTTCGGCGGTGAAGAGCGGCTTCAGGCTCAGGCCGTCGAGCGGCTGGACGAAGATGTCCTGCGGCAGGCCGACGACATCGGCGATGGTGGGGAAAAGATCCACCGTGCAGGCGGGATGACTGGTGACGTGCGGCTTGATGACGGCGGGCCACTCGATGATGGCAGGCACGCGCAGGCCGCCTTCATAGACCATGCCTTTGTTGCCGCGCAGGCCGCCGGTGGTGGCGGGCTTGATGCCGGGCAGGCCGCCGTTGTCGCTGTTGAAGACGAAGAGCGTGTTGTCGGCGATGCCGAGTTCGCGCAGCTTCGTGCGCAGGGTGCCGATGCTGCGGTCCATCGTGACGAGTTCGCCGTGATGGTTGGCGGATTCGTTGTCGAGGTCGGAGAAGGCGGCTTTGTCAGCATCAAGAGCCTTGAAGGGCGAGTGCGGCGTGCCGTACCAGATGATTGTGAAGCTCGGCTTGTTTGCGGCGTGTTGCTTTTCGATGAAGCGCAGCGCCTCCGCGACGACGACCTCCGAGGAATCGCCCTTGAACTGCTCCGGCACGCCCTGGCGACCGAGCCAGGGGTCCATGTCGATGAAGTTCGTGGCGGAGACGTATTCGTCGAAGCCGAAGCCCGCCGGGCTGCGCGGATCATCGGCCAGCACGGGTGCGCCGGGGCCTTTGTAGCCGTTGAGATGCCACTTGCCGAAATGCCCTGTGGCATAGCCGGCATTCTTCAGCGCCTGTGCGATCGTCTTTTCCTGCAGGCGCAGCGCGTAACCGTGGCTGAGCACGCCGGTGCGGTCGTTCGTGCGTCCGGTGAGCACCGTGGCACGGGTGGGCGAGCAGACGGGATTCCCCGCGTAGAAGCGGTCAAAGCGCAGGCCGTTCGCCGCCATGGCATCGAGATTCGGCGTCTTCAGGATGGGATGCCCACGATAACCGGTCTGGCCCCAGCCCATGTCGTCGGCCATGACGAAAATGATGTTCGGTTTGTCGGCGGCGGCGAGTGACGACGCGAGGGCAAGGAGGAGGAAGGGAAGGAATCTCATGGCGGACCCCTGCAAACGAGGCGCAGGGGCGAATCATTCGTCTTTTCCAGCCTCAGCCGACTTCAGCACGATGACGGATGGATCACCCGGCGCGTCACTCAAAACGGCCTTCGCCGAAGCATCGTCAAACAGGTGCTGCTTCAGCATGGCGAGTGCGTAGCGTTCGTAGAGCACACGCCGTGCGGGGTCTGTTTTGCCGCAGATGTAGTCGGCGAGCACACTGGTGGGGTTTTCGGAGTCGCAGTGGGTGGAGTCGCGAACGCGCAGGACCGTCAGCGGCGCGGCGGATGGCTTCAACCACGGTAGCGCATTGGCGTGGCGGTTCCACGCACCGGGTTCAGCCAGCAGCATGAGGCCGGGAGCCTGCATCGACTGCATCGCCGCGAGCCCGTGATCGCCGAAATCCACAGGATCGAGCCCGACCCAGCAGCGCACGCTTTTCACCCGCGAGGTGGCGAGCACGGTGGCGAAGCCGCCCGCCGAATGACCGATGAGCGCCACGTCACCGTTGGGAGCTGGCCGGGTGAGATGGCCTGGCTGGTGGACCAGCGCGATCAGATCATCAATGGCGCGTGAATTGCCTGACTGATCGGTGAGAAAAGGAAGGTTCGGCACGACGGCGATCATGCCGTGCTGCGCGAGAAGAATGCCCCAACCGGCCATGACGCGGCGATGACGGGTGAAGCCGTGCGACACGATGACAACGGGCGCCTTTGCGACATTCTGCGGCAGATAGATGTCCACGGGCTTCTCCCGGCCCCGCAGGAGGAGCTTCTCGGTGCGCTTCGTCACGCCCGGTGGCACCGGCAGCTTCGGCACGCAGTTTGCCAAACCGGCGGCGATGAGCAGCGCCGCAAAAAGGAGGGCTGGATAGCGGAGTCGGCGGAGGAGCGTTTGCATGGTCACTTGCGCACGGTGCTGATCGCTTCGGAATAAACGTGCTCGCCGGTGCGGCCGTCAAAGTATTGGAAGATGATCTGCGGATGCGGATAGGCCACCCAGCGCGTGCCGCCGAGCTGCTGCGGCATGTTGAAGACGTTGTTCACCTGCACGGTGCAGTAGTAGGGATACATGCGCTGCGAGCGCTCCAGATCCGGCAGGATGTAGCTGGACCAGCGGATGTCGCAGGTGCGCGGGCCGGACTGGTAGAGGCCGGTGGCGGGGC
>CAMAZK010000218.1 GCA_945863205.1 Akkermansia muciniphila | reverse complement strand
CTTTCTCGGTGCCAAAGCCGGCTACGTTTATCTGACCGACACCAACACCGGACCCTCCGGCTTCACCCGCCCCGACTTTGTCGATGAAAACCGCGCCAGCACGCGGGCCAGGCTGCTGCAGCCGCTGATGGAGCGCTCGCCCAAGGATTCGGCCATCGCCGACTACCAGGCCGCCCAGGCCCAGGCCCTGAAGCTCTCCGGGCCGCAGTTCATGAAGCACTTCAATCTCAAGCAGGAGTCCGCCGACCTCCGCAACGACTACGGCGGTGAGTTCGGCCAGCGCTGCCTGCTCGCACGCCGCCTGGTTCAGGCCGGCGTCCGCTTCATCGAGGTCTCCCACAACCTCAACTTCATGAACGGCACCGGCTGGGACATTCACAATGAAGGCAGCGCCAATCAGCATCTTCTCATCCAGGAGCTCGACACCGCGCTGGCCGCCCTCATCCGCGATCTGAAGACGCAGAAGCTCCTCGACAAGACCCTCATCGTCGTCGGCACCGAATTCGGCCGCCCGCCGGAGTTCGACGGTCGCGGCGGTCGCGGCCATCAGGGCACCACTTTCTCCATGGTCCTCGCAGGCGGCGGACTGAACCACTGCGGCGCTTACGGGGTCACCGACGAGCTCTCCAAGAAGCCCGTCGAAAATCCCGTCCCACTCGTCGATTTCCACGCCACGATCCACGCAGCGATGGGCATCGATCCGAGCAAGGAACTCATGGACGGCACACGCCCCGTGCCGATCACCGATGGCGGCAAGCCCGTGGCGGCTCTGTTCGGCTGAGTGCCGCCGCATTTTTCGCTCGCGGTGATTGAAGTTCCTTCGGTGGCGGTCGATACAAACCGCCCCGAATCCTCAGATCGCCCCGTCTTCATGAAAAAATCCGTCCTCACCGCCCTCGCGGTGCTTTTCGTCCTTCCCTGCTCCGGTGCCGAGAAAAAGCCCGCGAAGTCCGCGCTCGAATTCCACAGGTGGTCCGGGGATCTCAACGTGCCCGATCCCGTGGCCGTCACCACGGACGAAAAGGGTCGCATCTACGTTTCAGCCACCACACGGCGCAAAGTGGCGGACCTCGACATCCGCCAGCACACGGCGTGGATCGCGGACGATGTCGAGCTGACGAGTGTCGAAGAAAAGGAAGCTTTCCTGAAACGCGAACTCGCCCCCGGGAAGCTGCGGCTGCCGCGTGGTGATCTCAAAGACCACAACAAGGACGGGTCCATCGACTGGAAGGATCTCACCGTTCACAGCGAGCGCATTTACCAGCTTCGCGACACCGATGGCGATGGCACGGCGGACAAGATGACGGTCTTTGCAGAGGGTTTTGACAGTGTCGTCACCGGCATCGCGGCGGGCATCCTGTATCACGACGGCTGGGTCTATGTCACCGTCGCTCCCGACCTCGTGCGCCTGCGCGACACGGACGACGACGGCGTCGCCGACGAGCGAGAGATCGTCGCGCACGGTTTCGGCATGCACATCGCCTACGCGGGACACGACATGCACGGCCCACGCGTCGGCCCCGACGGTCGCATCTACTGGAGCATTGGAGACAAGGGCGCAAACGTGACGAGCAAGGAAGGCAAACGCTGGTATTACCCGCACGAAGGCTGCGTCATGCGCTGCGAACCGGACGGCAGCGGCTTCGAGGTCTTCGCCCACGGTCTGCGCAACGTGCAGGAGATCGCCTTCGACGACTTCGGCAATATGTTCGGCGTGGACAACGACGCCGACATGCCCGGCGAGCGCGAGCGCTTCGTTTACATCACCGAGCGCAGCGACTCCGGCTGGCGCTGCGGCCACCAGTATCAGAAGACGGAGAGCCGCTGGATGCGTGACGGCATCTGGCAGCCCGCGCACCCCAGCCAGCCGCTTTTCATCACGCCACCGCTCGCGAATTACTCGAACGGCCCCGCCGGATTCGTGCGCGAGCCCGGCACCGCCCTCGGCGCCTCGCTGCGCGGGAATTTCATCCTCGACCAGTTTCCCTCCGGTCAGATGACGGCTTTTGAGATCGTCCCCAGCGGCACGACCTTCGCGATGAAAAACGAGCGCCTCATCCACAGCGGCACGATGGGCATCGGTCTCGCGATCGCCCCCACGGGTGAACTGATCGTCGCCGACTGGGACGGCGGCTATCCGCTCGATGCAAAGGGCGCCATCTGGTTCGCCGACGACCCCATCGCCAAAAACAGCCCCGAACGCCTCGAAACGGCCAAGCTCCTCAACTCCGAGCTCGACGCCTCGCACCTTTCAAATCGCGATCAACGCGTCCGTCTTCGTGCGCAGTTCACATTGGTCAAAAAGGGCGACTTCGCGGCCCTCGAGGTCGTCGCCGCAGACGAGAAAGCCGACCGACTCGCCCGCACCCATGCCGTTTGGGGTCTCGGTCAGGGGCTGCGAGCCAAAAAGATCGAAGCGAGCGTCATCGCGAAGCTTCTCGGCGATTCCGACCCCGAAATTGTCACCCAAGCCGCCAAGGTGCTCGGTGACGCCCCCGGCGACGGCAAACCGCTGATCCCGCTCCTCGCCAGTCCGTCCTCACGCGTCCGCTTCCACGCCGCTATCGCGCTCGGCAAGCTTGAAGAGCCGGCGGCGGAGAAGGCCCTCCTCGCCATGGCCGCAAAGGAAAGCGCCGATCCGTTCATGCGCCACGCCATCGTCACCGGCCTCGCCGGTTGCGCCAGCGAATCGAGCCTCGCCACGCAGGTGCAGGACAAAACAGCGTTGTGCAGCCTGCTAGCCCTCGCGCGTCAGCATTCGCCCCGCGTTGCTGATTTTCTCGCCAACAGCACCCTGGCCGAAGAAGCTGAGCGTGCCATTCACGACGACGCCGGCATTCCCGAAGCACTGCCAGCCCTGACGAAACGTGCCACTCGGCGCGGCTTGAACGCCTGCCTGCGACTCGGCGTCGCGGAACCTGTGATCGAGACCGCATTGAAGCCCTCGGCGCTGCAAAACGAGGCGCTGGATATTCTGCTCACCTTCACGCAGCCGCCGCGTTTGGACCGCATCGACGGCCACGCCCACGAAGCCGCTCCACGCGATGAAAAAGCCTTCGCTGCCCTCGTTCAGCCGCATCTCGGCGCCTTGCTCGCCATTCAAGATGGTGAACTCAAGGCCAAGGCCGTCGAGCTTCTGATGCAGCTCCGGCTCAGCGTCGAACCCGCCGTCTTGCAGCAGATCATCGCCGATCGCTCCGCACGCGGATCGCTGCGCGCCGAGGCCTTGAAGCTCATTGCCGCCCAGCATGCCGCCGCGCCTGAATTTGCCGCCGTGCTGGATCTCGCGCTTGCCAAAGCATCACCGTCCGAGCTGCGGCGTGAGGGCTTGAAACAACTCTTCGCCCACCAGCCCGGCCGCGCCGTCAAGGAAGCCGCCGCCGTGCTCGAAAACGGCGACACCACCGCCAAGCAGCTCGCCCTCGCCCTGCTGGCGACGTCCGAAGACGATGCCGTCATCGCACATTGGCTCGATCGACTCGCGCAAAACAAAGCCCCCGCAGCCATCCAGCTCGACATCCTCGAAGCCGCCGCCACCCGCGATGGATTGAAGTCAAAAATCGCCGCGATTCAGACGAACAACACCGAACTCCTCGAAGGCGGTGACGTGACTGCCGGGCGCGACATCGCGACCAACCACCTCGGTGCCAACTGCATCGCCTGCCACACCATCGAGGCGAAGGAAGGCAGCCTGGTCGGCCCCAATCTCAAAGCCATCGGCAGCCAGAAGGACCGCGCCTACATCCTCGAATCACTCCTCAATCCCGTCGCACAGATCGCCCACGGCTACGGCCTTGTCTCCATCACGCGGAAGGACGGCGGCATCATCTCGGCGGCACTTGAGAAGGAGGACAAAAAACAAATCATCCTCCGCACTCCTGACGGCAAAACGCAGACCGTTGCCCGCGATCAAATCGCCACCATGACTCCGCCCATCAGCGTCATGCCGCCGATGCTCGGCATCCTCACCAAACCGCAGATCCGCGATGTCGTGGCCTACCTGGCGACTTTGAAGGCGAAGACGGGCAAGAAGAACTGATCACATCGCCACCGGCGGCGGTTCTTCGTTTTTCATCGGGATCGTTGCCGTCGGTGGCGTGCCCGTGCTTTTGCCCAGACGCCCGCTGTAGAGATCGATCGTGCGGCGGGCGATGATGTCGATCACCGCCGGTTGGAGCGTGCGGGCGGCCACGTTGGAGACGGCCATGCTGGCCCACATGATGGGTGATTTGAAGCGGACGACCTGCCACACCGGCAGCAGGCGCTTGTACCATTTGTTGGCATTCTGCAGGGTCTCGTGCCTGGCGATTTTATGGGTCATTTCCCAGGTCTTGAGCGCCGTGCTGGCGCTGACATCGACGAGGCGGCCGATGGAGCGCGTTTGCAGAAAATCGGCCACGTCCATGGCTGCCAGATGGACGGCACGCGAGAACTGGCTCAGCCCCGGCGCGAGCAGCGCGTCCTGCTTGCCCGGATGGTAGATGGCGGCGATCTCCCGCACCAGTTTCGGCACCTCGTCGATGAGCGGCGGCAGCCACTCGGGATTGAGGTTTTTCTGCCAGCGCAGCCGGTTCTTGCATGCCTCGACGGCCCGGTGCGCCTCCTCGTCCGCCACGCCGCATTCGGGAAAGACATAGCTGGAAACGGCATGCCGCGCGGCACGCAGATCAGCAGCGAAGCGCAGCGCCTTCCAGAGCACGATCGTCGCCGCGCCGACCAGGAGGCCGGCAAGAAAGGTGAAGATGTGGCCCCAAGGCATGTGGCACGAGAATGCGGCGGAAGCGGAGTGTCAAGACGACGAAACTGTCGATACACCCGGCTTGCGGCGCGGGAATGACACGCCATAGGTGCGCCTCCAGTCATGTCCTCCATTTTCGAACTCTTCTCCCTCCAAGGCAAAACGGCAGTCGTCATCGGCGGCACAGGTGAACTCTGCGGCGCGATCGCCGAAGGCTACGCGTCCGCCGGTGCGGAGGTCGTCCTCGTCGGCAGAGACCAGACGAAGGCCGACAAGCGGCTGGAAACCATCCAGGCCGCGGGCGGGCAGGCCTATTTCGTCTCCGCAGACGCCGGTCGCAAAGCGGACCTGCAGATCCTGCTCGACCAGGTGCTGGAGCGTTCCGGCGGCTGCCACATTCTGGTGAACGGCGCCGGCGTGAATTCGGCGACACCCTTCCTCGACATCGCCGAGGACGAATACGACCGGATCATGAACATCAACACGAAGGGCGTGTTTCTGGCCTGCCAGGTGTTCGGGAAGCATTTTGTCGAAAACAAGATCCCCGCCTCCATCATCAACCTCGGCTCCATGTCCGGCCTGCTGCCGCTGAGCCGGGTCTTCACCTACTCGATGAGCAAAGGGGCCGTGCACAATCTGAGCAAGAACCTCGCCCGCGAGTGGGCGCCGCTGGGCATCCGCGTGAACACGCTCGTGCCCGGCTTCTTCCCCGCCGAACAGAACAAGAAGGTTCTCACACCGGACCGCGTGGCCAAGATCATGGGCCACACGCCGATGAACCGCTTTGGCGAGGCCAAGGAGCTCGTCGCAGCCGCCCTGCTGCTGGCGGGAGAAGGCGGCTCGTTCATCACCGGCCACGAAATGGTCGTGGACGGCGGGTATTCCTCGATGACGATCTGACCGCGGCGTCGGACCCGTTTTTCCCGCCCTTTCAGGGAGGAATGACACCGATCTCCGGCATGCCGCGGGATGAAGGATGAAAATTCCGGTTGCTTTCCGGTCCGGAGTCTCCACCATGTGCGTCCCCAAAACCTGACCCCACCCCCGTACTCCAAAGAATCATGGCCGTAGTTATCCGTCTCCGTCAAGAGGGCCAAAAAGGCCGCCCCGTCTTCCGCATTGTCGCCGCCGACAAGCGCGTGCGCCGTGACGGTCGTTTCCTTGAAATCCTCGGCACCTACGATCCCCAGAAGGGCATCAAGGGCGCAACGGTCAATCTGGAGCGCGTCAACGCCTGGATCTCCCAAGGTGCCAAGCCGTCCGATACGGCTGCCAGCATCATCAAGCACGCTTCGGTCTCCGCTTAATCCGGTCATGGACGCGCCGGAAGCCCTCCGCGAGTTCCTTTCCTATGTGGTGGCGAACCTGATCGACCACCCGCAGCAGGCCAGCATCGCCATCGGCACGAATGTCAATGGAGCGGTCACTTATCGCGTCCAGCTCGCGCAGGAAGATGTGCGGCATGTCATCGGCAAGAATGGCATGACCGCGAGCGCGATCCGCTCCCTGCTGAACACCGCCGCCGCCAAGCACGGCATCAAGATTTCACTCAAAGTCGGATCCGCCAAGGATGAGGATGCGGAAGCCGCGTCTGCGACTGATGAGGCGCCGCCCGCAGGCAGCGCCGATTGATCAGGCACACTTGCTGCCCGCCCACCAGCCCAGGCCCGCTGCGGCGATTCCCAGCAGGATGCTCCCTGCGGCGTTGAGCAGAGCCAGCCACGAATGCTGGTTCAGCAGCAGCAGCCAGGAGTCGTTCGACAGCGTCGAAAAGGTCGTGTAGCCGCCGAGCGCACCCGTGGCGAAGAAAAGCCAGACGCCGCTGTTTTTTTCCTGCATGGCCGGCAGCGCGAAAAGAAACCCCAGCGCGAAGCTGCCCAGGAGGTTCGCGGTGAAGACACCCCATGGAAAGATCGCCTTGGGCAGCACCCGCGTGACGCCGATGACCGTGAGATAGCGCAGGACGGAGCCGAGGCCGCCGCCGAGAAAGACAAAGAGCAGATTTTGCATCACAGAATCAGGCGGTCGGAGGGGATGGGGGCAGGTGCAGCACTCCGGGAGAGCGGGCGGTGGTCAGCATGCGGCCTCCTCCTTCCGCGCCCCTCCGATGGTCTGCGGCGCCAGGCGGGCGCGCCAGACATAGCGTTGGAAAAGCACCTTCACGGAGGCCGTCAGCGGCACGGCCAGGATCGCGCCCAGCAGCCCACCCAGCAGCAGGCCCCATACGAGCACGGAGGCGATCACGGTCATCGGATGCAGCCCCACGGCTTCCCCCACAATCCGTGGAGTGATGAAAAGGGCGTCGATCTGCTGAACCACCGCAAAGATGATCGTGACGACCAGCGGCAGGACCCACCACGGATCCCCCGGCACCAGCGCACTGCCGCCCTGCACCGCCCCGATGATCACCGCCGGAATCCAGCACAGCGCGATGCCCAGATAAGGAATGATGCCCGCCACGCAGAGCGCCAGGCCGATCAGCAGACCGAAATCCAGCCCCACCACGGCCAGCCCGATGCCGGTGGCGATGCCGTTGATCACGCTGACAAAGAGCTGCCCTCTGAAAAAGGCGATCAGGTAGCTGTTGATCTCGTTCAGACAGCTCACCACCTCGTCTTTGAAGGCAGACGCCCGTAGCGGCAGGTAATCCGACCACGACTCCTGGATCCTCGCGCTCTCGATCAGGAAATAGTAGAGATAGAGCGGCACGATGATGAAGGAGAGCACGAAGCCGAAAACCCCCAGGAAACCGCCCACGCTCGACTTCACGAACGTCCAGACCATCTCCGGCAGCTTCGGCAGCGTCGTCTTCGCCCAGTCCCCTCTCAGGAAGGCCTGCAGGTCAAAATCGAACCCTCCAGGTGCCTGTTCCGCCGCATCGACTTCCGCCGCATCGACAGGAGGCACAGTGACCGGTTCCGCTGACACATGCGGCAGCAGGGCAATGCCGTGCTCCTTTTCGATGCGGGCGGAGAAATCCAGCACCGCCTGCCTCGCCTTGGTGACGTAGCCCGGCACACGCTCGGCCAGGTGCACCGCCGGATCACCCAGCTTCACCACCATCCACCAGCCCAGGCCGCTCATCGCCAGCGCGAAGATGGCAAAGGCCAGCAGCACCGAGCGCTGGCGGTTCAGCCCGCGTTTTTCCAGCCATTCCACCGCCGGCTCCAGCAGGTAGGCCAGCACGCCCGCCACGGCGAAGGGCACCAGGATCGGCTGCAGGAAGGCCATCACCTGGGTGAAGAGATACAGCAGCCCCACGGCCAGCGCCCCGATGACGGTGATGGACAGCGCGGTCACGGCCGTCCAGAGGGCACTGCGCTGAAAGACGGTGGGCAGATTCTTCATGGGGTGGGAGGGGGGCGAATGCGCGCCAGACTAGCGGTTCAGCGGAGTTTGTGAACTCCAAAAATGGCCGCAGATTCGACATGAACGCATCCGGACGTATCATCCCCAGCATCATGCCGCAGCCACCCCAGCCTCAGCCCGTCGATCCCGCCCAGCTTCCACAGCTCGCTCAAGCCACCATGAAAGCCGCGAAGTTCCCGCTGCTCGCCACCGTGGACGGCGACCAGCCGCGACTCCGGCCCGTCTCCCCCGTGCGCACGGACGGCTTCACCGCCTACGTCGCCAATCTGCGGCGCTACGGCAAGACGCACGAGCTTGCGGCCAATCCAAAAGCCGAACTCTGCTACACCGACGACGAGCACCAGCAGGTGCGCATCACCGCCACGGCGGAAGTCGTCACCGACCGCAGCTTGCTGGAGGAAATCTGGGCCTCCAATCCCCTGCTCCGCGCCTACCTCGGCAGCATCGACAATCCCGAGCTCATCATCTACCGCTTCGTGCCCAGCCGCGTGCGCTAC
>CAMAZK010000217.1 GCA_945863205.1 Akkermansia muciniphila | reverse complement strand
GAAGGCCAGTCTGCTGCGCAATCCGCTGCTGAACGGCGGGGCGCGGCTGGCGCAGTTCATCCCGGGATCTCCGCCGCTGGACATGGTGCGCATGGGCGTCCAGGCGGTGCGGGAGGGGCAGAATCTCCTGATTTTTCCCGAATCCACGCGGACGGTGCGACCGGGGTGCGTCCTGAACGAGTTGAAGGGCAGCATCGGCATGATCGCGGATCGCACCGAGGCTCCGGTGTGGCCGCTCGTGGTGCGCACGGACAGTCTCTACCTCAGCAAGGGCTGGCCTTTCTGGCGCTGGCCGCAGCGGCGGGTGAACATCGAGTTCCACCTGCTCGACCCGATCCAGGCGGACCCGGCGGAAACAGCGCAGGAGTTCGTTGCAAGGTTGCGTGAGGTTTATCTTTCCGTACTGTCCGATCCCCCCGATGACCTGGCTCGTCCTGATTCCCAGCTATAACACCGGCCCGGACCTCCTGGCCCGCACGGTGACCGAGGTCCTGGCGCAGTCGGCCCATGTGTGGGTGGTGATCGACGGCAGCACGGACGGCAGTGCGGAAGCCATGGCGGAACTCGGCTCCCGGCACGCGGGACTGCGCTGCATGGTGCTCCCGGAGAATCGCGGCAAGGGCAGCGCCATCCTGCACGGGGTGACAGCCGCCGCCGAGGCCGGATTCACCCACGTCCTGACCATGGACGCCGACGGGCAGCATCCCGCCGCCGCCATCCCGTCCTATGTCTCACTGGCGGAGTCGCACCCCGAAACCGTGCTCATGGGCAGGCCGAACTTCGGTCCCGAAGCCCCGGCGGTCCGCGTGCAGGGGCGCAAGATCTCCAACGGCCTCGTCTGGCTGGAAACCGTCGGCTGGAGCTCGGTGGACTGCCTGTTCGGCATGCGGATGTATCCCTGCGCCGACCTCCTGCGGGGCTTTGAGAGCACGCCTTTCGCCCGGCGGTTCGACTTCGACGCGGAGATCTGCGTCCGCCTGGCTTGGAGGCTCACGCCGATGATGAACGTCCCCACCGACGTGCGCTACCTCACCCGCGACGAGGGCGGCGTTTCCCAGTTCCGCTACGGACGTGACAACCTGCTGTTCGTCTGGATGCACACGCGGCTGCTGCTCGGCGCCCTGGTGCGTCTGCCCTGGCTGGTCTGGCGCAGGACATTTTCCTCCCCATGCCGCTGACTCCACCAGACATCGAAAAAGTCTCCGCGCTGTGTGCACGGAGGTGGGACCGTCATTACACCCGGGCCAAGCTGAAGAGCGACCCCGTCTATGCAGCCATCGAGGAGGATCTGCGCGGCAGCACGCTGCCCGTGCTGGACATCGGCTGCGGCATCGGACTGCTGACCCACTGGCTGCGCGGCTGCGGCATCGACCTGCCGACGGTGGGGATCGATTTCGACGTGCGGAAGATCACCGCCGCCCTGCACATGGCGCAGGGCATGTCCGGCGTCAGCTACGCCACCGGGGACGCCCGCCGCGATCTGCCGGAGCACCAGGGGCACGTCGTCATCCTCGATGTGCTGCAGTACTTTCCCGCCGAAGAGCAGGATGCGCTGCTCCGCGCGGCGGCGCAGCGTGTGGCGCCGGGCGGCAGGCTGCTGATCCGCAGCGGAATGAGCGGCGGCTCCTGGCGCTACGACCTGACCCGTGCCTGCGACTGGCTGGCGCGGCTCACGCGCTGGATGAAGTCCAGCCCGGTCGTGTATCCGAACGCCGCACAGTTTCACCGCGTGCTGGAAGCCGAGGGTCTGAGCGTCGTCATCAAGCCGCTCTGGGGGCGGACGCCTTTCTACAACCACCTCATCCGGGCAGAGCGCCCGGCGGTGCCGGCTTGAGTCCGTGTTCACGGATCGTGCCGAGCACCCGGCGCAGCAGCTCGACGCTGGAAGGCCGGGATTCGTGCAGCAGGACAATGCAGCCGGGTTTGAGCCTGTTTTCGATGCGTTTGCAGACGCGGTTCACATCCGCGTCGGTGCCGTCGTAGCCGCGGCAGCTCCAGCCCATGAGCCGCAGGTCGAGGCTGTCCAGCGCCGGATGCGTGAAGCTTTGAAAATGACCCGCCGGGGCGCGAAACCAGCGCGGCCGCGTGCCGGTGATCTCCTGCAAAGTCTCCTGGCACTGGGCGATCTCACGCCAGGTCTCACCGGGCATGAGGCGCCAGAACCGCTTGGCCGGATGGTGCTCGGTGTGATTGCCGATCTCGTGCCCCCGGCGCTGGATTTCGCGCACGAGTTCCGGCCAGCGGCGGGCTTTTTCGCCGATGAGGAAAAAGACGGCCTTCACCTGCTGTGCGTCGAGTTCCTCCAGCATGGCCGTCGTCGTCTCGGGTGTCGGCCCGTCGTCGATCGTGACTAGGACGCCCCCGCGCCCTGCCGGAAGCTGCGTGATGATCGGGCCGAAAAAGCGTGTGGAGGGATTGAGGATCCAAAACGCCTCCAGGATCGAAACCGCCGCCAGCATGCCGAGGGCCGCTCCGGGTCGCTCTGCTGCCCACAGGGCCAGCATGATGACGATCAGCCCTCCACGTGCCGCGAGGCGTGCGGCGGCGGCTTTTTTGAAGGCTGGCGGCATCGGCGTCACGGGGCGCGTGAAAGCAGGGCTTCAAAGACGAACCACTGGTCCCAGTGCTGCTTCAGGAAGGGGTGAAACACCTCCAGCCAGCGCGTGCTCAGCGTGCCCGGTTCGAGTTTTTCGCCCCGCCGCGTCAGCGCCGGGTGGATTTCCACGCCGTAGCGGAGCCGCGAGAGCCTCCGCAGAAAAATGGGATAGCAGGGCACGCGGGTCATCTCCGCCAGCATCAGTGGGCCACGGGGCATTTTGAAGGAAACGCCTTCATGACAGTGGATGACCGGTGAAACCTCCAGCAGCACGCGATCCGCCTGCACGGCCACCACCTGCCCGCCGCGGATCAGATTGCACAGCAGCAGGCCGAGGTGGGCGTCCGGCTTGTTGTAGTGGATGTGCAGCTTCGGATGGATGCGGCGCAGCTCGGCTGAGCGCAGCTCCTGCAGGGACTCCTCCTGCTCCTCCACGCGCACGATGTGCAGCTCGCGGTCCAGATGCTCGGCGAACAGCGTGGCGCCGATGTCGTAGTTCCCGGAGTGAATGGTGAAGATGAGCGCCCCGCCCGGCTCCCCACGCAGCTCTTCCACGCAATTCTCGCCGACCGCCTCCCACTGCACCTTGCGGTTCAGATGCAGGTGCAGCAGCCGGTCCAGATAGGTCAGTCCGAAGTTCAAAAACACGCGCCAGCCCTTCAGCCACACCAGCAGCGGTCCGTCGTCGGGAAACAGGGCCTCCAGATTCGCGCAGAGGCCGCGCCTCGCATCTCCCGCCAGCACGTAAACGACCCAAACCACCGGATGGGCCAGCCACTCGCACAGCCAGGCCGGCAGAATGCGGAGGCAAAACAGCAGTAGATGCGTCCAGACGGCTCCGTGGAGGGACAGACCGCCTGCGGGCGGCCTTTGGGCTTGATCGGTCAGTGTTTCTGTCGTTCCTTCGACGGTCATCGGTTTCTTGGGGAGGTCGCACAGCGCCGCAAACGACAGCCCAAGCGCGAGCGAGTAATGCAATGCCAAATCCCACTATGCGAGCCGAAAATGCACCCCCTCCGAACTCTGATGATTTCGACGTCATCATCATCGGCGGCGCCTTCTCCGGCGCCTCGGCGGGCCTGCTGCTGAAACGCGATCTGCCAGACCTGCGCGTGCTGATCATCGAGCGGCGCGAGGTTTTCGACAAAAAAGTGGGGGAAAGCACCAGCGAGGTGGCCGGCTGCTTCATGACGCGCGTGCTCCGTCAGTCCGCCTACCTCGCGGCCCATCACATCAACAAGCACGGTCTGCGCATGTGGTTCTGCAACACGCCGGAGGACGATCCCTTCGCCTGTTCGGAGATCGGCCCGCGTTTTCAGTCCCGCCTGCCCACCTATCAGCTCGACCGCTCCAAGCTCGACGAGCATCTGCTGGCGGAGGCCGTCGCGCTGGGCTGCGAGCTCGTCCGCCCCGCCACGGTGAAGGCCATCGACCTCACCGAAGAGGGGGATTCCCCGCAGTCAGTCGAATTCATGTCCGGCGACGGCCCCGTGCGCCGCTGTTCGGCCCGATGGGTGCTCGACGCCTCTGGAAAAGCCGCCGTCATCTCCCGCAAGCGTGGCCTCTACCGTCAACTCGGCGCGGAGCATCCCACGGCAGCGCTATGGACCCGTTATCGCAACGTCAACGACGTGGACAGCGCCGCCACCGGCCGCCGTGCGACCCCGGAGTTTCAGGCCAGCGTCTGGGCGGCGCGATCCATCGCCACGAATCATCTCATGGGAGACGGCTGGTGGTGCTGGCTCATTCCGCTGTCCGACGGCACGCTCAGCGTGGGCATCGTCTGGGACTACACGTTTTTCGACCTACCAGCTGGCCCCTCCCTCGGCGAGCGGCTGCACGCGCATCTTTTGAGCCATCCCGTCGGTCGGCTGATGTTTGAAAAGGCGCAGCCGGAACCCGGGGACGTGCACTACTTCAAGGACCTCTCCTACTACTCGCCGCAGATGTGCGGCCACCGCTGGGCGCTGCTCGGAGACGCGGCCGGCTTCATCGATCCGCTCTACAGCCAGGGACTCGACTACTGCGGCCACACCGCCAGCGCCGTGGTGGACCTGCTGGTTAAAGATTTCCGCGGTCAGGACTTCGCGGAGGCGCACGCCAGCCTCTGCGGCGACGCCTATGGCAGAAGCTACCGGCACTGGTTCGAGGCGCTCTACAAAGGCAAGTATCACTACATGGGCGATGCGGAACTCATGTGGGCAGCCTTTCTCCTGGACCTGTCCTGCTACTTCGTCGGGCCTGTGCGCCTCGTTTACATGGATCCGCAGACGGAATGGACGCGGCTGCCCTACGACGGTGCGATCGGCACCTTCGTGGCCCGGTTCATGGCCTTTTACAATCGCCGCCTGCGTCGCATCGCCGAAAAGCGGCGGAAAAAGGGCATCTTCGGCCTGAGCAATCTCCACCAGCGGCACCTGCTGGCGGAGAACTTCTCACCGCATCCCCGCGTTCTGCGCCTGCTGCTGAAAGGCGTCTTCGTCTGGATCAAAGCGGAGATCACCACCGCGCTCGCCACCTCCCGCCGTGCGATTTCCGCTGGGCAGAATACCGATCAAGTCGTCGCAGCCGAACTGGCGCGTTCTTCTTCCTGACGCCTGTCATTTGCCGTTCACCCGCCGCCACAGCCCGGGCAGCACCAGCAGGGACAGCGCCATCATCACCATCACGCCCGCACCCGCCACCAGGCCGAGGTCGGCCATCGCGCGGCTGGAGGCCATCAACAGCGAGCCAAAACCCACCGCCGTTGTCAGGGCACAAAACAGCACCGCCATGCCCGTGCCATGCAGTACCCGCGTGACGTCGCCATTCTCCCGCCGCAGGGCAAAGGTCATGTGCAGCATGTAGTCGAGCCCGGCGCCCATGAGGATGATGAGGCCGAGGATTTGCAGGAAGTGCAGCGAGCCGTCACCCGTCCACAGCGCGAGCGTGAAGACCACGAGAACGCCGAGCAGCAGCAGCCCCATGGCCAGCAGCGCCTCGCGCCAGCTTCGTAGCGCGATCAACAGCGTCACCAGCAGCGCCAGGATCATCGGCAGCACGGTCAGGCGCACATCACGTTCGAGCATCGGCTCGATGTCGAATTTCACCAGGCTCCACGACGCGCAGCGCACGCCCGACGCGTCCAGTGCGCGTACGCGGGCGTGCAGCGCCTCGTCTGCGGGTTTTGCCAGTCGCAGCGCACCCACCGCCGCGCGTCCTTGCGCGTCTTCGATCACCCGGCCGGAGAAAAGCGGATGCTCTTTCACTGCCGCGAAGGCCTTTTCCACACCGCCTTCTCCCCAGCGTGCGGATGCTTCGTAAATCGCCTGCGGCAGGGCCGCCGCCTGCTCGGTGAAGCCGTTCGCGTCTAGAGCCGCTCGGACTTCCTCCAGCCATTGCGGATGCGCGGCGATCCACGCCACGTTGCGATCAAAGGCCGCCGGATCCGGCAGCATGCCCGAGGGCAAAAGCGCATCCTCCGCGATTCCGTCCGCCTGCAGCTTTGCGATGGCGTCGCTCAGCTTTTTTTCGTCGATGGCTTTTCCTTCGTGGGCCACCAGATGCACCACTCCCTGACTCCATTGCGGATAAAAATCCTGCAAGCGCTTCAAAGCCTGGAGCGCTTCGGTCTTCGCGGGTTCCATCAGCGCAACGTCGAACGCCATCCGCACATCGCCGAAACGCGGCGCGATCAGGGCCAGCACCAGCACGATCAGGCCGAGCGTGACACGCAGCGCCGGGCGTGGCGAAAAAGCCCGCAGCGGCAGCACCAGGGCGCGCGTCTGCGGCTGTGCTCCGAAGGCGAGCCGCGGATACCATTCGTTCATCACCCACGCTCCGATCAGCAGCCCGACGGCCACAAGAAAGCCGAGCTGCGATCCGCCGGGCATCACGCTCGTCATCATCACGGCAAAAGGGGCCGCCGTGGTCAGCGACGCCCAAAAAATGCCCTTCCGACTGTGCGCCTGCCCCTCGCTCACGCTGCCGGAGCCGATCACCTCCCGCGCCACCACCATCGCGTAATCAACCGTCAATCCGACCAGCATCGCCGCGAAGCCAGCGCTCACCAGGCCGAGACTGCCAAACGCCCAGCCATACATCCCCAACGCACCGCCGAGGATCAGTGCAAGGCAGAAAAACAGCGCGCCCAACTGCCGCAGCGACCGCTGAAACACGAGAAACATCAGCACCACCAGCACCGAGCACACGCCCGCCGTGCCGCTCATGTCCTTTTCCATTGCCGAGCCGATCTCCGCTGCAAACGCGGGTGATCCCGTGAAGCCGATGCGCGGTGGCAGGTCCTTCGTGGCCGTGCGCACACGCGCGATCCAGTCCGCGTAGTCCTTGTAGCCCGCGAGATCCGGCTCCGCCTCCGCCAGCAGCACGCGCACGCCGTTTTCATGCTCCTCTGCGGTCGCCAGACCGCTCTCCAGCCAGCGAAACACCGGATGCCGCGTGAATCCCAGCGGATCATGCCCGGCGTGGGCGGCCTCGAGGCCGTCAAAGGTCGTCGCCAGCGTGGCGCGGGCCGCTTGCAGAGTCTTGGCCAGACCTTCCCTCTGCAAAGCCTCCATCTGCTTCGCGAAGTCAGCTGCGGATCGATTCAAGGTCAGATACGCCGCCAGTTCCGCGAAGTTCCCCTCCATGGCCGGCCCCTCCATCGCGTCACGGACCGAGCGCGTGCCCGGCACTGAAGCGACGGCGTCGAGCACCGCATCCACTTCTTCTTCGGCGTTGTCGATGTCCTTCGGCTCCACCAGCAGCACCAGAGTTCGTTCATCCGCCAGATGGGCGTTCAGCCGCTGCAGTTCAGCCACGCCGGGAACAGCCGCGGGGAGCAGCGAGAGCGTGTCCGTGTCCAGGCGCACCTGGGTGAAGCCGGCAAACGCGGCAACGAGGGCGAGGATGGGTAGCGCGCGTAAAATCCGAAGCATGGCGGGGCGGCGATCATGGGATGGCATTGGCGAGAATGCAAATTGCCACCTTCGGCGGATCTGCGTATGAATGCGCAGCCGACTTCCCCATGCTCCGCCTCTTTCTCGCCATCGCCTTGTGTTCGCAGGCCTGCGCACAGACACCCGAACTGCTCACGCAGTGGGTGGCCGCCCAGAAGGATCTCAAGGACATGCACGTGCCCTTCCGCATGACGCGGGCCATACCCACGCTGAAGGAGCCCGCCAGTTCACAGGGGAATCTTTACCGGCTCAAGGACGGTCGCTTCCGGCTCGAAGTGGGGCAGCCGCCTTCTTCGATCATCCTCTACGATGGCGAGTCCATGCATGCGCAGGAAGATGCGCAGAAGGGCTGGCACACCCTGCCGCCCACCCACCGGGCGGCACGCATGTGGACGCTTTTTCTCCATCCCACCGAGATGTCGGTGGATTCGATCACGCGTGATTTCACGCCGACCGTCACCGAGCAGACGGACTCCGTTAGCACGGTCACCCTGAAGCCAAAGAGCGCCGCCCTCCGCCGTCGCCTCCTGCAGATCGACATCCAGATCCAGCGCCCCGGCTACCGGCTCCTGCAGATGCGCGTGGCGCAGGGGGATGGCAGCACCGTCACGCTCACCTTCGCAGCGCCTGAAGTTCTCACTTCGGCGCAGCAGAGCCGTCTGGTCTTCACTCCTCCACCTTCACCATGAAATCTCGCATCCTCCTCGCCCTCCTGCTCGCAGCCGCGACCTGCGCGGCCCAGTCACCCGCACCTGCGTCCCTTTCCGCGCAGGTGAAACCGATCTACGAGGCCCACGCCATCGATCTGGAGTCCGGCCTGCTTTTCCAATCCGGATCCAGCACCACGCTCGACTACCGCCTCGTACCGACCCAGATCGCCTGGCGTTCTCCGCGTGTGCTGGGACACGACTTCGCCTCGGGTGCCAGTCTTTCCTTGCGACATCGCGTCGCGCTGCTCGGCACCTGGATGGCTGACGGGGCTGAGAATCACTACTTCGGCGTCATGCTCTCGCCCTCTGTCGAATACTGGAATGCGGCGCAGACCTTCGGCATTTACTTCGGAGCTGGGGGCGGTGCCGGCTGGGTGGACT
>CAMAZK010000216.1 GCA_945863205.1 Akkermansia muciniphila | reverse complement strand
GTGAAACGCATGACCAAACCGCAGGCGGCGGACTTCCTCCGTCGCTGGACGGCGAAAAACATCACCGCCAGCGACCGCGAGCACTTCCTGGAACTCATCGAGGAGCGGCTGCTCTCGCTGCACGCGAACAACCTCGTGCGCATCAAGGTGCGCCCGTCCGAGTTCGACGCGTGGTGGCCGGTGTGGAGCGGCGGTGGTCGGTGAGATCATCGTCGGGCGTCACTTGCAGTCGGGAGGCGGGGCCGTTATCCAAGGGGCATGTTGATTCGTGCCCTCCTGGCCCTCGCCTCCCTGACTGTCTTCCTCAGCGCACAAAACGCCGTGCCGCCGCCATCGCGCGAGCTGCGCGGCTCGTGGATCGCCACCGTGCGCAACATCAACTGGCCTTCGGAGCCGGGACTGCCGGTGGCGAAGCAGAAGGAGCAACTGCTGACCCTGATCGACTCCGCCGCGAAGCTGCGACTCAATGCGCTCATCTTTCAGGTGCGTCCGGCGGGCGATGCGATGTATGCCTCGGAACTGGAGCCGTGGTCGCCGTTTCTCACCGGGGAGATGGGCAAATCACCCGGCTGGGACCCGCTGGAGTTCGCCGTGACCGAGGCGCACAAGCGCGGCATGGAGCTGCACGCCTGGTTCAATCCCTACCGCGCACTGGCGGGTGAAAAGCACGCCCCCAGCGCCACGCACATCCGCCGGGCGCACCCCGAGTGGACGATGAAGTACGGCATCGACTGGTGGATGAATCCCGGCGTGCCGGAGGTGCGGCAGCAGGCCGTCGGCGTGATGCTTGACGTCACCCGCCGCTACGACGTGGACGGCATTCACATCGACGATTACTTTTACCCGTATCCCATCACCGACTCGCGGAAGAAAAAGATCGAGTTCCCCGATGACGACACCTTTGCAAAATACAAGGCCGGCGGTGGCACCCTGGAGCTGACCGCCTGGCGGCGTCAAAACGTGGACCAGACCGTGCAGGCCATCTACGAAGGCATCAAAGGCATCAAGCGTCATGTGAAGTTCGGCATCAGCCCCTTCGGCCTCTGGCGTCCGAATCATCCCGAAGGCACCGGCGGCGGGCTGGATCCGTACGAGGAACTCGGCGCGGACTCGAAGAAGTGGCTGCAAAACGGCTGGGTGGACTACTTCACGCCACAGCTCTACTGGACGATCGACCGGCCAAAGCTCGGCTTCATCACCTACTACGACTGGTGGCTGGAGCAGAACACACAGGGCCGCCACATCTGGCCGGGCATGTACACCTCAAAAATCGGCGACGATCGCAATGCCGGTGAGATCCTGCGGCAAATGAGCGCGCTGCGGGAACGCGGCGCGAAAATGACGCCGGGCCATTTTCACTGGAACTTTGATTCCCTGCACAAGGATCTCGGCAAAATCGGCACCTATGCCGTCGAGCGCGCCTACACCACGCACGCCATCCCGCCTTCATCACCATGGCTCAGCCAGACGCAGCTCCCGGCACCCGTGGTCGGTAAAACCGTTCCCGGCGGGAAACTCACCGTGGCCTGGCAGCATGCCGACGTGCGCTGGATGTCCGAGACGCGATGGTGGGTCATGCAGGCGCTGATCCAGGGCCGGTGGATCACCTGGAAATCCATGTTCAAGGACCAGTTGAACGCCGAATGGCCGGAAAACGCCGACGCCGTGGCCATCCGCGCCTGCGGCCGCGGCTGGGAGGCGGGAGAGGCCGGCGTGGTGGCGAAGTGACGAGCCTCACTCGTCCCACCCGCGCAGCTTCACATGAACCTGCGCCACGCGGCCCATGTAGTGGTCCATGGCGAAGTCTTTGGCGGCTTTGAGCATGTGCTCCTTCGCCTTCGCATCGTCGCCCGTGGCTTCAAAGTACAGGCCCAGGTAGAGATGCGCGTAGCAGCGGTGATTGCGCAGGCGCTCGCCTTCGCCCTCCTCGGCGGCTTTCAGCACGGCCTCGGCGCTGCCTTTTCCGGCGAAGAGCTCATGCACCTGCCTCATCGGGATCCGGCTGTCGCCCTCGATGGGGATGAAGACCTTTCGCGCCGCTTCCACTCCCTCGTCTTTGGCGATGCAAAGGAAGTGCCAGGCGGCGTTTTCGACGTCGTTGCCGTTCACCGTTTGATGGACCTCGAACTGCTCGCGGCCGCGCTTGAACTCGCCGGTGTAGTAAAGGGAGAGCCCGCGCTGCCAAAGCTCCGGCTTCGCGTTCGGTTGGAGGGAGATCAGTTGGTCAAAAGCGGCCACGGATTCCTTCGGCTTGGCATCAAAGAAGGCCTGCACGCCCTGGCGGAACAAAACGTCCGGCGACGCGGACTGGGCGAGGGCGAGCGTCGAACTGACGAGAAGGACGGTGACGAGGCGGGTGGCGATGAGCATGGCAGATAAACGGGGCAAAAGCGGATTCCTACCACGCTACAAGCGGTAGAGGCAGCACCAGGACGAGATCCGCCAGCACGCGGTAGGCATCCACGGAGAGTCGATCCCGCCAGCGGTGCAGCAGCGCGTGCAGGACGGTGACGCCGAGCGCCGCCTGCGCCGGACCGCGCAGAGCCCCCTCGATGGCGCCCGAATGGATCATCCACAGCAGCGCCAGCGTGAAACTCAGCGTGCCGAGCACCAGCGCGGCATGCCTGGCACCTGCCACGCCTCTTTCCCGCAGGGAGATGCCGTGAAGATTGCAGGCAAAGATCAGCGCCAGCAGGCCGCACTCCAGCACCGGCTCGATCCACCGCTCCGGCATGGAGAGAAAGCGCGTGGCCGTCGTGCAGCCGAGCGCGAAGAGCAGCGCGGCGGCGGTCTCTTTCGGGATCACGTGCAGCCGGATCTCGAAGTGCCGCAGAAACGATAGCGCCATGATGAACAGCAACATCAAGGAGAGGGAAAAGCGGTAGCCCGGCTCCAGCGGCATGTCGGCGATGACCATGATCGCGCCCAGTCCGGCGCAGGAGAACAGCAGATCCCGCCACGCACGGCTCCCGCGGGCCGACCATGAGGCGAGGTACAGCGCCACGAGCAGCGACAGGCCCAGCGCCTGCCACAGCACGCCCTCCGGAATGACAAAGAGAGCCATCCACGCCAGAGCCACCAGCACCGGCGGCACCACGCCCAGGAGAATGATCCGCCGATGCCTGCGGTAAAACACATGCCGCGTGTCGAGCACCTCATCCGCGCCCAGCGTGTCCAGCGTGCGGTCGATCACATAAATCAGCCAGCAGGCCAGCGCCAGGCCGGCGCCAAGCATCGGCGGCAGGGACAGCCCGTGCGCATGAGCCAGGGCGGCCTGCCACAGCACCGCCACGAGCGGCGCCTCCAGGCTCAGCACATGCACCCAAAGCCACCACGGAACGGGTTTGCGGTCGGCTGCTTCAGGACTGGGCGGTGCGTCGCTCAAGGCGCATTCTTTAGTCCGCACCTGTCAAAAGTGAACCTGTTTGCGATGATTTTCTTCCTACCGCCAGCGTGGGCAATGAAAAAGCCGCGCAGGGTCGCTGCGCGGCTTTCGAGATTGTAGCCTTGTTCCTGTGGAACAAGGCATGTCCCGGTTCCGCAGGAACCGGGCAACTTTGGACTACTTCGCGGCCTTCTTGAGCGCCTCGGCCTTGTTGGTGAGTTCCCAGGTATTTCGGTGTCATTGACGCGCCGCAGGCATTGAGGCACCATTCGTCCATGACGACGACTTTCGATCAAGCCCAGTCCATGGTGGCGGCGCTGCCACGCCAGGATCGTGCCCGCCTGTTTGTCTGGATGGCCGCCGACATCACGGATCAACTGCCGGGCATCGAGTTTGATCCGCGCGTCTGCGGCGGTTCGGCACGGATTGCAGGCACGCGGATTCCGGTGTGGTCGCTGGAGTCCTGGCGCAGGCTGGGGGCGGACGACGCGGAGATTCTGCGGAACTATCCCTCGCTTCAGCCCGCCGATCTGGTCAACGCTTGGCACTATGTGGCGCGTCATTCGCAGGAGATCGACCGCGAGATTCGGGAAAACGAGGCCGCTGACTGACATGGCCCGTCTCTACGCCAATGAGAACTTCCCTGTCGAGGTCGTCGAGCGCCTTCGTGTTCTAGGTCATGATGTGCTCACCACGCATGACGTGGGGAAGTCGAATCAGTGCATTGAGGATGACGCCGTGCTGCGTTTCGCCATCGAAACAGGCCGCTGCGTCATCACTATCAATCGCAAAGACTTCATGAGACTGCATCGCATCGTCTCAGACCATTCGGGTATCGTCGTCCGCACGGAGAACCGTGACTACACGGCGTTCGCGGATCGGATTGACGAAACCATCCGCCAATCGGGGGAGCTGGCGGGGCAACTCGTTCGCGTCGTGCGTGGCAATCCAGTGTGAGCGCCATGGACCGTCCTCAAAACGCTTCCACCACTCTCAAACACGATCTGACCGTGCTGGCGGGTCGCGCTCATCGTGTGCTGGAGTGGGCGGAGCCGGTGCTGCGACAGTTCCATCAGGCGAAAAAGTCACTCAAAGGCGAGGACGGCGACCGGCTGCAAAAGCTACACGACTGGATCATGGTGCCTTTGACCCTGTGGCCCGTCGAGGTGTGTGACCTGATGCGCGCATCGTTGGCCGAGTGGCGGGACCAAGCAAAGCTGGGTGAAAAGCAGCGCCTCGTGATCGACCTTCTCCCAGAGCCGCCGGACGCGAAGGCCTGCGAGATCGTAGCCCGGCATGAGGAACTGGTGCAAACCGGGGCCTATGAGAACCTGCTGGGCAACGCAGCCAAGTATGCGCAGATGGAGGCCGATCTGAAGGCCAATCCCGAGTTCCAGGCCCACTGGACACGAATTATCGCCGCGTTTAATCCAAAGCGCTTTGCCGATCACAAAGGTGTGATCCGCCGCACGATGGGAACGGAGCGCAATCTGCGTCCTGGCTGGTCCAGCCGCACGCCGGGACCGCGTGGGGAGTTCCAGACGGCCTTCGACGCCTTCTGCATGCGCTGGAATCTTTACGGCATGCAGCACGATGCGCCGCTGCTGCTCAAGCTGTCCGTGACGCTGACGCCCAATGCCACGATGATCGTGGTCCCGGCTTACTGGTCCTTCGATCCAAAGCGGGACATCCGCTGGGAGGCCATTGCACGGCTGCACCGCTCTCGAGCGCGCCTTAAACAGGGTGCGGCGCTGAAAGAGGGCAAGGATCAACGCCGGAAGCTTGCGGCGAGACTGGACAAGCTCGATGCCGAGGCGGCCAAACGCGGTCTGCGTGGCGAGACACGGCACGCCTTCCTTATCGAGAGACTCGGATTGCCAACAGGAACAAGTGATCGTTCGCTGCGTCGTCTGCGACAGGAGTTCCGAACGAAGCAATAACGCGGACAAGGATTGGGGACAATGTTGATCCTCGTCGGGCGCGGTGGTCACCAGCATGAGTGCGATATGAACACTCCCCGAACTTCCTCACGTCCTGCCACGGTCATCTGCGGCAACTCGGAGAGCGAATCTTTCTCTCCGAACCATCGTGGCCCGCATGTGCCGGTGCTCGCGGCCTTCGGCATTGGGCCGTTGCATCGTTTCACCTTGAACGGCCGCTATGATCTGGAGCGTGTCGTCACAGAGAATGCGGCGGCGCTGCTGCGCTCCTCACGGTTTGAGGAGGAGCAGAAGATATCCGAGTGGAATGAGCTGACCTTCCAGTTCGCTCCGCGCACACTGCTTTATGCTGCAGAACGCAGATTGGAAGGGTTCGCGGAGACAGCCGACGAGGCCGAGGCGCTGACGCGGCGGTTTGCGAAGACGTATTCGTTGCCGCCGAAGCCGGAAGGCGGCTGTTACTCGATGATCCGCGTAGATCGCGACATCGGCTGCTTGTCCGTGCCTCTCGCGGCGGAGTCGCTTCTGCCGGAGGAGACATTTGTTCTGCATTACGGCGAGTCGGCGCTGACGTGGCATCAGGACTTCATGCAGCGCTTGAACACCCGCAAAAACGGCCTCGCCATTTTGGAAGGACTGCCCGGCACGGGGAAGACCTCCTACCTGCGTCATCTCATGGGCGTGCTGCGGCAGTCACATCGCTTCTACTTCGTCCCCGCTTCCACGCTGCGCGTGCTGTCAGACCCGAACTTCATCGGCTTCTGGGCGAATCAGCGCCGCCAGCATCAGGACAAGCAGTTCGCCGTCATTCTCGAAGACAGCGACACCGCGCTCATGGCGCGTGGCGCGGACAATCGCGAGCAGGTCAGCGCCATCCTGAACCTCACCGACGGCATGCTGGCCGATTTCCTCCGCCTGCAAATCCTCTGCACCATCAACAGCCATATCACCGACATCGACCCGGCGCTGCTGCGGCCGGGTCGGCTGATCTTCCATCGCGTCTTCCGGCGTTTGGAAAGCACGCATGCCTCGCGCCTCGCCGCTCATCTTGGCCGCACGTTGCCAAGCGCACCGGACTACTCGCTCGCAGAAATTTTCGCCGACCCCGAACCCGGCGCCGACCAACGTCCGCGCATTGGCTTCGCTGTTTGAAGCGAGTTCCAACTGACAACGCCTTTCTGAATCATGAACATCGCCTGCATCGACTTTGAAACCGCCAACCACAGCCGCGTCAGCATGTGTGCTGCCAGCGTCGCCGTCTTCCAGGACGACGAACTGATCGAATCCCCCTACTGGCTGGTGAAACCACCCAAAGGTCACGGTTGGTTCAAACCGGAATGGACGGAGAACTGCCACGGCCTCTCGTGGTTCGATGTGAAAGACGCGCCGGAATTCGCTGGCATCGCCTCTGCGTTTCTGGCGCACCTCACGAAAGCCGACATCGTCGTCGCCCACCATGCCGCGTTCGACATGGATGTTTTGAAACAGACCTTGGAGCACTTCAACCTGCCATGCCCCGACTTCCACTACCTCTGCACCTGTCGTCTGGCGAGACGCATCTGGCCTGAACTGCCCAACCACCAGCTCAGCACGGTCGCCGCGCACATCGGCCACCAATTCCAGCACCACCATGCCCAAGCCGATGCCGAGGCTGCGGGAAGGGTGCTTTTGGCGATGATGACCAAATTACAGGTTTACAGTTTGGCTGCTCTGGAAGAGTTGCCGGAGCTGTATTCATCCGAACCAACAGTTGATCCGAACGCTTAGTTTTTCCGCACACAAACACATGATTAGTCAAATGAGCATACCTGAAAACGTGTCAAACAAACCTCAATACTGGGCATTTAGGGTCGATCGCAACCACCTTTCGATTTTGGATAAAGAACTCGAAAATGGAAGGTTGCGACAGGGATGGGGATGGGATCCTCGTCAGAATTTGAAAGAGCTAACCTTGAATGAAGGCGCACGTCGGAACATGAGAATGCTTCAAGTCCGTAAAGGAGACCGGATTTTGATTCCACACCTTCCAAGCTACGGACAAATTTCAATCGTTGAAGCCACGCAGGATTGGCGTGAGGGCTATCGATTTTCGATTTTGGAGGAAATAGGTGAGTTCGGACACATTTTCCCGGTGAAGCGGCTCAAAATATTCACCAACAACAATGCGCATGTGCCTGCATCGCTACGTTCAACTTTCAGAAACCCATGTCGTTTTTGGAAAATCGACTATCTGAGTAATGATATCGAGCAGGTCATTCAATTGCCCGATGCAGACCTTACCTCATCGTCTGCTCCTGTTGATCGTTGGAAAGGAAAAATAGGGGAGATCGTGAAAGAGAAGCTACTTTCGGATACACTCCACGCCGCCGCTATACAGCTCAATTCAAAAGCCGAATGGGAGTGGATTCTGGTGGATGCACTCCAACGGCTTAATCCGGCCTGGGATGTCAAGAGAGTTGGCGGAAAGGAGGAAGCCAAGCATGGCGCAGATATCCTTGCCACAATACCCGACATTTTTGGGAATGGCTGCATGGGAATCGCTATACAAGTCAAAGACTACAAAGATGTCGTGGGAGACGCGCCGCTCGCACAAATTCGTAAAGCAGTGAGCTATTGGGAGGAGGAGGATACAAGCATTGTGCAATTGGTATTGGTTCTCGTTGGCGCAAAAGAGAAAGACAACCAACAACTAAAGGAGGCGGCTAAGGCCCATGATTCCAAACCGTCGGTCCGCATTGTTTGGACGGAGGACGTAAAAGACATGGTCTATCGGTCCGCTTGTCACTATTTGTCAGAATGCGCGGATTGAGACCCCTAATGAACATCCAAGACCGACATCAAGCCGAAGATGCGCTGCGTGCTCGGCTCCCGGCCCGACTGAAGGAGAAGATGGCGGATTTGAACGCCCTGCTCACCAAAATGGAGCGGCACTGGGGGATGGAGGATGGGGTCTATCGTTTCTAGCATCAGTCATTGAAGGTCTATGATGTGCAGGAGTTGACCCAGGAGGCCTCTGAACTGCTGCAAAGCCTGCTGCCGGATCTTCCGTTGAATGCGTGGTTCCGGCAGATCGTGAGCGAGGGCACGGGCAAGGAGTTTGAGCTTTCGCACAACGATCAATGGCTGCATCACAAACGGCCCATGGTCGAGGCGCTGTTTCATGCGCACTCCTTCGTCAAGATGGCCTGCAAGTACGAGCAGGAATTGGAGGCACAGCCGCTTGGCCTGCCCAGCGGCTATGCGGCACTGCTTTATCTGTGTGATCTGCGGTGAGCCATGAAAAAGCCGCGCAGGGTCGCTGCGCGGCT
>CAMAZK010000215.1 GCA_945863205.1 Akkermansia muciniphila | reverse complement strand
ATCGGTCAGGAAATATCCCGGGCCGCGGAAGTGCAACTGACGCCCTACGGTGGCGGAGTAACTGCTAGCCGAGCCTGCGATTAGAATGGTGTCCCCGGTGGCGGCGGCATTGACCGCGGCTTGCAGGGTGGTGTACATGGCCACGCTTGCGGGATTGTTATCCACGGTGAGGACCGCAGCATGGGCGAAGCCAGCCGCCGTGCTGAGCAGGGCGATGAGGCGGGCGATGGATCGGCAGGTTTTGGAGAGGTGGCGCATCGGGATTCTGTCGGTAGGGAGATGGAATGAAGAAAAATCAGCCAGAGGTTGCGCACGCGGAGTGGGCAGGACGCAAGCTCTAGCTGGAGCCCTCTCAGAGGCCGGCATTGACGAGAGAGCTGGTTCACAGTGAAAAAAACCAGCGCCCGGTCACGCCGACCTCCAAGAGGACTTTAAACTCTGACCCAAGCGCACGTTTCGGCTATCGGTAGGACTACCTATTCTTTCCCTCCCCGGGCCTTCGGTCACGGCTCATCAAAAATGCCATCATAGACACCGGGGATTTAGATGTTGCCGCATTTCCCCGCCTTGCAGAAGTCCTAGTGCCCCGTGTCATGTCACGCACTGGAGGCGGCGAGGTATTCTTCGATGAGGTTTGAAAAAGAGACGCTGCAGAGCGTCGTTTGGCAGCACGATGGAGTTTTAATCGTGAGGGGCGTTTCTCATTGCCGCAGATGCAGCCGCAGCACCCGGATGACCTCCGCCACCACCTCCGGCTGCTCGACGCAGCCATGCCAGTGGGGAACGATCTTTTCCGACTCCGCCGTCGGGAGGTGGGAGCTCCAGTAGGGCACGACACCGTCCGACTGGCTGAAGCGGCCATTCTTTCCGAGCCGCCCGATGATGGAATGATGCTCCACGGGAATCGGCACCGCGTTCAGGCCTTTGTAGAGCGGATGCTTCTCGGAGAGCATGCCGAGGCTGAGAAAGTTGTAGATGCCCCAGTCGCGAATCTCGGGTGAAAAGGCGCCGGTGTTGCCGCGCAGCAGTTGCTGGGACATCACGAGCGTATCGACCGGCAGACGAATCAGGGAGGCGAGACGGCGGACGATGTTGGTGCTGGCGAGATTGCTGCCGCGATGCGGTGTCGCGATGAAAATGAGCCGTTTCACCTCCGAGTGCGGCGCAAAGAGCAGTTCGCCCTCGAGGCGACGCCGCAGCGCATCCGAAACGCGCAGTTCCTCCGGCGGACGGCTCAGCAGCGAGTCCCAGAGGTGGTCCTTCGGATCGATGGCCTGCATACGGCTGAGCAGCCCGCCCATGCTGTGACCGACGAGCACCATCTCCCGTGCGCCGGGATCGTCCCCTTCCGGATCGAAGTGATCCAGCGCCTGCCGCAGAGACTCGCGGAGCTTTCCAGCCGTCTGCGGGATGCCGAGGGCGGTCGGGTAAAGAAAGTACCAGGGCTGATAGGCGGCACGCAGTTCTTTGTCGGCGCTGATGGCGTTGACCACGTTCAGCCAGATGTGCGGATCTGACATCAGCCCGTGCACGAAGATCAGCGGGATGCGATCCCGGTCGTAAACATCCATCTGATAGAGCTGACAATCCTTCAGAGTGGTCTCCGGATAGAGGATGCCCAGCCAGGCAAAGGGGTTCAGCGAACGCTTCGACAGCGCACGCTGCTTCGATGCCGTGAAGTGTGCCGCCAGTTGCCGCTCGTCCCCACGGAGCTTCACCGTCTCCACATTCAGCGTGTTGTGCAGCCGCAGCCGGCAGACGCGGGGTGCGCCCGGATCACCCGGTGCATCCCCGATTTCCATCGTGGCAGTGAGCGTCAGATTGCCGCCGTTCGGCGGGATGAAAGGATGAGCCCTCCGCACCTCCCGGGTGGGGCGGACGTGGCCGACGAGCGGCACGCCCACGCCCGCACGCTGGGCCAGCGTGTCGAGTTCCCGAGGCTTCACTCGGTAGGGCAGAATCATCTCGTCGATCCCGGCCGGGGAGATTTCGCGGCGTGGTTCGGATGGCGGGTTCAGTTCGATCTGGAAGGAGCCGCTCTTCGATTCAAAGACGGCCCCGCTCTCCCAGTAGCGCGGGCTTTGCGCATCATCCCACTCGCGCAGAAAATCCGCCAGGGCGCGGTCATAGCGATCCTGAGCCCGACGACGGGCGGCGATCTTCCCATCCTGCATGCCGTCCCAGCCTGCGGCCATTTCCCCGAGGAGGTCTCCCATGCGCCGCTTTTCCCGGCTTGAAAGCCGGGTCTCCACCCGCTTCGTCGAAATCGTGCTGAGCGCCGACGTGCAGGAAACCAGCGCCGCTCCTCCTGCGAGAATCGCCAGGCGCGTCCACACCATGCCGCGCATCATTTCTGCGGCGCCACCGGCGTCAGCTTGATGTTCCGGATCGCCGTGGTGGTGTTGAAGTTCGTCAGCGAAAGCGGCAGGTAGCTCTCGATCGGTCCGGCCCGCACGCTGATCTTCTTGTCCACGATGTCCTCATCCACCACCTGCTCGTCACCAATCCACGCGCTCAGATTGTGCGGCGTGACGCGCAGCCTGATGCGGTACCACTTGTCGTCCTCGTAGCGCTGATAGGTGGAGGTGTTGTTCTCCGAAGCGTCGAAGTTGTTGATGGAGGAGATCCCCGTCACCGCACCGCCCCAGCCCCCACAGATGAAGGTGCAGCAGGTCTTCAGGTCGCCCACGGGAACCGTCAGCCCCACGAAAAAATCCACGCCCTGGAGCCGCTTCGCCTCCAGCGTGATTTCGTAGTTCGTCGTCGGCAGCTTGTCCGCCTTCTTGTAAACGGCACCACTCACACCCTCGCCCTGATGGATCAGCATTTCGCCGTCCACCAGTTCGACGATGCCGCTGCCGCCCACGTCCACCATCTCCCAGTCGTCCAGCGTCTTGCCGTCGAAGAGGATCACCTCCTTCGGTGCATCCGGCTTCTTGGGCGCGGATTCCTCCGCGGCGAAGGCGGTTCCCAAAAGCAGCAAGACGGGCAGGAAAAGGTGTTTCATGGTGGCGGCCATCCTCCACGCCCGCCCGCAAAGGTCAAGCCGTCTGCTGGCATGCTGGCACTTGCAGTCCGGCGGCTATCATGGCACACCAGTCGCCCCCTACCGCTTCACCCGCCACCATGCTGCACCCCGACCTGAAAACCATCATCATCATGGGCGTCTCCGGCTCGGGAAAGTCCGTCATCGGCCACCTCCTAGCCTCGAAGCTCGACGCCACCTTCGAAGACGGCGACGACTTCCACCCGGCCTCCAACAAAGCGAAGATGTCCGCCGGCACGCCGCTGACCGATGAAGACCGCTGGCCCTGGTACGCCGTGCTCCGCCAGCGCATCGAGGACATGCGCCACGCCACGCCCGTCTATGTCCTCGCCTGCTCCGCGCTGAAGCCGGTTTACCGCGAAAAACTGCGCGCCCATGACGCGCCGGAGTCGCTGCGCTTCGTCCTGCTCGACGGAAGCCAGGAGCTGATCGCCAGCCGGCTGGAGCAGCGCAAAGGCCACTTCATGCCCCCTGCCCTCCTCACCAGCCAGCTCGCCACCCTGGAGCCCACGCCCGACCTCATCCGCGTCTCCATCGACCAAACGCCGGAGGAAATCGCCGCCGAGATTCTGCAAAAGCTCGCCACCGCGTAAGCCACCGCGTCCTTGCGCTCCCCCGCCCTCCCGTTTACGAGAAGCGCCCCGATCCACCGCCCCATCATCATGTCCGACCTCAAACTCCTCATCACCGGCTGCAAGGGCCGCATGGGCCAGGCCATCATCCGCGCCGCTGAAGCCCAGAACGTCGCCGTCGCCTCCACCATCGACATGGGAGACGAACTCGCTCCCGCCTTGGAGAAAGCCGATACGGTCATCGACTTCACCTCGCACCACTTTGCCGACGAACTGCTCGCCGAATGCCTCAAGCAGAAGAAGTCCATGATCATCGGCACCACCGGTCACACGAACGAGCAGCTCGCCGCCATCCGCGAGGCGTCCAAGACCCTGCCCATCGTCTTCGCATCGAACTACAGCGTCGGCGTGAACACCCTCTTCTGGCTCACGCGTAAGGCCGCTGAACTGCTCGGCCCCGACTTCGACCTCGAAGTCGTCGAAATGCATCACCGTATGAAGAAGGACGCCCCCAGCGGCACCGCCCGCACGCTGGTGGAGATCCTCGCCGACGTGCGCGGCCTCGAATACGACAAGGACTGCCGCCACGGTCGCTTCGGCGATGTCGGCGCCCGCACACCAAAGGAGATCGGCGTTCACGCCCTGCGCGGCGGTGACGTCGTTGGCGACCACACCGTTGTCTTTGCGAATGTCGGCGAGCGCGTGGAGCTCACCCACAAAGCCAGCAGCCGCGACACCTTCGCCGGCGGCTCCGTCCGCGCCGCCCAGTGGCTCGCCGGCAAACCCGCCGGGCTTTACGACATGCAGGACGTGCTGGGGCTGAAGGGCTGAGTTTGCGACGATTGGCTGTGGTTGGCGATTGTTTCCAAACCACTGCAAACAATCGCCAACCACCGTCAACAACTGCTAACCATGCATTTCGGTATCGCACTCGGCTCCAATCTCGGTGATCGCGCGGAAAACCTCCGGCGAGGGATCGCCCTGCTGTTGGAAAGCGTTCCGGGGGGCGAGCTGATCGCCAGCGCCGCCCTTTACGAAACCGATCCCGTCGATTGCACGCCGGATACACAGGCATTTCTCAACACCGTCATCGAAATCATCGCGCCCTGCACGCCGCAGGAGCTTCACGCACGGCTGAAGGCTGTCGAATCCACCCTCGGCCGCCCGGAGCAGCGGGAGCGCAACTCGCCCCGCACCCTCGACCTCGACCTGCTCTACGCCGACGACGTGGTCAGTGACGATCCCGACCTCATCCTCCCCCATCCACGCCTGCATCAGCGTCGTTTCGTCCTGCAGCCCCTCGCCGACATCCGCCCCGGACTCGTCCTGCCCGGTCAACGCGCCCCCGTCGCCGCCCTCCTGCAGAACCTCGACGACGATCCCACCAGCGTCCGCCGCATCCCGTAGGCACACTCGCCAGAGTGCGGATCGTCTGCCGCTCACGCACACACCCAGCGACCTCGCTCTGGCGAACGAGCCTACTTCGCGCCTCGCACCTCGTTCACGAACTCCTCCATCAAGTCCATCGCCTTGGCGATGAGTTCGGGGGCGGTGGCATAGCAGCAGCGGACGAAGCCTTCGCCAGCGCTGCTGAAGGCGCTGCCGGGGACGACTGCCACGCTTTTCTTTTCGAGAAGCTGAATGGCGAATTCCTTGCTGGTGAGGCCGGTGCTGCGGATGTCCGGGAAAACGTAAAACGCGCCGCCGGGATTGAAGCAGTGCAGGCCCATGCCGTTGAGGCGGCTGACGATGAGATTGCGGCGCTGCTCGTAGCTCTGACGCATGTCCTCGTAGGCGCTGGCGCCCATCTTGAGCGCTTCGAGTCCGGCCATCTGGCTCATGATCGGAGCGCAGAGCATGCAGTACTGATGAATCTTCATCATCGCCTCGCGCAGCGGTGCCGGAGCGCAGGCGTAGCCGAGGCGCCAGCCGGTCATGGCGAAGGCTTTGCTGAAGCCGTGCAGCAGGACGGTGCGCTCACGCATGCCGGGATACTCGACGATGCTTTTGTGCTGACGTCCGTCGTAAAGCAACTCGCTGTAGATCTCGTCGGTGAAGACGATCAAGTCGTGCTTCACCGCCAGCGCGGCGATTTTTTCCAGCTCCGCTTCCGGCATGATGCCGCCGGTGGGATTCGTGGGAAAGTTCATCGCCAGGATCTTGGTCTTCGGCGTGATCGCCTTTTCCACATCCTCGGCCATGAGGGCGAATTCGTTCTCCTCACGCGTCTGCACGACCACGGGCACGCCGTAGGCCATCTTGATGCTGGGCGAGTAGCTGACGTAGCAGGGCTCGTGATAGATCACTTCGTCCCCCGGATTCAAAACCGCGCGGAAGGCGATGTCGAGCGCCTCGGAGACGCCGACGGTCACGAGGATCTCCGTCTTCGGATCGTAAGTGACGCGGAACTGCTTGGTCACATACTCGCTGATTGCCACGCGGAGCGATTCGAGGCCGAGGTTGGAGGTGTAACTCGTCTGGCCCTTTTCGAGCGACCGGATCACCGACTCTCGGATCGGCCACGGCGTGGGTTTGTCCGGCTCGCCGACGCCAAGAGAGATCACATCACTGCGACCAATGACGAGTTCGAAAAAGTCGCGAATGCCGGAGCGCGGCAGATCGCGAATGACCTGTGAAATTTTGCTGTCGTAGTCCATGGACGTTGTTTTTCAGTCCTCACCACTCATGGAGCCACCGGCAGGCGCTCTTCGTCGCCCAGACCGTTCGCCAGGAAACCGCCCTGCTTGTAGGGCTTCAGCTGGAAGTGCGTGGCCGTGGACAGCACACCGCCGAGCGTGCTGAGTTTTTCGGCGACAAACGTCGCCACATCGAGCAGGTCCTTGCCCTCGACAATGACCGCCAGGTCGTAGCCGCCGCTCATGAGGAAGCAGTCGCGCACCTGGTCAAACTTCGCGATTCGGCGTGCCAGCCGGTCAAAGCCGCCGTTCGGCTCCGGCGTGATGCGCACCTCGATGAGCGCCGTGACCCTGCGGTCCCCCGCCTTCAGCCGGTCAACCACAGCGCTGTAACCCAGGATCGTGCCGTCCGCCTCTGCTGCAGCCACGCGGGCTGCGACCTCCGCTTCAGAAAGGCCCAGGGCGAGGGCGACATCCTTGTGGGATTGATTGGAGTTGTTGCGGAGCAGTTCGATGAGTGGGTCCATGACGATTGGGGCCGCGATTCTAATGCCTGTCCCGCCTTTGAACAGCGGAAAGCAGAACCAACCTTGAACTTTGACGGCGAAACGTGGAAGGGTCCGCCGATGCGACAAACCGCCGTCCAGATCATCGAAAAACTCACGCAGGCTGGCCACAAGGCCCTGCTGGCCGGCGGTTGCGTGCGGGACATGCTGCTGGGGCGCGATCCGAAGGACTACGACGTGGCCACCAGCGCGACGCCGGAGCAGGTCGTGAAACTGTTTCCCGGCGCACAGACCGTGGGCGCTCATTTTGGCGTGGTGATCGTCCGCTTGAACCACGAGCACGTCGAGGTGGCCACCTTCCGCAGCGACGGCAGCTACAGCGACGGTCGCCGGCCGGACAGCGTGACCTATTCCACGCCCGAACTCGACGCCCAGCGCCGCGATTTCACGGTGAACGGCCTGTTCTTCGATCCGCTGACCGATCAGGTGATCGACTACGTCGGCGGTCAGACCGATCTGCGCATGGGCCTGCTTCGCGCCATCGGCGTGGCGAAGGATCGCTTCGAGGAGGATCACCTGCGCATGCTGCGGGCGGTGCGTTTCGCCACCGTGCTCGGCTTTGACATCGAACACGCCACCTGGGAGTCGATCTGCGGTCTGGCGGAAAAGATCAAAGGCGTGAGCATCGAGCGCATCCGCGAGGAATTCATCAAGACGATGCTCAGCCCGAACCGTGTGCGTGGCTTTGATCTGCTGGTGACCAGCGGGCTGATGGAGCAGTTCCTGCCGGAAATCCTGGTGCTGCAGGGCTGCGAGCAACCGCCGCAGTGGCACCCCGAGGGTGATGTATTCGTCCACACCCGGCTCATGCTCAGCCTGCTGCCTGCGGAGGCTTCCCTGCCCCTGGTGATGAGCGTGCTGCTGCACGACATCGCCAAGCCGGCCACGCAGACCCGCGATGCCGACACGGGCCGCATCCGCTTCAACGGCCACGACAAGCTGGGCGCGGAGATGACCGGCGAGATCATGCGGCGGATGAAGTTTCCGAACGACGTGATCGATCCCACGGTCGTCGCGGTGGAGAATCACATGACCTTCATGAACGTGCAGCAGATGCGCACCGCCACGCTGCGGCGTTTCATGGCGCGGTCGTCCTTCGATGATGAAATGGCCCTGCACCGCGTCGATTGCCTGGGCTCAAACGGTTTCACGGACAATTACGACTTCCTGCTCGCCAAAAAGGAGGAATTCGCCAGCGAGCCGCTGCTGCCGCCACGCCTCGTCACCGGCGCGGATTTGATCGCGCTCGGCTGGCGTGCGGGGAAGGCACTGGGGCGGCTCTTGACCACGCTGCAAACGCTGCAGCTCGAAGGCACGGTGACGACCAAGGAGGAGGCGCTGGCCTGGGTGCGCGAACACGCGCCGGTGCCGGATGTTTTTGAAGCGGTCGAGGAATAGGTTCCGGCCGCATTTTCTTCTTCACGCCCGGACATCCCGCGACATGATGCGGCCATGACCCGCGAAGACGCCGCCACCATTTTCGAACACATCGCCACCCTGATGGAACTGCAGGGGGAAAACCCCTTCAAAATCCGTGCCTACCGCACCGGTGCGGAGGTCGTCGAGAGTTTCAGCGGCGACATCATGAAGCTGGCGGCGGAGAACCAGCTCGCCGGCATCAAGGGCCTCGGCGAGGCGCTGCGGGACAAGCTGCACGAAATGGCGACGACGGGGCGGCTGGGTTTTTATGAGAAGCTGAAAGCCGAATTCCCGGACACGATCTTCGAACTCTTCGAGGTGCAAGGCCTGGGGCCGAAGAAGGTCGCGGCGCTCTATTCGGAAATGGGTGTGGGCTCCATCGCCGACCTGAAACGCGTGTG
>CAMAZK010000214.1 GCA_945863205.1 Akkermansia muciniphila | reverse complement strand
GTTCACCCAGGTACGCTCCAGGAATAGGTCGTGCAGGTAGTCCATCGTGTCCACTGGCGCGGTGCCCACAGCTCCTTTGCCAAAGGGGAACATGATGCCAAACCACGCCAGCGAAGCCACCGCGCCGATGGCCAGCGCCAGCCATGGGTTGGGATTGGCGGGATCGGTCTCTTCCCAACCGCCACGGGCTTGCTGCTGATACTGATAGCCCTGCTCCTGCTCCATCGACTCCCCGGGGGCATGGTCGGATCCGAAAGCATCTCCCTGGCTCGGGGCCGGAGGGGTCACCCCGCTCGGAGCAGGCATTCCAGAGGGTGGGGGCAGCCCTGCGGCGGAGGGCGGAGGGAGAGCGGCCGCTGCCGGAATGCTCAGCTTCGTGTTGCAGCCGGGGCAGCGAACGATTTTACCGGCCATTTCGGGCTCGGCTTTGAGCTGCATGTCACAGGTTGGGCATTTGAACTTCACAGATGATTTCCTCCAAGATGTTGATTGAAAAAGCGAACGCTCAATACCTAGCGGATGGATGATACGTTAGACAAGGAATTTCTCAGCTTCACGTGAGATGCAGCTTCGAAGAGCCATCGCTCTGCCGCCCCGCCGAAATCATTCGTGCTGAGGCACCGAGCCTCTCCGCTCCATGAGCGCTGAAGTTCCGCAGATTTTCCTGCTTGACGTTTGTTCGAAACTGGAAATAGCCGCCGCCGGTGCTCGCACGCCGGACAGCACACCGTGGTTGCCGACCAAAGACCGGCGCGGAAATGCCTGCGGGCCCGACTTTACAGCAGTTCTTCGACGAACCGCTTCGGCTCGAAGGGCTGAAAATCCTCGACCTTTTCACCGAGTCCGATGAAGCGGGTGGGGACCCCGAGTTCCTGCTGGATGTTCACCAGCACGCCGCCCTTGCCGCTGCCATCGAGCTTCGTGACGATGATGCCGGTCAGCGGGATAGCCTTGTGGAACTCACGTGCCTGCTGCAGCGCATTGGAGCCCGTGGTGGCATCGACGACGAGGAGGACCTCGTGCGGGGAGGTCTCGTCCTTGCGCCCGAGAATGCGGTGAATCTTTTTCAGCTCCTCCATCAGATTGTGCTTCGTGTGGAGGCGGCCGGCGGTGTCACAGATGAGGAAGTCAGCCTGCTCGCGAACCGCTTTTTCATAGCCGTCGAAGCACACGGCCGCCGGATCGCAGTTCGGCGGACCTTTGACCAGGGTGATGCCGAGACGCTCCGACCACACGGTGAGCTGCTCCACGGCGGCGGCGCGGAAAGTGTCCGCCGCAGCCAGCACGACCTTGTGACCGCGTCGATGGAGAAGGTGCGCGAGCTTCGCCGTACTGGTCGTTTTGCCGGTGCCGTTGACACCGACCATCAGGAGCACCCTCGGCCGACCCGGCAGCGCTTCGAGCCCGGCCACGGTTTCCGGCAGAATCTTCCGCACATGCTCACGAGCCACTTGGACGATGTCCGCCCCGTGAAGCTGCCGCTGCTGAGACTTCAGGTCGGCCACGATCTGGAGCGCCAGGCGCGGGCCGAGATCACCGGCGACGAGAGACGCCTCGAGTTCGTCCCAATCGATGTCGGGCTTGGTGAAACGCTGGAGGAGGGACTTGAAAAAACCGGCCATGAGAGGCGAATGACGAATTCAGAATGCGGAAGAATGAGATCGGCCAGAAGCAGGCGGCTACTGAGAATCGGCGTCGAGAACAGCTTCAGCCGCCGGGGCCTGTGGACGCGGGACCGGTTTTCGCAGGGACTTGGCCAGCTTGTCGAGCACACCGTTGACGAAGGAGCCGGACTCTCCGGCGCTGAGCGCCTTCGCGATGTCGATCGCCTCGTTCAAGATGACCGGAGCGGGGACCTCCGGACAGTGCAGAAGCTCGTAGGCGGCCAGGCGCAGCACGTTGCGATCCACGGCGGCGAGGCGCTCAAGGCGAAAGTTCTGGAGCAGCGGCACGATGCGGCGGTCAATGTCATCGCGGTGAAGAAGAACGCCCTTGATCAGGCTCTCTGCATAGGCGCGGGTGGAAGTCTTGGCGCTGTGGAGCGTCCAGAACACCTCGGGGTCTTCAGGCTTTTCGTCGCCCTGCATGTCACGGGCAAAGAGGAACTGAATGGCGGCCTCGCGGCCTTCGCGTCGTTTTCCCATGAGATTAGGCGTGGTCGATGGGTTCGCCGGCGAAACTGGCTTTCATCTTTCCGAAGAGGTTGATCATTTTGATGCAGGTCTGCGCGGCTTCAGTGCCGCGGTTGATCGTGGTCCCCAGGCAGCGCTCCTCGGCCTGCTCCTCGCTCTCCACCAGCAGAACCTCATGAACAACGGGGATGCAGTGCCTCACGGCCATCTGCTGCAAGGCGTCCGTCACCGATGCTCCGACGAGATCGGCATGCTCGGTGGAGCCGCGAATGATCACCCCAAGGGCGATCACGGCGTCCGGCGCACTGCCGCGCAGGACCAGCTCCGCACACACCGGAATCTCAAAAGCGCCGGGCACGCGATAAACGTCGAGCGATGCATTCGGCGCGACGACCTCGATCTCCTCCTTCGCGGCATCGAGCAGCCCCTGCACGAACTGATTGTTATACAGCGAGGCAACGATGGCGATGGTGACGGGCTCCTGGGTGGGACGGGGGCGGCTGGAGGCGTAGTTGGACATGAGGGCGGGAGAAACCCTGTCCATACCTCGATTTAAACATCCCGCAATGCTCGCTTCGCACGGAAGCGCCGCATCCACAGTGCTTGCCCACCAAAATCACGAAGAATGTTCTGAAATTGCGCCTCCGACTCCGTGATCCGCCCCCTCCTCCTTCCGCCCCTGACCGAAAAGCTCCCGCTGGGCCGCGAGAAGGCCTTCCAAGAGGGCCTTACTGCCCAGGACCGCCCACGTCGCTGAAGTCGCGCACTTACGACCGAACCCGTTCAGCGCCCACCGCTCCAACCGATTCCATCCTCACAAAACGCTACGCAACCCACCAACGCCAGCTTTTCTCAATCTCCGCAAGGCGAACAGTCCTCCCGCGCTTTCCGTGATCTTTCGCGCTCCGTCCTTCCGCCTCGGCCCGAACTTTTCCCGGTGCTGCCCGAACATGCCCTCCACGAATTCTTTGCCGCCGATCACCAGCCCGTCGCTGAAGTAGCGCACCCGCTGCCGCACCAGTTCCGCTGCGCTGAGTTTGCCCTGGGTTTGTTGCATTGCTTGCACTTCTTCAGCGCTCAGGCCACGTCTCACCACCTCGGTCTTGTATGCGCTGTGCACCTCCACCGCGTGGCTGTAGAGCAGTTTCCGATACGCCTCGGCTCCTCCCCCACTCTCCCAGCCGTCCACCGGCTTGGCGGTCACTTTGCTCATCGCCCGCTGCGCTCTGCGGCTGCCGCCCAGTGCCTCGGCGTAGCCTCACCAGCGGTAGTCTTTGGGGTCTTTCACCAGCCCGGCTCTCACGGGGTTGAGATCAATGTAGGCGACCATGGTGTGCAGCGGCTCGCCTTTGCCTTCAACGAGCACGCTTTTGAAGCGGTCCATCCACAGAGTGCCCTTGCGGCCACGGCGTTTGTTGAACCAGCGGCTGAAGCGCTCCTTGACCTCCTTCACGAAGATCGAGAGGTCGCAGAAGCGCCGCTTGATGGCGGCAATCTTCTCCTCCGCAAGCGTGGTCATCCCACGCTTGCGGAAGTCCTCGCGTTCGTCTTTGAGCAGGCCTACGAAGTTCTTGCTGTAGAGCGTGCGCAGGTGCTCCAGCAGCTTCTTTTCACCCTCCGGGCCCTCGAAGCGCTGTAGCCAGACTTCGCGCCAGGGCACTTCCACGAGCACATGGAAGTGATTGCTCATCACGCAGTAAGAGTGACAAGCTTTACGCCGCAGAACTCGCTCATTTTCCACAGCACTCGACGCAGGCCCCCTGGAAGCCGCAAAAAGCGGGCGCTCAATCCCCTGTGCGCACCCGATTCTCCGACTTGCTGAGCACCGCCTGCCACCCCACGAGACCTATGCCAGGGCTGTTTTTCGGAAGGCGCTTTGGACACCGTTGCATCGGTTTCCTCCAGAAAGTTCGTGTGCGGACCCCCAATATGGCTCGGCCTGGCCCTCATTTGACTGTCGAGGCTGATTTTCTCCTTGTCCGTGGTTGTCGTGGCACCACGCGCCCACTTTCACTGCTGCGGCAGCTTCAGCGCTAGGCGCTGCCCGCCACGCAGCACGACGGTCGGCAGCTTCTCTCCGGGCCGGTGATTCTGCAGCAGATGTCCGATGATCGCGCTCTCCGTGATGCGCTGCTTCAAATCTCCCGCCTCGATCAGGATGTCGTCCTTTTTGAATCCAGCTTGCTTGGCCTTCGCGTGGTCGCCGAACTGCCCGACGTGCGCGATGCGCAGCGCCATCTGCTGCTTGTCCAGGCCCAGGCTGGCACGTTCCTCGTCCGGAATGTCGTCCATTTTCATGCCGCCAAAGGCCATGGCCCGCATCGGCCAGGTGCCAGCGCGGCGTCCGATGTCGGACTTCATTCGCCAGCCGGAAGGGAGGTCAATGCTGAGCGCGGCCTGCGCACCTCCGCGGGCGACCAGGGCGGACAAAGCCCCCGATTCAGGCGCCCGGTGCAGCACCCAGCTCACGTCGGCGATGGAGATCAACGGCTGCGAGTTGAGTGAAAGGAGGACATCCCCTGCCCTGAGCCCCGCGCTCGCCCCGGGGGAGTCTGCCGCCACGGATTCCACCCGCGCGATGTCGTCGGTGGCCAGCGTGACGCCGAGGGTCTCGATCGAAGGCTGTGGGTAAATCCACTCCGCCGGCACTGTCTGCTGCGTGCTGCGATAGTGGGCCCGGTAGGCGTCTCCGACCATGTGGCAGTGAACGCAGCTCTGCACGACCTTCCCGTCCCAGTCGAGCTTGCTCTGGTACTTGGCGGCCAGCTTTGGAAACTCGACCGGCGTCTGATAGGGCACCGGCATGCCCTGCTTGCCGGAAAGGGCGGACTTGTTCCCTGGATAGTCCCCGTGCACGGCCAGCGCCGCCTCCAGGGCCTTTTTGAAACTCGCCGTCGTCTTGTTCAGCGGATCCTTCTGGTGCAACCATGAGCCGTAGCGGCCGTAGATCGTGCCGTCGCCGTTGAAGATGATGGCCGAGAACGACAGGTCGTAGTCAAACTGGAAGCGGGACAGGTCGAGCGCGTTCGCATTGATCACCCGAACGCAGACAAACTGGTCCAGCAGGGGCACCAGCTCCGGCTCCTGGAGCACGCTCGCATCGATCCCGGCGCAGGAGAGGCAGGGCACGCAACGCAGCACCACCAGCAGCGGCTTGCCTGTGGTCTTCGCCATTTGGAAGCCGCCGTCCACGTCGTTCCAGTTCCACCGCGCATCGTTTTCCATCGTCGCCTTCTCATTGCGGACCGCGCCCTCGCGGTCTTTGACCGTCTCGGCACCGAGTGACAACGCAAACGCAAGCGGCAGCAGGAAGAGAGTGATGGAGCGTTTCATGCGCAGGCTAAAACGGCCTGCCGGACGAAATGTTTGACCCAGGTTTTTAGAATGGACAGGATTCCTTTTTCTCCGGTTAATCGACACCTGCCATGTCTGAAGTCACCGCCCTTTCCAAATTCGCCTGCCCGGCCTGCGGGGCCGAGGCGGTGTGGACCCCTGCGAAGCACGCCCTCGTCTGCCCCTACTGCGGCACGGAGTCCCCCGCCGAACTCAGCACCGATGGCACCCTGGTGGAGGAAAATGACCTCGTCACCGCCCTGCGGGCCATTCCCGACGACCAGCGCGGCTGGGCAGCGGCGCGCAAGACGGTGAAGTGCCAGAGCTGTCATGCCATTTCCGTCTTCAACGAGACCCGCGTGGCGCAGAGCTGCGACTTCTGCGGCTCCCCGGCGATCCTGGCCGTGGAGGATGTCGGCACGCCCATTCGCCCCGGCAGCCAGCTCCCCTTTAAAATTCCCGACACCCAGGTGCGGGAGGACATCCGCCGCTGGTACGGCAGCCATTTCTGGGCGCCGAACGCCCTGGGTGGCAAAGCGATGACGGACACGCTGCACGGTCTCTACCTCCCCTACTGGACCTTTGACGCGCATGCCGAGTGCCCCTGGGAGGCCGAAGCCGGACACTATTACTACACGACCGACAGCAAGGGCAACCGCACGCGCCACACGCGATGGGAATACGCCTCCGGCCATGTGAGCCATGACTTCGACGACCTGCTGGTGCCCGCCTCCAAAGGCGTGCATCCGAAACTCCTCGAAGACCTCCAGCCCTTCCCCACCACGACCGACCTCCTGCCCTACGACCCGGGTTACCTCTCTGGCTGGGTGGTGGAGCAGTATCAGATCGACCTGGTCAATGCCGCGCAGGACTCCCGCAGGCGCATGGATGACAGCCTGCGCAGCCTGTGCGCCTCCCAGATCCCCGGGGACACCCACCGAAACCTGCAAATCTCTCCGGAATACACCGGCGTCACCTTCAAGCACGTCCTGCTGCCCGTCTGGCTGGTGAGCTACACCTACGGCAGCAAGACCTACCAGGTCGCCGTGAACGGAGCCACCGGGAAGATCACCGGCGAGTATCCGCTGAGCTGGGTGAAGATCACGATCGCCATCGTCATCGCCCTGATCATCGTCGGCATCATCCTGAGCATGCAAAACTGACGCGCCATGACCTTTCGCTTCAGAGAACTGCCCATCGTCATCGCGCTGCTCGCCATCGGCGTGTTCTTTGCGGTGAAAGAGCCCGCCTTCCTCGGTGCGCGGAATCTCTCCATGCTGGCGACGGAGCTATCCATCACCGCCACGCTGGCCATGGGCATGCTGTTGATTCTTTTGCCGGGCCATATCGACCTCTCCGCCGGCAGCGGCGTGGGTTTGATCGGCGGCATCGCCAGCGTGCTCGTTTTTCATCACGACCTGCCTGCACCGGCGGCGCTCGCCATCGGTCTCGTCTGCGGGGTGCTGATTTGGATGGCCATGGGTGCCTTCATCGTCTGCGAGCGCATGCCGGCTTTCATCGTCACGCTGGGGGCGCTGTTGATTTTCAAAGGTCTGTTCTGGCTGGTGATCGACAACGCCACCGTCCCAGTGGCGCCCGGTGGGCAGGCCAATCTCTACTCCCTGCTGACCACTTACTACCTGCCGCCGAAGTTTGGCTGGCTGCTCGCAGCCGTGCTGGTGATCGCCCTGACCTTCTCCACCCTCAGCGCCCGGAAACGCCGCATCACTCACGGATTCGCCGTGGATGACAGGGAGATGGCCTTCATGCGGCTTTTCATCACCGCGCAGGCCATCGCGCTCTTCGTGCTCGTCACCGGCCAGTTTCGCGGCATCCCCCTGCCCTCCCTGATTCTCGGCTGCGTGACGATGGTCGTTTATGCCGTGACGCAGCACACCGCGCTCGGTCGCCACCTCTACGCCATCGGCGGCAACACCGAAGCCGCCTTTGTCTCCGGCGTGCCGATGAAGCGCAGCGTCATCGCAGCCTACAGCGGCATGGGCGCCATCGTCGCCATCACCGGCTTCATGCAAACCGCCTATGCAGGCTCTTCGACGACGACCGTCGGCGACTTGATGGAGTTGGACGCCGTCGCCGCATGCGTGATTGGCGGCGTGAGCCTGCGCGGCGGGCGCGGCACCGTCCTCGGCGTCCTGCTGGGGGCTCTGATCATCGCCTGCCTTCTGAACGGCATGACGCTCATGTCCGTGCCGCCGGAGCGGAAGTTCATCGCCCGCGGCCTCGTGCTCATCCTAGCGGTCTGGATGGACATGCGGCTGAGCCGCCGGGCGTGACATCACCAGTCGTCGCGTGCAATCGGGCGCACGCTTTTCAGCGCCTCCGCATGACGGGCGCCGCAGGCCAGGCCGCGATAACGCGCGAGCACCGTCTTCGTCTCCACCGCAGCGTCGGTCTTCGCTGGATCGTAGGGCTCGTTGCGCACGAAGGCCATGAGACGCCCCAGCCACTCTCGCGACGCCTCCCATTCACCGGACACGTCGATGTAGGTGTCCGGCTCGAAGCCGATGGTGTGCCCCGGCCCGTTGTCATACCAGAACACGCGAGCCGGCGTCCGCACATCGTCGCGCCCCAGCAGTCGTGCGGGCTGGTAAAGCGCCGCGTGGCAGATCGCGCTGGCCGCTTCGTGGTCCGGGTGCCTGTCACGCGGCCACAGCATGAAGGCGGTGTCCGGCTTCACATCGGCCACGACTTCCGCCACGGCCCGTTTCGTCTCCAGCGTCGGCTCAAAGCCCATGCTCTTCCACGGCAGGAAGCGCATCTCCATGCCGCGTTCGGCGGCGAGCTGCTTCGACAACTCCAGCAGCTCCCGATCGCGGCCGCGCACCGGCGGCCAGTTCGAGTAGTCACCGATCAGACTCAGAATGACCACGCGCTGATGCTTCTGCACCGCTCGCAGCAGGGTGCCGGGAATGCCAAACGGACAGTCGTCGTAGTGTGCGCCAATGGCGAGGATCGTGCGTGTCATGAGCACATGCTGACGAAAAGCCGTCCCGCATGCAAGCCGTCATTCAGGAAGGACCACGCTCCTCGCGCCGTATTGCCCCTGTCATGCTCACCTTCACCGACCATAGCCAGGGAACCTCGCGCCTGCACCGGCGCGATTTTTTGCGCATCGGCGGTCTCGGCCTCGGCGGGCTGGGTTTGAGCGATCTGATGGCTGCCTC
>CAMAZK010000213.1 GCA_945863205.1 Akkermansia muciniphila | reverse complement strand
GACGAGCCCACCACCCTCAAGGTCCGCGACAACACCCTCACCAGCACCGCCACCACCCGCTTCATGCGCGTGCAGGTGACGGGTGCGCCCTGACGCCCGCGCATCCTTCATCCTTCATCCTTCATCCTTCATCCTTCATCCTTCATCCTTCATCCTTCATCATGCCCCCCTCCCCCACCGAAGACTGGCAGCCCGAGCCGGAGCCACAGAATGAGCTGGAACGTCTGATCAAGCAGGCGGCGGAGGATCCGTCGCTGCAGGGACGGATGTTCCGGCTGCTAATGAAGGCGGAAGTGTTCACCTACGTGCCCTACCACCCGGAGCTGGAGGGGGAGCACACGCGCACGACGGACCAGGGCTTTGTCTGGTGCACCTATGCGGACAAGGACGGTCCCTTCGCGGCGGTCTTCACCAGCGAGGCAGCGGCCTCCTTTGAGATGCGCAATGTCAAGAAGGGCGGCGGCCCCAGGCCGATGATCTGCGAGATGCCGGCCGATGTGCTGATGGGATTCCTCAATGACGGGCAGACGACGGTGCGGGTCATGGCCGCCGGCGGCGGCACGATCCGGCTGCAGCCAAAGGCGGTGGCCTCGCTGGTGGCGGGGGAGTTCACCGGCGACAACCCGCCATCTGGCAGCGGGGAGAAGACAGCGGTGACGCTCTACCCGGTGCCGGAGAACAAGGTGCCGATGAAGCTAAAGCAGGCCATCCGCATCTTCTGCGCCCGGCGGCGGGTGCCGATCGGCGTGTACCTCTTCCATCAGATGGACGAGGCGACAGGGGAGGTGCCGGGCGACGACCTGAGGGTGATCCTGTGGCTGCGGCATGCGGACCCGGTCTTCTACAATGACTTCTGCCTGATGGCGCAAAAGCTCACGCCCCGGCATCTGGATTTCTACTGCGCGGTGATCACCTCCGACGACGAGCAGGCCGTGACCTTCCTCCAGACGCAGACCCCGCTCTGGCCGCTGCTGCGGGCGGAGTGACGGTCAACGACCGCCGCCACCTGCGCCCGCGTCTCCAGCGCAAAACGTCGCCAGCCCGCCGCGTTATGAAGGGCGTGACTTCACTCCGTCTGCTTCCTTTTTTCTTCGTCCCGGCCATCCACGCGGCGCCCATCGACTTCGCGCGTGATGTGCAGCCGCTCTTTGCCGAGCACTGCCTCGAATGCCATGGGCCGGATGACTCGAAGGGCGGCCTGGTGCTGACCAGCCGCGAACTCGCGCTGAAGGCGCTGAAAAGCGGTGCGCATGGCATCGTGCCGGGAAAGCCGGAGCAGAGTGAAATGATCGCCCGGCTGGCCTCCACCGATCCGGACGAGCAGATGCCGCCGCCGAAGCACCGCGCGAAGCATCCGGTGAAAACCCGTGACATCGAGGTGCTGAAGCAATGGATCGCCGAAGGCGCTAAGTTTGAGGCGCACTGGGCCTACAAGCCGGTCATCCGGCCCCGGGGCGCCGGCGTTGACGAGTTCATCCGCGCCAGGCTCGCCGAACACGGCATCCCGCCCTCGCCGGAGGCGGACCGCATCACGCTGATCCGCCGCGTGCACTACGACCTGCTCGGCCTGCCGCCGTCGATGGAGGAGGTGGACGCTTTTGTCAGCGACACGTCACCGAAGGCCTACGAGGCGATGCTGGACCGCGCGTTCGCCTCCGGGCGCTACGGCGAGCGCTGGGGCCGCCACTGGCTGGACATGGCCCGCTATGCCGATAGCGACGGGTATGAAAAGGACCGCCCGCGCCCGGACGCGTGGCGTTTCCGCGACTGGGTCATCCGCGCGATCAATGACGACATGCCCTTTGACCAGTTCACGATCGAACAGCTCGCCGGAGACCTGCTGCCCGATGCCACGCCGGAGCAGGTCGTGGCCACCGCTTTCAACCGCCAGACGCTCACCAACACGGAAGGCGGCACCGATCAGGAGCAGTTCCGCGTCGAGGCCTGCATGGACCGCACGGAGACGCTCGGCACCGTGTGGCTGGGCCTCACCGTAGGCTGCGCACGCTGCCACACGCACAAGTACGATCAGATCACGCAGACGGAGTACTACCAGCTCTTCGCCTACTTTAACAACGGCGACGAAGTGAACCGCCAGGTGCCGGACTCCCCCGAAGCATGGAGCGAGTACGAGAAAAAGAACGGGGATGCCGTGACGCGGCTCATCCCGCTGCGAAAGGCCCTGGACGCCGCGAAGACCGAACTGCCCGTGAAGCTGCCGGAGTGGGAGAAAAACATCCAGGAACGCCTCGCGAAGGCTGCGGAGGCCAAGACCGGCCAAAGGTTCGAGACCCTGCCGCTGGCCGATGCAAAGGCTCTGTCCGCCAAGATGCTCAAACAGCCGGACGGCTCCTTCCTTGCTCAAGCGAAGTCCCCCAAGACCGACAGCTACACGCTCGAAGTCAGCGGGCACTCAAAGCCGATCTCCGCGCTGCAGATCGAGGTGCTGCCGGACGATTCCCTGCCTGGAAAAGGCCCCGGCTACAACACGGGCGGCAACTTCGTGCTCACCAGGATCACCGCCGCGATTCAGAACGGGACATCCACGCAGGAAGTCGTCCTGCACTCGCCGAAGGCCGATTTTGAGCAGAAGACCTTCACCGCCGACAAGACGCTCGACGCCGACGATCAGACCGGCTGGGCCGTCTCCGGCGCGACCGGCAAAAAGCACACGCTGACCCTGCAACTCGCCGAACCTCTGGTCATCCCGCCCGGCGCCAAGCTCACGCTGCGGCTCGAGCAGAACTACAAGCAAGCCGGCCACACCATCGGCCGCTTCCGCATCCTGGCCGCCAGCGAGGAAACGGCAGACAGCATCGCTCCGGCGGCGATTCTCAAGATTCTCAGCGAGGAGCCGAAGCGCCGGAATCCGGTGGTCATACAGCCGCTCTGGGAGTGGATGGCGAAAGTGGACCCCGAGGTGCTGGCCGCAGATCGTGCGCTGCGGGAAGCGGAGGCCCGGCTTCCGAAACCGCCGCTCATGGACGTGCGGGTGATCGCCCAGCGGAAGAGCAATCCGCGCAAAACCCACGTGCTGCACCGCGGCGAGTTCCTGCAGCCTGCCGGGGAGGTCACGCCGGGCGCCTTGTCCACGCTTCCGCCGCTGCGGGGAGACACGCGGCTCGATCTGGCCCGCTGGCTGGTCAGCAGCAGCCATCCGCTGACGCCACGAGTCACCGTGAATCACTTCTGGACGCGCCTGTTCGGAGAGGGGCTCGTCCGCACCGTCGCCGACTTCGGCGTGCGCGGTGAAGCGCCGACGCATCCCGAACTGCTCGACTGGCTGGCCGACGAGTTCATGAAGCAGGGCTGGAGCCGGAAGAAGATCCTCAAGACCATCATGATGTCCGCCACCTACCGGCAGAGCAGCGTGATTCCCGCCGACCTGCCGGCGAAAGTGATGGAACTGGACCCGAAGAACGCCCTGCTCTGGCGCCAGAACCGTCTGCGCGTGGATGGCGAGGTCGTGCGCGACCTCCACCTCGCCGCCAGCGGGCTGCTCTCGCCAAAACTCGGCGGCCCCAGCGTTTTCCCGCCCATCCCGGACGGCATCGCCGCGCTCAGCTACGCCGGCAATTTCAAGTGGACCGTCAGCGGCGGTGAAGACCGCTACCGCCGCGGCATGTACACCTTCTTCAAGCGCACCGCCCCGCATCCCGACCTGACGACCTTCGACTGCCCGGATGCGAACACCACAAATGTGAAGCGCACCGTTTCCAACACGCCGCTGCAGGCGCTCACCACGCTGAATGCCGAAGCCTTCGCCGAAGCGGCGCAGGCTCTGGCGAAGAGGGTGCTCTCCGATTCCACGCTCACCGACGACGCGGCACGCCTCACCCGCGCCTTCCGCCTCTGCGTCGCCCGCCCCCCTTCCGGGGAGGAGGTCGATGCGCTGACAAAGCTCCTCAAAGAATCGCGCTACACCTATCAGAACGGCGACGGCGAAGAGGCGAAGTCCGCCGCCGGCACGCACGCCGTGCCGGGAGTGGCTGCTGCGGAGAATGCGGCGTGGGTGGCCACCACGCGGATCATTCTGAACCTGGATGAATTGATCACGCGGGAGTGACGCCGGTCAGGAGGACCGTTTTTTGCCCCTGCCCTGCGTGCGCTTCTTCGGTGCCGTCTCCTGCTCAGGCACGGAGGCCTCAAACTCGCAGCTCACCACGCAGCCCCTCCTGCGCGATGACGCGATCTTGAGCCGGCCGTCGATCAGGTTGGCGCGGTATTCCATCACACGCACGCCGATGCCGCCGGGAGCGCTGTCCTTTTTGCGCTTGATGCCGACGCCGTCGTCTTCGACTCGCAGTTCACACATGCCGGCGGAGCCCCGCTTGAGGCTGATCGTGACATGGTCCGGCTTGCCGTGCCGGAGCGCATTGGTGACGGCTTCCTGAGCGATCCGGAACAGATGGGCCTCCTTGTCCGTGTCACGGATCTCGATGGAGGCGTCGGCTTCGCAGTCACACGGCGTGCGGAAGTTCGTGCGCACCGTTTCCGCCAGGAGATGCAGCGCCCCGGCGAGCCCGCGGTACTTGATGCTCGTTGGCGAAAGCCCATGGGACATGCGCCGCACCTCGGAAACCGACTGCGCCAGCAGTTCATGAATGCGCCCGGCGAATGCCTTTGACTCGCCTGTAAGATCGTTTTCCAAGGCTTCCATCATCGTGACGATGCCGGTCATCGTCTGTCCGACGCCGTCATGCAGGTCATGGCCGATGCGGGCGTGCTCCTGCTCCACCACGCGCATGATCTCCTGCTGCAGGCGGTTGCGCTCCGTCATGTCCGTGCCGGTGATGATGATGCGGTCGGCCTGCCCGTCCGCCGTGCGGGTGGACGTGCTGCGCAGCTCGACCACGCGCCACTTGCCGTCCTTGGCCCGCAGACGGGTGTCGGTGGGCGGATTGTCCTCCCCGCGCAGCAGGCGGGCGAAGCGCTCCTTGGAGCGGACTGCTTCCTCCGCACTCATCAGCCCGATCTCCCACGGTGTCCGCCCGAGTACGTCCTCCTCCGTGTAGCCCATGGCGGAAAAGAAAGTCGCATTGGCATGCACGAACTTCCCCCGGGGATCGAGCACGACGATGAAGGACCCGGTATGGTCCACCAGCGCACGATTGTAGGCCAGTTCACGCTGGTAGTTGAACTCCGCCTCCTTGCGCTCGCTGATGTCCTTCACCACGGCGATGTGCCGCAGCGGCGGCTCCCCGGGCCGCCACATGGGTGCGACGGCCAGATTGATCCACGTCAGGCTGCCGTCAGAAGCCACGTTGCGCTTCTCCATGTGGAAATTCCCAATCCGCCCCGCCTTGAGGTCTTCCATCTTGTCCAGATCATCCTGAAGGTCAGCAGGATAGGTCACATCCATGAATGTCAGGCCCAGCATCTCCTCCTCGCTGCGCCGGTTGATTTCACACAGCCGGCGGTTCACGCTGAGGTAGCGCCCGGTGGCCGTTTCGATCACTGCGATCCCCACGGCCGCCTGCTCGAAGACGGCCCGGAATCGCGCTTCGCTCTCCTCCAGCGCCTGTTCGGCCAGCTTGCGGGCGGTGATGTCGGAAATCGTGCCGGTCATGCGGACCGGCTCGCCGAGATGGTTCCAGTCGGCCTGACCTCGAATGTTGAACCACTTGTAATCACCCGCCTTGGCACGCAGACGAGCCTCCACATGGTAAGGACCAAGCCGCTCGAAGTGCTTCGTGCGGGCAGCCTGCACGCGGGCCACATCATCCGGGTGCAGGCGGTTGATGAAGGACTCCTCTCGGCTGTTTGGCAGTTCATGCTCCGCAAAGCCGAGCATCTCCTTCCACCGCGGGGAGAAATAGGCATCTCCGGTCACGATGTTCCAGTCCCAGAGTCCGTCCGTCGTTCCGCGCAGGGCGCGGGCGTAGCGCTCCTCGCTGATCTTCAGGGACTCCTCCCGCCACTCGCGCTCGATGACCAGGGTGGCCAGCCGCGCGGCGTTCGTCACGGACTGCACCTCCGCCTGCGGCGGCTCGTGCGGATGGGAATGGTAGCAGGCCAGCGTGCCGAGGACTTTTCCAGCACTGCTGATGATCGGCTCCGACCAGCAGGCGCGCAGCCGTGCACTCGCGGCGACCTTGAAAAAAGGCTCCATGCGAGCATCGGCCAGCACATCCCTGCAAACCGTGCGCATGCCCGAATGCGCCGCCGCACCGCAGCAGGCCGAATCCGGGCGGATCTCGATCCCATCGAGCGCCTTCCAAGCCGCCTCCGGCAGCCCTGGAGCCGTCTTGATCCTCAGCCGCGTCCCGGACGGCTCCACCAGCATGATCGCGCAGACCATTCCCGGATGCGCCGCCTCCACATTGCGCGTGATCGCTTCCAGGACGGCGGCGGCAGGCGCCCCCTCCGCCATGAGTTGCAGGCTTCGCGCCTCGCGCTCCTCGGCCGCCTTGCGCTTGGAAATGTCCACATGCGTGCCGGTCATGCGCACGGGATTCCCCGCAGGGTCACGCTCGATCACCTGCCCGCGGCTGCGCACCCATTTCCATGAGCCGTCTTTGCAGCGCATGCGGAACTCGACCGCGTATTCCTCCCGAAAACCGTCGATGTAGCTTTCCAGCGCATCCAGAGCGCCCTTGAGATCGTCCGGATGCACCAGCGCACGCCAAGCATCGAAGTCGTTGGCGATTTCGGAGGCTTCCTCGTAGCCCAGCATCGTCTTCCACTGGCGGGAGAAGAAGGTCGTGCTGTTGACCATGTCCCAGTCCCACATGCCGAAGCCGGAACTCTCCAGCGCATAGCGCCAGCGCTGCCGGCTTTCCTCCAGCTTCCGTTGCGCCTCGACCCGCTCGGAGACATCCACGCCCACCCACTGGATCTCGGTCAAACGCCCTGCGTCATCGTAGAGCCCGCGATTGACGAAACTCATCCAGCGCAGCCGGCCCTCGCCGTCTCTGAGCCGGTTCTCGATCAGCACGACCGGATTCTCCGGGGTAATCGCACGGAGCTTCGCCTCGATCATCGGCACATCTCCCGCCCCGACCAGCGCCTGCCAGCGGCTTCCCAGCAGTTCTTCCGCAGACTTGCCCAGCAGCCGGCAGAAGGCCTCATTCATTCGGGTGAACGTGCCGTCCGGCAGGAAGCGGCAGATCGTCTCCGCCGAATCATCCGCCACGATCCGATGAGACACCGCAGCCGTCTTGACGGCCGCAGCTGCACTGGCGCGAGGCTTCAGCATCTTCATGAAATCAGGGAATCAAAGCCATCGACTTCATCCACTCCACCACGCGAACCGGCCAGTCGTTCACCGGGCCGCCGCTCTTGCGCATGCCAAAGCCGTGGCCGCCCTTCGCGTAGATGTGCAGCTCGCAGGGCAGGCCCAGCTTCTTGTACTCGAGGTAAAGCAGGGCGCTGGCGCTGGAGGGCCACGAGTCGTCATGCGCATGCACCAGGCACATCGGCGGTGATTTTGCGGTGACCTCGAAGCCCGGCAGCAGCTTCCCCGGTTCCTCCTTGCTCACGAGATAGGCCGGATAAACAGGGATCGCGAAGTTCGGCGTCGCATCTTCCACGTCCAGCGCGGGATCGGTCGTGTAGGTGCGCTCGTTCGCGTGGAGCGCCGTCATCACCGAGAGATGACCGCCGGCGGAAAAGCCGAGGATGCCGATGCGGTCCGGTTTCAGGCCCCACTCTTCAGCGTGATGGCGGATGATGCCCATCGCCCGCTGCGCATCCTGCAGCGCCTCGCGCCCCGGGTCCTTCGGATCACGCTTCGGCACGCGATACTTCAACAGAATGCCGGTGACGCCTTGCTGGTTGAGAAAATCGCACACCTGCGAGCCCTCATGCTCATAGGCCAAGATGCTATAGCCGCCACCGGGGCACACCAGCACCGAGGTGCCGTTCGCGTTTTCCGGCTTGAAGACCGTGATCATCGGATCGGTCACGTTCGTGATGCGCTGCACGTCATCGGCGGATTTTTTCGGCACTTCCTTCTCCGCCTCGATCTTCACCCCCGGCTTCTCCGGTGCTCCGCCGGGCCAGAGTTTCACAACGATCGGGTCAGCGGCAAAAACAGACGTGGAGACGAAGAGCAGGGCGGGAATCAGCTTCATGGTGCCGCCATTGGAGCGGAAATCACCGCGCAACGCAAGGCAGCATCATCGCATCCCGCATGCCGTGCAGGATTTTCTTGTCCGCCGGGCACACCGTGGCCAGCACGCCGCCCAGCGCCGGATCATCGTCATCGTCCGAGGTGGCAAAGTAATACGGACACAGCCGCACCCGGCTCTGCATCGCCCGCGTCTCCTGCTGCTCCTCATTCCACGCCGGATGCGTCACCACCCTCGCGCGATGAAACTCCTGCAGCACGAAGGGATTCTCCGGGAAACTCGCCAGCGCCTCGTCGATCGCCGCGCCCCACTGCTCCTGCGAGAGATCGTGGCCGATGAAAACGCCGCGCGATCCCCAGCCGCGCTCGGAGAAGCCGCTGATCTTCAGCACCAACTGCCGCTGCTTGCCTCCAAAAGTCTTCATCTCCCGCCAGTCCTGAATGTCCAGCTTCGGCCACACCGCAAAGGGCGGCAGCGGCACCGGGTCCACCACCCAGCCCATGGGAATGCACTTCTGCAAAAGTTCGCGGTTTGCGGTTCCCAGTTCGCGGTTCCAGAAGTCTGTCAATGCGGGCGACCAGAACAGAGCGAGCCACAGCTTCTCTTCCAGGAAGGCCTTGATCGGCGGCGTGAAGCTCAGCTCCCCGC
>CAMAZK010000212.1 GCA_945863205.1 Akkermansia muciniphila | reverse complement strand
GGAGCGTTTGCGGAAGTTGTCGAGCTCCGCCTGGCTGCGGTAGGCGATGTCTTTCCACCGTTCGGCCTCCTGGGCCAGGGCGGTCATGGGATCGACGGGTTCGGCGGCTTCAGCAGCGCCCTCCGCGCCGGGAGCGGCGGCTTCGGAGGCTGGAACGGGGTCGATTTCAGGTTGCTGGGTCGTTTCGGGACTCGGCTCGGTCATAGGATTCGCGGGGGTTTGGGGGGCCGCGACTATGGCGTCTTCTGGATGGCAATCAAGGTGATGTCATCGTGAGAGCGTCTGCCCTGCAGGAAGTGCTCCAGTTCGGTGATGATTCCGCCGATGACGGCCTTGGGGCCCTGGTCGGCATATTTGGCGAATTTTTCCTGCACACGCTCCTCGCCGAACTCGACCTCGTCCGGGTTCATGGCCTCGTTCACGCCGTCGGTGTAGAGCAGCAGGCAGTCCCCGGGGAGCATTTCGAAGTCGAGCTGCTTGGTGACGCGCTCAAAGACATTTCCCTTGTCGATCCCGATGCCCAGCCCCGGCGGATGCAGGATGTCGATGGTGTCCGTGGCCTTGCGCCAGAGGAGGGCGGCGTTGTGCCCGGCGCGGACGAGGGTCATCTTGGGACTGTTTTCCTCCGCCAGGACGTAGGACATGGTGATGAACATGTCCTCCCGGATGTCCGGGGCGATCTGCCGGTTCACGGCGGCCAGCGTCTCCGCAGGCGTCCGGCTCAAGGCGGCCCTGGAACGCATGAGGGCGCGGCACATGACGGCGATGAGCGCCGCTCCGAGGCCCTTTCCGGACACATCGGCGATGACGGAGCCGAACTTGCCGTCCGGCAGGTGCAGAAAGTCGAAGTAGTCACCGCTGAGGGTGCGGGCGGGGATGTTTTTTCCCGCTACGACGAAGCCCGGAACCACCGGGTCGTGATCCGGCTGCAGGAGTTGCTGGATCTGGCTGGCATTCTGCAATTCCTGCTGGTCCATGCGACTCTGCGTGGCCTCCTGGTGGGAGACGGCGTTGGCCAGCGCGAAGGCGCACTGCTCGATGAGGGATTTGAAGACCTCGAAGTCGTTCGCATTGTACTTTCGGCCGCCTTTTGGCGAGGTGACGGCCAGAACGCCCAGCCGGCGCGAGCCGAAGCTCAGGGGGCCGATCATGCCGGTCACGTTCTCTTGCTCGGGCACCGTGGATCCGCCGAGGCGGGGATCCGTGCCGAGGTCGGCCAGCATCTCTGTCTGTTGGCCGGCGAAGATCGCACCGGGCAGGCCGTGATCGGGTGAGACGGCGAACATGCGGAGGCTGCTGAGCAAGGAGGCGGGATTCTCCTTCATCTGCTCGCGCAGCGCTTCAGGCACGAAGATCAGCGGTGCGCAGAAGTCGGAGACGTGGCGCGGCACCAACTGCCGTGTCGCCTCGTCATAGAGGTAGAGGGTGCCTCCGGTGCTCTGCGTCACGCCCAGCGCGCCTTCGACGATGAGCCGGTGCATGGAGGCCTGCTGGTCGTCCCGCCAGATGGCTTCTCCCAGGTCATGGAGGAAGTCGAACATCCGGCGCTCCTCGGCGACGATCGCCGCTTCTTCCTCACGCAGGTGTTTGAGCTCGGCGCTCTGTCGCCGGACGACGAGGCCAAGTTTCACCAGTGCCGCAGAAAGCAGCAGCACCAGAAGGACGACGAAGAAGGTGGTCATGGTCTCAAACGACGCGCTCCCGGATCATCCGGGCGGCGTCTCAGGCCGGGGCGGCGGCCTCCTGTGCTCGCAGGTCTCTTTCCAAAAATTGAATGACATCATGAAACCGGCATTCGTTCTCCTCGCTCACCTCGGCGAGCGTCTGGTGGGAGTCGAGGAGGTGCTGGGTCTGGATTTCCTTGCACTCGGCGGTGCTCGCCCGGCATTGCTTCAGGGCGGCCTTGGCCTCGAGGCGTTCGTCCGTCCACATGACTCCTTCCTGGTCGAGTTCCAGGATGTGGTCCAGGCCCAGGTCGGTGAGCAGTTGGACGTTGCGCGGGTTGGCATTCAGCACGCTTAGGCTGCCGACGCCCGCTTCATGCAGCTTCAGCGCAGTGCCGGTGAGCATGCCGAGAAAGGTGGAATCCATCATCGGGCAGGTTTCCAGATCGACGACCAGGTTGGTCACGCCTTTGGCGATGACCTCCTGCATGGCTCGCTTGGCCTGCAGGCTGTTTTGAAACGTGCCTCGTCCGTCCACCCTCATCCAGAACACCCGTCCGATGATTCCGACCAGAATATGAGTGGGGGTCGTCATGCGTGCGGATTAGTTCCAGAGCGCGGACTGCTGACTCACCAGCTCCTCCGTCCCGCGCAGGACGCTGACGCGCCATGCGGTCACCCGTCCGCTTTTGTGATACTCCTCGCCGGTGACCTGAAATTTCGAAACGTTGCTGCGGCGGATGTCATCGACCACCTGCTCCTGCACCCGCTTCTTGAGGCCCGACCGGGCCTGGAGGTATTCGAGCTTCACGGTCACCGGACCGGCGTCCCGGTCGTCCGCCTTCCAAAAGACGCTGTAGTAGTGCCCGAAGCGCTCCTTGATCTCCTCGGCGGTCACCGCGCCGTGCAGGAGGCGCTGGCCTTCGAAGATCATGGCGGGATCCAGCGACATGATCGGCTGCCCCTCCATCAGATGAAAATACTTCACCTTCGCGATCCGCCCCCCCGACCCCTGCACGGCGCTCGAACAGGCGGGAAGCGCGAGGCTCAGGAGCGCGAGGCATCCGAGGCGGAGACAGAGAAGGCGTGACAAGGTCGTCATGAAGCGTCGAATATTGGAATCAGAGTGCTTGATGTCAACGTCCCCTTCAATTCTTCACATGCCTCAACCAATGCTCACAAAAGTGAAACCGGGTCCACGTCCCAGGTCACAATCACGTCCTCCGGTGGCGTGACCGAGCGCATCACCTCCCGGATGTGACGGCACAACGGGCGTATTTTCGGTGTCCGGAGCAGGAGTTGGTGCCGGAACTGCCCGTGCGACTTGGCCAGGGCGCAGGGGGAGGGCTCCCCCATGATCACGCCTTCCGGCAGGCCCGTGAGAAGGCGGCGGTGCAGCGTCTGCAGGGCGAATTCCGCCCGCGCCTCGTGCTTTCCCCGGCTGGCGAGGATGACCACGTGAGTGTACGGCGGGTAGTGAAAGGCGCGCCGCTGCTCCAGTTCCTGCTCCGCGAAGCCTTCGAAGTCATTGTGCCGCGAAAACTGCACCGCCGGGCTGTGCGGAGCGTGCGTCTGCACCACGACCTCGCCTTTGACCTCCCCGCGCCCCGCCCGGCCCGCCACCTGGACGAGGAGCTGCAGCGTGCGCTCCGCTGCGCGAAAATCCGGCAGATTCAGCGCCAGATCCGCGTTCAGCACGCCCACCAGCGTCACATTGGGGAAATCGAGCCCCTTCGCGATCATCTGCGTGCCGATGAGGATGTCGATTTTTTGCGCCCGGAAATCCCGCAGCAGGTCCCGTAGCTGGTTCTTGCGCTGAATCGTGTCCGTATCCACCCGGGCGATCCGTGCCTGCGGAAACACCTCCCGAACGACCGCCTCCACCCGCTCCGTGCCGTAACCGCCGAATTTCAGCCCGGGTTCCTGGCAGGACGGGCATTTCGAGGGCGGCAGCCGCCGTGAACCGCAGACGTGGCAGACGAGGCGGTTTTCGTGCTTGTGCAGGGTCATCGGGATGCTGCAGTCCTGGCACTGCACCGTCTCCCCGCACGCGATGCAGCTGAGAGAGGTGTTGAAGCCGCGACGGTTCAAAAACAGGATCGTCTGCTCCTTTTTCTCCAGCCGTGCGGTGACGGCCGCACGCAGCTTCTCGGAGAGGATTCCGGTGTTCGCTACGCTCGTGCCGGTGCCTTTGCGCCGCTCCAGCCGCATATCGACGATGCGGATCAGCGGCAGCGTGCGGCCATCCGTGCGCTGCGTGAGCTTGAGCAGCTCGTACTTGCCGCTGGTGGCGTTTTCAAAGGATTCGAGGCTCGGAGTCGCGGTGCCGAGGAGGACGACGCACTTCTCCAGGCTGCCGCGGACCACCGCCAGATCCCGCGCATGGTAGCGCGGCGTCTCGTCCTGCTTGAACGAGGGCTCGTGCTCCTCGTCCACGATGATGATCCCGAGCCGCTCCAGCGGGGCGAAAATCGCGCTCCGCGCCCCGATCACGATGTCCGCCCGGTCTTCGTGAATCTTGAACCATTCGTCGTGCCGCTCCCCATCGCTCAAATGGCTGTGCAGCACGGCGATGCGGTCGCTCCGGTCGGCAAACCGCGCTTTGAAACGCTCGATCGTCTGCGGCGTGAGGCTGATCTCCGGCACCAGCACCAGCGCCGTGCCGCCGCGCTCCAGCACCCGTGCGATGGCCTGCAGGTAAACCTCCGTCTTTCCGCTGCCGGTGATGCCGTGGAGCAGGATCGGCTTTGCTGCTTCAGTCGATTCGATGGCGGCGACGACCCGCGTGTAGGCCGCCTGCTGCTCCTCGGTGAAGGTCAGGGCCTGGCTGGGCAGGAACTCCTCGTTTTCGAAAGGGTCGCGCTCCGCCCGCACCTCGCTGCGGGAGATCCAGCCGGCCTTGATCAGCGGTGGGAGGATGGTCGCCGCACGCGGCACCTCCCGGCGGATATGGCTCAGCGTGGCCTCCCCCTTGGAACTGATCAGGATGTCGAGGATGCGCGCCTGCATCGGCGCCTTGCCGCGCATTTTTTCAAAGACGTCCGGCGGCGGCTCCTTCAAAAGCTTCAGATGGCTGTCCATCACGAAGCTGCCCGGCTTCTCACGCACCGCCTGCGGCAGCATCGTCCGCAGCACCTGGTGCGGAGAGACCAGGTAATACTCCGCCATCCAGCGTGCCAGCTTCAGCAGCGCGGGAGTGAACATGGGCCGCTGGCCGATGATCGAGGTCACCTCCTTCAACTTCCCGCGGTGGGCCGACTCCCGGGGCAGTTCGAGCACCACCGCATTCGCACGGCGGTTCTGCAGCGGCACCGTGACCCGCGAGCCCACGACCACCTTCGCCACCAGTTCGTCAGGAATCGCGTAGTCCAGCTCCATCATCGCGGAGCCCTCGAGTTGAACCCGGGCGATGCTTCTCCCGTCATCCTCCGCCCCAGCGGCGGTCAGCACGGCCTCAGCTCCGAAGAGATCGGTCTGCTGGGGCCTTTTCGGGCTGTGCGGGGCGGCGGGCGGCATGGCTCAACCTAGCTGCCGCCATTCCGCCGCCCAAACGATTCTTCTTTTGAGAATCAAACTCTCCGTGCCATGGTGGCCCTGAAGCAGCAGTACGGCACGATTCGGCATGTGGGACTTTTTGACAGATCACTGGCGTGACGGCGTGGAGATTCTCATCCTCGCCGCATTGGCGTATCATGGGTATCTCTTTTTCCGCGCCACCCGTGGTGCGCGTATTCTGACCGGGTTGCTCGTCCTGCTGCTCAGCTTGGCCCTGATCTCCCTGCTGCTGGAGCTTTCCGTCATCAGCAGCCTGCTCCAGCGCTTCTCCGTGTTCCTCGCCGTCGCACTGGTCGTCATTTTTCAGCCTGAGCTGCGCCGCGTGCTAGCGGAGCTGGGCAGTAGCCGGATTTTTTCCTTCAACCGGCCTGACCCGGAGGCCCTGGATGTTCTGATGGAAGGCATGCGGCAGCTTTCCGCCCAGCGCTGCGGCGCCCTCTTTGCGCTGAAGCGTGGCATCGACCTGCAGCCCTACGGGGAATCAGGCGTGGTGCTCGACGCCGTGATCTCCACCGAGCTGATCACCACCATCTTTCATCCCAAGACCACCCTGCATGACGGCGGCGCCATCATCGATCAGGGGCGCGTTTCCGCCGCCGGCTGCGTCTTTCCCGTGAGTCAGCGTGAGGTGCAGGATCGCGCCATCGGCCTGCGTCATCGCGCCGGGATGGGCATCTCGGAAGAGACGGACGCCATCGCCTTGGTCGTGTCGGAGGAAACAGGCGCCCTCTCGCTCTGCTTCCAGGGCCGGCTGGAGCACGATCTGGAACTCGAGGAACTGCGGAAGCGCATCAACGAGATTCTCAACGAAGGCAGAGATGCCGCATCAGGATCTGCAAAGGAGGACGGTCATGGACTGGGGACGCTGGCTTAAAGAACTCTTCACCTTGAATTGGAGGGAGAAAATCATCTCCCTGCTGCTGGCATTCTTGTCCTGGTTCATGATCAAGGCCCAGGATCAGCGCTATTCCCAGCCCTACATGCTTCCGGCGCCCACAAAAATCTCCTCCCCGGCCCCCTCTCAGCTCACGCCCGTGCTGCCGCCACCCACCCAGGTGCCGCTGCAACTCGAACCCGTGGTCCCGCCGCCGTCCTCCCCCTCCGCACCCGCTCCGGGCGCCAATACGGGCATCAGCGGCGCCACGGGGCTTTGACACCCCGGAAGTCCTGCGTTAGAACGCGCGTCCTATGTCTGAAAAGCGCCAGTTCTTCGGCACCGACGGCGTCCGTGCCGTGGCCAATCGTCATCCCATGACCCCTGAGTTCGTCATGCGCCTCGCGCAGGCCGCCGCCGTCGTGCTCGGTGGCAAACCTGAGGGCGGCGAACGTCCCAGGGCCGTCGTCGGTCGCGACACCCGCGCCTCGGGTGAAATGCTGGAGTCCGCCCTCGCCGCCGGGCTCAATTCGGCGGGCGTCGATGTCATCCTCGCCGGGCAAGTCCCCACGCCCGCCGTCGCGATGCTCAGTGCGCAGCTCGGTGCGAGTTTCGGCGTCATCATTTCCGCCTCCCACAACCCCTTCGCCGACAATGGCGTTAAATTCGTCCACGGCAACGGTCACAAGCTCAGCGACGCGACGGAGATCGCGATCGAGCGCTTCGTGCTCGGCACGGACGAGATGCCCCGTCCGGAAGGCCGCGGCATTGGCAGAATCTCCAAACTCGCCGATGGCGTGGACCGCTACGTCGCCCATGCCGTCGCCTCGATGGAAGGCGTCCGCCTCGACGGCATGCGGGTCGCGCTCGACAACGCCCACGGTGCCTCCTCCTTCACCAGCGCCCTGGCCCTGGAGCAGCTCGGTGCCGACGTGCAGGTCTTCCACTCCGAGCCGGACGGCTTCAACATCAACGAAGAGTGCGGCTGCACGCACTACGAAGAGATCGAGCGCATCGTCCGCCAGTGCGAGGCGCAGGCGGGCATCGCGCATGACGGTGATGCGGATCGCAGCGCCCTTTGCGACGAGGAGGCCATCGCCCTCGATGGTGACGAGCTCATGGCCATCGCCGCCGAATCCATGCTGCGCAAAGGCACGCTGAAGCACAACGCGCTGGCCGTCACCGTGATGAGCAACTATGGACTCGACGACCTCGTCTCCCGCCTCGGTGGCCGCGTTATTCGCACCGGTGTCGGCGACCGCTACGTGCTGGAGCAGATGCGCGCACGCGAATTGAACTTCGGCGGCGAGCAGAGCGGCCACATCATTTTCGGCGACTGGGCCACCACGGGAGACGGCCTCATCGCCGGCCTGCAGATCCTGCGCATCATGAAGGAAACCGGGGAGCCGCTCAGCGAACTGCGCAAGTGCCTTAAAAAATTCCCGCAGTGCTCCCGGAACCTGCGCGTCCGCGCCAAGCCGCCCATCGAGCAGCTCGCCGAAGCGCAGAAGATCATCGTCGAAACAGAGAAGAAACTCGGCGACTACGGCCGCGTCCTCCTCCGCTACTCCGGCACCGAACCGCTGATCCGACTTCTCGTTGAAGGCCGCGATGTCGAATACCTCGAAGCGCAGGCGGACAAAATCGCCTCCGCAGTCCTCGCGCAAATCGGTTAGCGGAGCGACTGACCGACTGCAATGACGAAACCAGAATGAGGAATGCCGAAGAAAGCCCCAATGCTGCCATGGGTGACGATTCTCTGGCTCTCCTGAATGCGTCGCAGCCTTCGGGAGTTGGGTTTCGACATTAATTCCTCATTCGTCATTCTGGTTTCGTCATTTTTTCCGATGCACTACTTCATCACCGGCACCGACACCGACGCAGGCAAGACCTACGTCACCTGCCTGCTGCTCGAAGCTTTGAAACGCGAAGGCAAACGCGTTGCCGGGTTCAAGCCCTTCGTCTGCGGCCAGCGTGACGATGCCATCCACCTCGCCAATGCCAGCCGCGAAGGTTTGACCGTCGAGGAGGTCAATCCGGTCTGGTTCAAGGTGCCAGCCGCGCCTTACGCCGCCTCGTTGATGGAAAACCGCCGTTTCGAACTCAACGACGTCATCGCCAAGTTCGGTGAACTTGCGGAATCGCACGACCACGTCCTTGTGGAAGGCGCCGGCGGCTGGGAGGTGCCGCTCAACGAATTCTCCACCCTGGCCGATTTCGCGCAGCGCCTGGCGCTGCCCGTCATCGTCGTCGTGAACAACAAGCTCGGCTGCCTCAATCACACGATCCTCACCGTGCGCAACATTCAGGCGCGCGGTCTCACCTGCGCAGGCGTCATCCTGAACTATGTCAAAGACGAACGCGATGCCGCCAGCATCAGCAACCGCATGGTCCTGGAGCACTTTCTCGACGTGCCCGTCCTCGCCGAGATCATGCACGGCGAGACGGAGACCGACTGGCCGCTCTAGTCCGTCGATTCGGCCTAGTGGTTCAATCCAGAAAAGTTGATGGGTGGGCGAAGAGGAGAGAAAGGAGGGGATGGCCGAAAAGAAATACCGAATCAAGCTGAGTGAAGAAGAGCGCAAAGAGCTGAAGGCTATCGTCGCGAGCAAGGCGGCGGTGACCAAAAGG
>CAMAZK010000211.1 GCA_945863205.1 Akkermansia muciniphila | reverse complement strand
CAGCGGCTGTGGAAAGACCACTCTGCTGCGCCACATCGCCGGCTTCTACACGCCGGACGAGGGAAAAATCTGGTTCGATGACGAGGACGTGACCCGCCTGCCCGCGCACAAACGCGGCACGGGCATGATGTTTCAAAGCTACGCGCTGTGGCCGCACCTGAACGTGGCGCAAAACGTCGCCTTCGGTCTCGAAGAGCGCAAAAGACCACGCCGTGAGATCGAGCACCGCGTCTCCGAAGCGCTGGAGCAGGTGAAGCTGGACGGACTTGGCTCGCGCAAGATCCAGCAGCTCTCCGGCGGCCAGCAGCAGCGTGTCGCGCTGGCCCGTGCGCTCGTTATCCGTCCGAAGTGCCTGCTGCTCGACGAGCCGCTCTCCAATCTCGACGCCAAGCTGCGTTTGGAGATGCGCAGTGAAATCAGAGGCATCTGCAAGCAGCACGGCCTCACCGCGATCTACGTCACCCACGACCGCGACGAGGCGCTCAGCATGGCCGACCGCATGGCCATCATGGAAAGCGGCAAGCTCGCGCAGGTCGGAGCACCAGCGGAGGTCTATCGCAATCCCGCCAGCCGGATGGTCGCGGAGTTTATCGGAGAGACAAACTTCGTCGAAGGCCGGGCGCTTCGGGAAAGCAGCTGGGCCGGCTTCTACGATGTCGAAACCGCCTTCGGTGTGCTGCGCGGCCGCACGAACGACACCTCCTGGCAGCCATCCTCCGGGCAGCCGGTCGTCCTCAGCATCCGGCCGGAGGCCATGACCTTCGCCAACCTCACGGACAGCACCAACCGCTTCCCCGGCCACATCGTCGATACCACCTACCTCGGCGCCACGGTGCAGTACGTCATCCAGGTTCAAAACGGCCCGCTCATGAAAGTCTGCGAGATCAACCCGCAGGAAATCCGCCCGCCCTCCGAGGACGAAACCCGCGCCATGGCCGCGATGAACGACGTCGTGATCCTGCGGAAATGAAAGCCCTCCTCCAGCACCCACGCACGCAGCCCCTGTTCGCCTGTCTGCGGCAGTGGCGCAAGGAACTCGCCGTCGTTCTGGCGATGCTGCTGACGATGACCGGCCCCTTCCTGCTCAAACCGGCCCAGAGCACCGCGCCGGCGGACTACGACCGCCGCCTCGTGATCATCACCCCGCATCATGACCGCATTCGTGAGGAGTTCGGCCAGGCCTTCGCCGCCCATTGGAAGAAGACCGCCGGCGAGACCCTGTTCATCGACTGGCGCGTCCCCGGCGGCACCTCGGAGATCGCCATGCTCATCAAGTCTGAAGCCACGGCCGCGTTTCAGCAGCACTGGCAGCGAGATTTGAAAAAAGCATGGTCCCCCGCCGTCGCGCAGGCCTGCCTGAACCCCAAGGCCCCGCCCGATGACGAAGCGCGTCAGGCCTACCTCGCCTCGAACGTCGGCACCGGCATGGACCTGTTCTTCGGCGGCGGTGCCTACGACTTCGAGCAGCAGGCGAAGGCGGGCACGCTCGTGGCCGGTGATGGCGAAAAGACCGGAATCAGCGGCCTGATGAAAAAACGTCCCGAATGGTTCGGCGAGAGCGGCATTCCCGAAAAGCTCAGCGGCGAGCCCTTTCGTGATCCGCAGGGCCGCTGGTGCGGTGCGTGCCTTTCCAGCAGCGGCATCGTCTTCAATCGCGACGTGCTGCGCCGCATCGGCATCACCGAGGATCCTGATGCATGGGAAGATCTCGCCGATCCGCGCTACTACGGCCAGATCGCCCTCAGCGACCCCGGCAAGAGCGGTTCGGTGACCAAGGCGCTCGAAATGCTCATCCAGCAGCAGATGCAAATCGCCGTCGATCGGCTAAAAGCCGCGCCCCCCGCCAAACTGACCCCGGAAGAGGTCGAAGCCCAAGGCGTGGCGGAAGGCTGGAATGCGGGGCTGCGCCTAATCCTACGCATCAGCGCCAATGCACGTTACTTCACCGATTTCTCCACGAAGATCCCGCTCGACGTGGTGCGTGGCGATGCCGCCGCCGGCATGTGCATCGACTTCTACGGCCGCTCCGCCGAAGAAGACGTGCGCCGGACCGACGGCACTTCCCGCGTTGGATTTGTCGCGCCGCTGGGTGGAACCTCGATCAGCGTCGATCCCATCGGCATGCTGCGTGGGGCGCCCGATCCTGAACTCGCCACCGCCTTCATCGAATTTGTGCTCGGCGACCCCGGGCAGAGGCTGTGGAGCTTCCGGGCCGGCGAACCCGGCGGACCGCGCCAGCACGCGCTGCGGCGACTGTCCGTGCGGCATGACTTCTACACCCCGGAAAACATCGCCCGCATGAGCGACGGCGCAGAAGCGCCCTTCGAAAAGGCGCAGGCCTTCACCTACCACCCCGAACGCACCGGCGCGGCCTTCAGCGCCATCCGCTTTCTCGTCCGCGTCATCTGCGTGGATTCCCACGCCGAACTCCACGAGGCCTGGAAAGCGATCATCGACGCCGGCATGCCTGAACGTGCCATCACCGTGCTCGAAGACCTCACCCGGGTGAAATACGAAGCCGCCACGGGCGGCATCTCCAAGATTCTCTCCTCCCGCGACAAGGTCCAGGAAACCCGCCTCGCCCGCGAGCTCGGCGACGCCTTCCGCACGCAGTTCACCCGTGCCGGCTCGATGGCGAGGCACGGACGATAGCGTTCGCAAATGACGAAACCCGAATGACGAATGTCGAAAAAATGCCTCATCACGAACGAATCGCCCCCGACGGCCACGCCGTTCGTCATTCGAGCTTCGGGCTTCGTTCGTCATTCTGAATTCGTCATTCGACATTCTCCACTCTGATGTCCCGCACCTTCTCACTCCTGATCTTCCTGACGATGACCGCGTTCTTCGCGTGCTTCTTCGCCTATCCGATCTGGGCGGCGCTGGAGGCGGCGTTTCGAGGGCTGGATCATGCCTTCACGCTGGAGTACATCACCGAGGTCTTCCTCAACGAGCTGTATCGCGAGGGGCTGTGGAATTCCTTCGTTATCGCCTCGTGGACGACGCTGGGCTGCCTGGTCGTGGCGCTGCCGCTGGCGGTCTGCTATGTGAAATTCGCCTTTCCGGGCCGGGCGCTGCTGAATTCCCTCGTCCTGATGCCGATGATTCTGCCGCCCTTCGTCGGCGCCATCGGCGTGAAGGCCATGCTGGGGCAGGCGGGCGCTTTGAACAGCCTCCTGATTCACCTCGGCCTGATGGACGCCATGAATCCGACGGACTGGCTCGGACAACACCGCATGCTCGGCATCATCATCATGGAGGTGCTGCACCTTTACCCGATCATCTACCTCAACGCCGCCGCCGCGCTGTCGAACCTCGATCCCGCCCTGGAAGAAGCCGCGGCCAATCTCGGCTGCAACGCCTGGAACCGCTTCTGGCGCGTCACGCTGCCGCTCATCATGCCCGGTGTGTTTGCCGGCGGCACGATTGTCTTCGTCTGGGCCTTCACCGAGATGGGCGTGCCGCTGCTCTTCGATTACGACCGCGTCACCGCCGTGCAGGTCTTTCGCAGCATCAACGACCTCAGCGGAAACCCCTTCCCCTACGCGCTGGTCACCGTGATGCTGCTCTTTAGCACGCTTTTTTACCTGACCGGGAAGGTGATGTTCGGCCGGTCCAGCTCCGGCGGCGGCGGTCGCGCGACCACCAGCCGGCAGACCATCCACCTCCCCGCATGGGCCGGCTGGGCATGCACGGCTTTTTTTGCCAGTGTCACCTTCCTCGCCGTGCTGCCGCATCTCGGCGTCGTGCTCCTTTCGTTCTCGAAGGACTGGTACGGCACCGTCATTCCGCAGTCCTTGACCCTGGAGCATTACCACGATGCACTTGGCCATGAACTCACGCTGTCCTCCATCGCCAACAGCCTGAAATACTCCGCACTGGCGATGCTCGTGGCGCTGGTCCTCGGCATCGGCGTGGCCTACGTCTCCGTGCGCACGAAGATCTGGGGCCGCCAGGTGCTCGATGCGATGGCGATGCTGCCGCTCGCGGTGCCCGGCATCGTCATGGCCTTCGGCTACCTGGCGATGACACGCGAGGGCCAGCCCTTTCACTGGCTCATGCTTGGCGAGGATCCGATCCTGCTGCTCGTCATAGCCTACGCGGTGCGCAGGCTGCCCTACGTCGTGCGCTCCGCCGCCGCCGGATTTCAGCAGGTCAGCCCCACGCTGGAAGAAGCCGCGCAGAACCTCGGCGCACGCCCGGAAAAGGCGCTCTGGCGCATCACGCTGCCGCTGGTAGCGCCCAATCTGGTGGCCGGCGGCCTGCTGGCCTTCTCCTTCGCGATGCTCGAAGTCAGCGACAGCATGATCCTCGCGCAACAAGCCGCGCATTTCCCGATCACGAAGGCGATTTACTCCCTCGTCCTCGCCCTCGGCAGCGGTCCGAACCTCGCCTCAGCCCTCGGCGTGTGGGCGATGATCTTCCTCGCCGTCACGATCCTCGGAGCCGGTTTGATTCTCGGAAAGAAACTCGGCGCCCTCTTCCGGGGGTGAACCTACGGCTGCGGCGCAAACTGCATGAGCGCGATGCTCGTGCCGTTGAAGATCACGTGCAGCAGCATCGGCGCCAGCAGGCAGCCGCTGACCTCGTAGGCCAGGCAGAAGAGCAGCGCCAGCACCCACAGCGGCAGCAGGCTGCCGACATGCAGGTGGATGATGGCAAACATCAGCGACGAACTCAGCGCCGCGAAGGGGGCGTCGGTGTAGCGTTTCAACACGCCGTAAACGAATCCGCGGAAGAGCACCTCCTCCGCCAGCGGAGCGACGACGACGGCCGCCAGGACGACGAGAAAGCGGAACATGAATCCATCGGACTCCTGAAACGCCTTCACCGTATCCTGCGGCTCAAGATCCGGCCAAACGTCCTGCAGCCATGTCACCGTCAGCCCGGAGACCACGTTCACGATGATCAGGGACATGACCGCAAACACGGCGACCACGCGGACCAGCCGGCGGCCGTCCACATGCTGCAGTCCGAACAGCTCCGCCGGATTCAATCCGCGCACCTGCTGCAAAAAAACGAGCAGGCCCGCACACACGATGAGATTGAAGGCCATGCTGGCCACCAGGCTTCCCGCGGTCAGGCCGCCCGCCGCCGCCCCCGCATCCGCCGGCTGGATGGCTGCATAGATGAAAAAGAGGCCCAGTGCCGCCAGGATCATCAGATCCGGGAAGCCGTAGGGGGATGACAGCACCAGTCCCTCGCTGTTCCACGAAATGTGCGGCCGCCACCTGCGCAGCATCCAGTACCCGGCCAGCCCTAGCGCGGTGGCCAGGCTCACGAGGATGGAAAGATCCCGCAAGACCTCGATGGTGACGGCGTCTGCCATGTTCAGTGCGCGTAGCTGGGCGGGAGATAGTAGGGCACGCCCTGCTGCAGCTTCGGCAGCACGCCGCCGCCGAGTTCGAGCTGCACTTTCGGCGCAGTGGCCGCCTTGGCGGAAGCCATGCTGAGAGCCTCGAAGAAGTTCACCTCATTGCGATACTTGACCACGCCTGCATCCGGCGCCTGGCCCAGTTCGCGGGCGAGGGCGTAGGCGTCCTCCACGTAGCCGATTTTATCGACGAGCTTCGCCGCCAGCGCCTCGCGCCCGGTCACGACGCGACCGTCCGCCACGCCGTTCTTCAGGGTGTCCTTCGGCACGCCACGCGCCTCGGACACGATGCCGAGGAAGCGGTCGTACATCTGCGTCACGAGATTCTGCACGTAGGCTTTCTCTTCGTCGCGCATCGGTCTGGCACCGCTCAGGGAGTCCTTGAAAGCGCCGCTGGTGAAGGTGTTCATCGACAGGCCCACTTTGCCGAAAAGATCGCTGTAGTTCATGGTCTCGATGATCACGCCGATGCTCGCGGTCAGCGTCGTCTCACTGGCCACGATCTGCGTGGCTCCGCAGGCGATGTAGTAGCCGCCGGACGCCGCCATGGAGTCCATGTAAACCACCACGGGCTTCTCTTTCGCCGCTTTCTTGACCGCGTTGTAGAGGATGTCGGAAGCGGTGACTTCGCCGCCGGGGGAGTTGATCCGCAGCACGATGGCTTTGACATTCTTGTCCGCCACAGCCTGCTCCAGCGCCTGCTTGATGGTGCTCATGCTCGGCATGGCGTCGGAAAACAGCCCGCTCATCTCCACGGAGGAAATGATGCCGTCGAGGTCGATGTGGACGATCTTGTCGCGCGAGGTCGCCTTGGGAGACTCGACGGTGACCTCGCTCATGCGTTTCTTCGGCCGGGCGGTGGAAAAACCGCCGTCCATGCCGGTTCCCAGATCCACCCTGCCCAGAAGCTGTCCCAGATTCAGACCGAGGCTGACCACCAGTGCCAGCACCAGCAGCGCCATCAAACATCCGTACGATTTTTTGCTCATAGTCCGGCGATGCTACTCGCCAGCCCGCCCGTTGCCAAGCCGCCAGCATGGAATTGTGTTTCAGAACACCGAAACACCGCTTCAAACGAGCGTCTTCAGATACTCCCGCAGCGCCGGGGCGATGTCTTCCCGCTGCAGGCCGAAGTGGATGTTCGCCTTGATGAAATCGAGCTTGTTGCCGATGTCGTGCCGGGCGCCGTCGTAGCGCAGGCCGTGCAGCGTCTCCTCGCGCATGAGTGCTGCCATCGCGTCGGTTAGCTGGAGTTCACCCCCCTTCCCTGCTGGCGTCTTTTTGAGCTGGTCAAAGATGCGCGGCGAAAGCACGTAGCGGGCGCTCACGGCGAGGTTCGAAGGGGCCTCTTCCGGCTTCGGCTTTTCGACAAACGTGTCGGCCCGGATCAGTCCCGGAGCGATCTCTTCCCCGCCGAGGATGCCGTAGCGGCTGACTTTCTCAGCGGGCACCTGCTGAAGAGCCACGGCGGAGCCCCCGTGCTGCTCCACCACGTCCGCAAGCTGCCGCGTGACCGGCTTTTCGCTGTTGCTCGTCACCACGGTGTCGCCAAGCAGCACGGCGAAGGGCTCCTCACCGACATGATCCTGCGCGTAGAGGATCGCATCCCCGAGTCCGCCCATTTTCGGCTGCCAAATGAAGTGGATGCGCGCCATGGTCTGCATGTGGCGCAGCGCAGCGAGCTCCGCATCGCGGCCTTTGGCGGCGAGTTCGGCTTCGAGATCGAAGGCGGGATGGAAATGCTCCTCGATCGGGCGCTTCGAGCGCGAAATGATGATGAGGATGTCCTCGATGCCGGAGGCGACGGCTTCTTCGACGACGTATTGGATCACCGGCTTGTCCACCAGCGGCAGCATCTCCTTTGGCACAGCCTTGGAGATGGGCAGGAAGCGGGTGCCGTAGCCAGCGGCGGGGATGACAGCTTTGCGAACGCGTGGAGGCATGATGTATCTACTTTTTGAACAGTCCCTTGAGGCCTTTGAAGGTATCGATCAGCCCCTTGGCCTTCTCTTCGATATCTCCACCGAGGAGACTCTCAAGACGAAGCTGGATGTCAGGCTTCACCTGAGGACGTGACAAGGAACCGGTAACGGTCAGGTCGAAGGCCAACTGGCCGTTGTCACCGGAAAGGGCATCCACCACCATGCGGGAGACCGTGCCGCCAAGACCGCGCGCGGCGATCCCGTTCACGATCTGGGCCTTCAGAGCTTCTCCGCAGAAGAGCCGGGTCTGCAGGCCTTGATCGTTCGCCGCGAAATTCATCCACGAATCACGCTTCACGCGGACTTCGTACTCGGGCAGCGCCAGATGGGCATCCTCCAGAAATTTGATGCCTTGATCCTGAAAGAGCAGGTTCACCGCTAGCTCTCGCATCAGCGGACCGCCGATCCGGATGCTGCGCAGATCCACGCCATACTTCAAGAGCTTGTCGAGTTCCCGCCCCGCCGCATCGCCGATGGTCATGTGTCCGCCGATCACCGAATCACGCTCCACCACCAGCTTCAGAATGGCGGTGGGGGACCACTGCATGGTCGCCGGATTGACGGGGTTCACATCCCCTTCTCCATTCAGCCTCATGTCGGCGAACCGCACCTGCTGCATGCGCCCGCCGATCTCGGCGCTCCCGGTGACCACGATCTTTGACTTCATGCTCACGACCAGGTGGTTGTGATTCGCGATGTCGAGCGGATCGACGTCGATGTCCGTGATTGAGAGGTAAAAGTCGCTGATCTCGCCCTCGAACTTCGAATCAGGGGTCTCATTGACGATGTGAAACCGCCCCTGCTCGATGCTGATCTCCTTCAGCGCCAGCCGCGCCGCACCGGCGCTCTCAGGGGCCGGTTCAGCCGCAGGGACGACTTCAGCCGTGGCAGGCGGTGGCGCCGCTTCCGCATAGCGCGGGGGATCATTCACCGGCGGCTGCGCGGCAAGTGCCCGGGGCGCATCGACCCCAGCACCGGGCAGCGCTTCGACAGGCCGGGCAAACAGCCTCTCCAACGAACTGCCTTCCTGCGCACTCAAGGTCTCACGCACATCCACGCCGATGAAGCGGATGATGCGCGGCAGAAACTGGCGCTGCAGCAGCCCCTCCGGCACCAGTTCGGCATAAGCCATATCGATTTTCACCGGCGCATCCACCAGCAGCGGGCGGCCCTCCAGCGGCTTTCCGGCAAACTCGTCACGCGGCCCCATCTTGATGCCTGAGAGCCTCAGGCTCGGCGGCCAGGTGAAAAGGGTCAGCGTCACATCCTCCAGCTCCACGCGGGCGTTGATATTCTGCTCCGTCTGCAGCACCAGGAATTCGCGGTTCACGTAGCTCCGTAGCACGTAGGCACCGACCAGCGGCGTGGCC
>CAMAZK010000210.1 GCA_945863205.1 Akkermansia muciniphila | reverse complement strand
GCATTCATGAACCAAAGCGAGGGCGACTTCCACGCGTCGATCCTCACGATGTCATCCACGATGCCTGCCGCGAGCATTTGCTTGAACTGCTCCGCTCCGGCCGAGGTGTGGCCCTGATTGCCCATCTGCGTGACCACTTTGAACTTCTTCTCCGCTCGCATGAGGATCTCCGCTTCTTCAAAAGTGTGCGTCAGCGGCTTCTCGACATACACATGCTTGCCGAGCGCCATCGCGCTGATCGCGGCGACGAAGTGCGTGTGATCCGGCGTGACCACGCTCACGGCGTCGATGTCTTTTCCCATCTTGTCGAGCATCTCGCGGAAGTCGGTGAAGCGCTTCACATCCGGGAATGCAGTCAGGTTTTTCTCCAGGCTCTTCGCGGTCACAAAATCCACATCCGTGAACGCCACAGGCGTGGCGATGCCGCCAGCCGTGAGCCCCGGAATGACACTGCCCGCTCGTCCACCTATGCCGATGCAGCCCAGATTGATGCGACGACTCGGCGGCAACTTCGGATTGTCCGCCGCACGGGCGCTGGTGAGGTAGGCGGGAATGAAATTGAAGCCGAGGCCTGCTGCGACCGTGTTTTGGACGAAACGACGACGAGAAGTGGGAGTGGAGGTTGCAGATGGGGTCATGGGTAAGAAAAAGGTGAGACGCTCGGGGTGGTGGGCACGATGATAAACTCCAGCAATGGGAAATCACTTTCGCGGATAAGGCCCGAGGTGCTCATGAGCAACGAGCCATCCGCCATCCACTTTGCGCAAGATGGTGGTGCCGCGACCACCGCCAGCCGATTCCTGGCCGCTGATGAGCCCCTTCCACCGGAACTCATAGTGACAAGTTGCCACGTCGTCCACGACCACCGTCCACACGATGTCGTGCAGGCTGAAGACCTCGTTTTCGATCAGCTTGAAGGTCTTCTCAAAAGCCGCCTTGGCCGCAGCGTGTCCGATGAAGGTGTCCTCCGTGAAGATGAACACCGCATCCGCCGCGACATGCGGAGCGATCCGATCCCACGAATGCGTGTTCAGGGCCTCGACGTAGGAGGAGAGGGTGGTGGTGTGGTTCATCGTGGTTTCAGCGGCTGACAACGAAACGATGAAAAGGCCGCCAAAGAGCGCCAGAAGGAGTTTTTTCATGAAGCAGGGTGGTTTGATACGGAACGCGGGCACAGACTCGACATCTCACCACGTTTCACCATGACACGCCCATCATGATTTCCTTCCTTCCATGCGCCACGCTGGCGTTTTGCCTTGTTTGCAGCGCTGCCGAACCTCCACGCATGCTTTTCCTCGAAGATGCCGGTCACGATGCCACCGCGCCGAGCGGCACGCGTTCGGGTTATGCCATCCTGCGCCGCGAAGACGGCGGTTTTTGCTTCTACAATCCCTACGCACCCAGTTCGGAGCCGCTGAGCCTGCCCGATGCGAAAGGCGTGAAGCACACGCTGCGGCCTGCGTTGCCCGAAAGCCTCGCCAAGTCGAAGGTGCTCATCGAGAGCGGCATCCTCAACAACGCACAGACGCTCCTCGCCGCCGATGGCACCGTTCGCAGCATCACGGTGAAGTCCGAACGGCACAGCAAAGAGGAGGCGGCACGCATCGGACTGCCGCTGTATTTGGATGTGTGGTATCGACAAGGGAATGCCACGGCCGTTTCGGAGCCGATGCGCACCTGGCGTGGTTACAATGGCTCGCAGATGGAGTATCAGCGCCTCGCGAGCGGTCGCCTGCTCGTGCCGCATGGCAGTTATCTTCCTTTTGGAATGGCCGTGCCGCCCACCGGTCGCCACGAGACGGTGATCGAATACTCTGATGATGGCGGCGCGAGCTGGCAACTCAGCGCCTCAAAACTCACCTCGCCATGCTACGAAGGCTACAACGGCTCCAACGAGGGTGCCTGCGAGCCCTGCTTCGAGGAACTCCGCGACGGCTCCATCTGGATGCTCATGCGCACGCAGGCTGGCTGCCTCTACGAGTCCACTTCCAAAGACAACGGCACCACATGGTCAACCGCTGCTCCCACACGTTTCCGCACCTCCACCGGGCCTGCGAATCTACTCCGTCATCGCGATGGACGACTCGTTTTGACCTGGACCAACTGCGAACTGCCGCCGAAGCACGAAGGCGTCGGCGTCTATGGCGGGCGCGATGCGCTGCACCTAGCCATTTCGAGTGATGATGGCCGCACTTGGCAGGGATTTCGCGAGATCTACCTCGATCATCGTCGCAACGACAATCCTGCCGCTTCTGGCGATCGCGGCACTGCCTATCCGCTCGCCGCTTTCACCGAAGACGGCCAAATCGTCGTTCTCGCCGGCCAGGGCAAAGGCGGACGCAATCCCATCCTCGTCGATCCCGACTGGATCACCGCCACCAGCGCCGAATCCGACTTCCGCGACGGTCTCACGCAATGGACCGTCTATCAACACACCGGCCCCGCGAAACGCTGGTGGCGTGCTCGCCGCATTAGCTGCGAACTTATCGAAACACCGGGTGAAAAAGACACACGCAGCCTGCATGTCCGCCAGGCAGCATCGTCCGATGCCCCCAGCGAGCCCGACACCGCCGTCTGGAACTTCCCCAACGGCTGGCGCGGCGAACTCACGGCTCGCATCCGCCTCCCCGCAGGCTCGCAAGGTGCCATCTTCTCCCTCAACGACCGCTTCTTTGATCCCTCGAACACCCTCGGTGAAGACGCCGCCATATTTCAGGCCCGCGTGACCGCTGAAAACACCCAGCCGAACACTTGGCACACTCTTTCGCTCCGCTGGGACCTCAGCAGCGGCCAATGCGAGTATCGCCTCGACGACAAACTCATAGCCACCCTCCCACTTCACTCACAGACGCTCAATGGCGTGAGTTATGTCCGCATTCGCTCCGCCGCGAGCACACCGGACCCGCACGGCATCATCATTCGCCATGTGAAGGCTCAAATCAGTGATCCACACGCCCCAGCCGTCACAACCGAACAAGTGCTCGCCTCGCAGCAGGCGTATGTGAAGACGATCATCTCACGCTGGTGACCCAGTGTGGTGCAGCCGTCCCGGCTGCCTCCGATGAGTCCAGAGGACTCAACCACATCAAGGCTTCGGCTTCGCGCTCCAAAGGGCGATGTTGCGGAACTGTGCTCCCTCCGCTTTTGCGACGAAGCCCACGCGGCCTTTGCGCTCGTTGAAGCGCTCGTGGCTGGCTTCGAGCACATGGTCGTCGATTTTGGCGAAGAAGTGGTCGCCACAAACTTCGACGGTAATGCGATGCCAGGCGTTGGGATCGAGTTTGACCTCGATCTTCTTCAATTCCTCGCGGCGGGTCTCTTTGGCGATGCCGCTCATCTTTTGAATCCAGATGGTGGTGGGGGTGATCATCACGCGGCCTTGATGGAGGTTCGGTTGATTCGTATCACGGCACACAAAGCCGATCTGCGGCGAGGGGCCGAGCTTGAACTCACCTGTCAGCACGTAGTCGCCGAGGTCAACGATGTGTTCGCAAACGGCCTCGTGCCCATTCGGACGCTTCTCGCTAGGGCCTTCCTGCACGGCGTAGGCCGCGCCATCCTTGATGGTCCAGGTGCCGATGCCGCCGCGCCAGCCATCGGTGCCGGGTTGCTTTTGTTTCGTGAAAGACTCCGGCTTATCAAAGGCCTCGGCGGCGATGAGTTTGTCCGGCTGGCATGTCTGCGTGACGGGCGGAACGGGATCGGCAGCGAAGGTAAATGATGAAGCGAGAAGGAGGACGATGAGGGGTGGTTTCATGGGGTCGAAAGTAGATTCGATTGTTAATCGAATCATGGGGCGGAAGGCTTCGATTGCCAATCGAAGCTACAATGACGCCGCGCTTTCCAATAGGCCGCGAGATGGTAAACGAGGCCGCAACTCGCATTGTGCGTGTAATCGAAGCTGCTGAGGAGTCTTGAGAGCTCGGTTTGTTGTTGCTTCGTGAGCGACGGCGAATCGACCATAAGCAAAATGAGCGCGGATTCGCCCGCTTCACGCGTGAGATGCCAAATCTCGCGAAACGGCCCCCACTGCGGATTCGGGTAGCCTTTTTGGTTCTTCCACTCGGGAACCGTTCGCCAATCAGGCCCGAGCATTCGCATCTCTTCGGGGCTCTTTTTCTCGATTTGGGCAAGAACGCTCGTGAATCGCTTCGCAGCCAGATCGCGAACGAGGAGCATGTGCACGTGGATTTGGGCTTTGAGCGCCGCATCGGGTTCCAATGCGTGGAGCACCTCCAGCGAGCACTGCATCTGCAGCAGCGCGTAGGCGGGTTTGTTATCGCCGGGATTCGCTGACTGCTCGATGGCCTCGGCGGCATATTTCCGCCACTGCTCGCGGTAGCGTTCGTTCTTCGTCACATCCCACGCCGCCGCATAAATCATCGGCAACCGCGCCGCCTCGTGCGACTGCACCTTCCACATCCGACAGATGCCCAGCGGACAGCGCGTGCCATCCGCACGGCAGAAATCGAAGTCATTTTCCAGCGTCACAAACGCGATCATCCGCTCCGCCACCTCGGCGAGGATGACGCGGATTTGCTCCTTCGTGCCCTCATCCGCCAGAGGACTGTGATAATACTGCCACAACCCGTGAACAAAGTGCGTCACCTGATCGCGTGACGAGTTGATGTAAGTGCTCGTGCGGTCCTCCGGGCACACATTCCGCGCCACAAAGCCCTTCACACCATGCACGGTGACGCAGCGCTTGAGTCCGGCAAAAACGCTCGCCGCCTTCTCTCGCAGCGACTCGTCCTTCGTGACCTCAAACCGATCACACAGCACGCTCAACATCGCGCCACCGAGGATTGCACCATCTTCCATGCCCGTGCTGTAGCCGCAGGGATTGGGGTATTGCCGATTCACCTCATCCGCTGTCGGCAAATGGACTTGTTCCTTCCCTTTTTCAAAGCTGCTGAGGTAATCGCCAAAGGTCTGCACATGCGGCAGATAAAATCGGCTCCAGACCATGTCCCAAGCTTGCTCGATATTCGTCGCGGCATTCTGCGCGTGAGTGAAGATGACGGAAATTAAAAGCAGGTAGGTGATGTGAAAGCTTTTCATGGAGACTTTGCCTGGTGGATTCGTCGAGGACGTTGCGCCTCGGGACAGAGCTGAAAGGCAGCACAGTGAGGCAAGCTGGCTCTCGGACCCAATGGTGCGCGATTGTGGCGGATCATACCCTCGCCTCTCTCAGCAGCACCTCTGCCGGGATTCTCAATCCTTGATGCAACGCCCGGATCATGCCGATGCTCAGACGGCGCTTGTGATTGAGCACTTCAGACACGCGGTTCTTGCCAGGTAAATACTGAACCAGGTCTTTTTGCTGAAGGCCTTCCTGCTCCATGCGGAACTTGATCGCCTCCACCGGGTCGGGTAGGTCGATAGGGAAATGCTCCTGCTCGTAGCGCTCCACCAGCAGGGACCACAGTTCCAGTTCCTCCTCCTTGGCCGTGCCAGGCTTGGCGTCCATGAGGCTTTCCACGCGGGCAAGGGCCTCCGTGTATTCGGCTTCGGTTTTGATGATTTTTGGTTTCATGGGCTAGATGTTGGTGGCTTCGATCTTGTCGTAGTCCGCGTGGGTGCCGACGGAAAGCTTCAAAATGGGATGTCGTCTTCATCTCCCGACTCGATGAAATCGGCCTGACGTAGAGCGCTCTGCGCTGCTCGCTGATGCGGGATGGCGTCGTCGTGCAGTTCTTCAGCGATAAGAAACTGGGCGACCTTTTGCTTCTTGACCGCAAAGGCCCGGAGGTCGTTGATGCGCCAGTCTCCTGCGGGTGGAAGCGGGATGCTTGAAGGCTTTTTCTTGGTGCGTTTCTTGGACCTGGAAGCTGACTTTTTTGGCATGGCAGCGTGAGCTTTGGGCAGAAATGACGCCTGGGCAAATCAGGCGCTGATGTTTGGCAGTGTTTTGAATCATGCGAAGCATGGTGACCGTCTCGCGGAGCGAGATGGCCTGAGGGCTGGCGCAGACACGAAATGCCTACGGACGCTCTAAATCGTCTTCTTTTGGCGTAGCGTCCAAGCTCATCTCGCGGGAGCGAGATGGCTACTGTGCTGCCGCGAAAAGAAGCATCGGGGTTCTTCAGGACGGTTTCGGCTTGGAGAGCAACATGATTCCGGCGACGCACACGCGCAGCAAGCATGCATCGGGATCGTTCGTAAACCCATCATGCCACTCCCGCTCACACGCCGTGATTTCTTCCGCCGCTCCGGCATGGGCATGGCGACGCTTGGGCTGGCGGATTTGCAGGCGGCGAAACCGCACTTTGCGCCAAAGGCGAAGCGGGTGATTCACTTCTTTCTCAACGGCGGTCCGTCGCATGTCGATACGTTTGATCCGAAACCGGCACTGGCACGCTACGCTGGCAAACCGGTGCCGAGTCATCGCATCACGGAGCGGAAGACGGGCGCGGCGTTTCCCTCGCCCTTTAAGTTTCAGCGCTACGGGCAGAGCGGGATCGAGGTGAGCGAGCTGTTTGAGAAAACAGCGGCGCATATCGACGATATCGCCGTGATCCGCTCCATGCAGGCGCAGGTGCCGAACCATGAGCCCTCGCTGATGCTCATGAACTGCGGGGATTCGATCCAGGCACGTCCCAGCATGGGCGCTTGGCTCACCTATGGACTCGGCAGCGCCAATGAGAACCTGCCGGGCTTCATCGCGATGTGTCCGGGCGGCATGCCGATCAAGAGCGCGGAGAACTGGCAGTCGGCGTTTCTGCCGGGCGCGTTTCAGGGGACGTATGTCGATTCGAAGCACGAGGCGGTGGATCGTTTAATCGAAAACATCCGCAGCCCGCATGCGGACACGAGCGTGCAGCTCCGCCAGCTTGACCTGCTGCGCCGCATCAATGCCGCGCATCGCGCCGAACGCAGCGATCCGCGGCTGGAGGCGCGCATTCAGAGCTTCGAGCTGGCCTTCCGCATGCAGATCGAGGCGGCGGACGCTTTTGATGTGAGCAAAGAGCCGCAACACATCCGCGAACTGTATGGCGAGGGCGTGCATGCGCGGCAGACGCTCATCGCGCGTCGGCTGCTGGAGCGCGGCGTGCGCATGGTGCAGCTCTGGCATGGCGCGGGACAACCGTGGGACAATCACGACAACATCGAGACTAACCACCGCAAGCTCGCCGCGCAGATCGACCAGCCCATCGCCGCGCTGCTGCATGATTTGAAGCAGCGCGGCATGCTGGAGGACACACTGGTCATCTGGGGCGGCGAATTCGGCCGCACACCGACCGTGGAGCTCGCCGGAGGCAAATCGAAGCTCGGTCGCGATCACAATCACTACGGCTTCAGCGTGTGGATGGCCGGCGGCGGCATCAAAGGCGGCACCGTGCATGGCAGCACGGACGAATTCGGCTTCGCCGCGCAGGACAATCCCACCAGCGTGCATGACCTGCACGCCACAATCCTGCACCTCATGGGCCTCAACCACGAGGAGCTAACGTATCGCTACGCCGGTCGCGATTTCCGGCTCACGGATGTGTATGGCGAGGTGATCCGTCCGATCGTGGCTTGATCAGTTTTTCTCACAGAACTTCCGAAACGCCTCCTGCTGCTCCGGCGTCGCCACTCCGGCCACGATATGACCCGCGAGGCTTCGTAGAGCCGCCGCTTCCGATCCTGAAAGCTCAAGTTGCTCCACCATCGAGCGGGCAATCGCCGCGAAGGTGTTGCCGTTGTAGAAGCAGAACGGTGCCATGCGATGGCAGCGGCGGCAGAGATCCACCACTCCCACCAGCGTCATCGGCTGTTGATGAGACGCCTCCCAGAGCGTCTTGGTGGCCTCGTAGCCATCCGAGGTGGGTTTGTGCAGCGCGTTCTTCTGCTCGCACAGCGAAGCATTCTGAAAAATCACCAAATCCCACGGCACCTCGGCCAGCCATGCTTTCACCTAGCTCATGGTGATCAGGATTTTGATTTCTCCACTGCCGCCTTGGCTTTTTTGATCTCCTCCACCCCCGCACTCTTCAAGAAACCCTTGCCCGTCTTTGAATAGACTGGCTCGGCGGCGAAACGATCCTGAATCGCCAGTGCATCCTGCAAGATGGCCTGCGCCAGCGGATGATTCGCATACTTGGCTTTGAGTGCTGCGTCCATGGGACAAGAATACCTCCTGGGGCCAGTTCCGGCAATGCTTTGTTCCGACCTACTGCTTTAAATACGCGATGAGGTCCGCCATCTGCTGCGACGTGATGGCGGCTTCGAGCCCTTCGGGCATCAGGGAGATGCCGGGGCTGGTGAGGGATTTGATCTCGCTGCGCAGAACGGTGTCGGTGCCGCCATCCGCACGTTTCAGCGTCAGGTTGCCCGCCGTTTCACTCGCGATGAGGCCGGTGAGCGTCCGACCGTCATTCGTCTCGACGATGTAGAGCGCGAAGTTCGGTGAAACCTCGCGATTCGGGTCGAGGATGTTCGTCACGAGCTGCTCCGCCGCCCACGCCTTGATCGTGCCGAGATGCGGACCGACGTCGTTGCCCTTGTCCGCGAATTTGTGGCAGACCATGCAGGCGGTTTCATAGACTTTGGAGCCGCGTGCGGCGTCACCAGTCATCGACATGACCGAAGCGTATTTGGTGATGACCTCCTTGCGATTCGACGACGAGCCGTCGCCGATGAGTTTAGAGATGCGCTCGGCCAGCGCGGGTGTTTTCTGCCGTCCAAGAGTCGCCTTCGCGGCGACGCTGAGCTGCGCGGGAGTGATTTTCTTCGTCTCGATGGCATCCAACAGCTTG
>CAMAZK010000209.1 GCA_945863205.1 Akkermansia muciniphila | reverse complement strand
CCAGAGCTCTCCAGGACGCCGTGGATCGCGCCATGGACGATCCCGCGATGAGGCAACGCCTGGGAACAGGAGCCGACTCCCGCCCGCGCTATGCGCCGGGCATGCTGTAGGCTGGAGGCGGACTATTTCAGCGCCTCGTCCAGCACCCGGCCATCGGCGTCGGGGAAGGGGATGTCGAGCAACTTTGCGGTCGTGGGAGTGATGTCGATGTTCTTGATCTCGTCGAGCACGAGGCCCTGCTTCACCCCGGCACCGCTGATGACGCAGGCGCCGTAGAGGTTCGGGTCGAGCTGGAAGTGACCGTGTGCTCCCTTCGGCGGGTCATTGGGGACGATGACAGCGTTGTCCGCCAGCGAGTCGGTGAAGGTGTAGCCGTCGGCGGCGAGCAGCACGAGGTCGGGCTCGCGGCCATCCTGGGCGGCAGTGAGGTGATGCAGCTTGCTGTCGAAATCCTTGGCTTCGACCACGCCGGCGACGCCTTCCAGTTTCGCGAGCTTGGGTGTGATCTGCGCCAGAATGCCGTCGCGATTCGCCTCATCGAGCACATAGACGAAGCAAGAGCCGCCTTCAGCCATGGCGAAGACCTGCGAATCGGGCGCGAGGCTTTTTCCGAGGACCGATTTGACGAAGCCGTCCTGCCGCAGCGCCGCGTTGGCGTTGATCGACTTGGTGTAGGTGACGAAGCCGTGGTCGGTGGTGATGACGAAGGTCGTCTTGTCGCGGATGCCCGCTTCTTCCGTGGCGCGGATGAGGTCGGCGACGCGGTTGTCGGAATCATTGGCCGCCCAGTAGGCCTCCGGCGCCTGGCGACCGTGCGCGTGTTCAAAAGAGTCGAGGCTGACGAGGTGGATCGCCAGGAAGTTCGGCTTGTGCTTCTTGATGATGTGCGTGGCGAGCAGCGTGTACATGTAGTCGCGCTGAGCCTTGCCGGCGTTGCCCAGCTTGCACCACTCCATCTGTTTTTCGAAGGGGATGCCCGCCGCCCGCGCCTCTTCAAGCAGGGATGGCGTGCTGTATTTCTCGAACAGCTCCTGCTCGAAGACATCCGGCACGGTCCAGTCGAGCGTCTTGGCTCCGCGTGACGCGGGCCAGATCACTGCGGCCGTCTTCAAGCCGGAGGCTTTGGCCGCGTCGTAGATCGTCGGCGTCTTGACGATCTCGTCCTTGTTGAAGATCGGATCAGGGATGAGCGGGATTTTCTTTCGCTGCTCGCGGTCAAAGTATGCGTTCGCCAGCACCCCGTGCCTGCCCGGATGCACCCCGGTGACGAGCGTGGTGTGGTTCGTCCACGTCACCGTCGGGAACGAACACTCCATGCGCTTCGCTCGCACGCCGTTGGCCGCCAGTGCCTTCACCGTCGGCATGTGGCACTTGGGATCTTCGAAGTAATGATGCGCCCAGCCGTCGATGCTGACGAGGATGACGTGTTCTGCAGGAGCTGCGTGCGCGAGTGTCGAGACAGCGACGAGGAGCGAGAGGGCGCGGGTGATCATGCTGGTAAGTGGATCAGTCGTTCTGTGGGTCAGTGACTGCGCCCGGGGAACTACTGATCGACTGACCAACCGCCCCACCGACGCACCGGCTCACTGTCCGATGCAGAAGAGCTTTTCCTGCGTGCGGATGAAGAGATTCCCGCCTGACACGGCCACGCTGGCGCGGACGCTGGCGGCGTTGCCGTTGGGCTTGGTGCCGTTGCCCATCTCGTTCATGCCGAGAAGCTCAAATTTGTCCGTGTTCGCCTTGGCGACATAGACCTCGCCCCAGAAGTTGATGCAATAGACCTTGTCATCCACCACCGTGGGGCTGCTCTCGAACTTGGTCTTGCCGCCGAGTTCGCCGGACCAGATGACCTTGCCGGTTTTCGGCTCCAGGCAGCTCAGGATCTTCTTGCCGCCGTCGAGGACGTAGAAGTGTCCTTTGTAGAACGCGGGTGTCGGCACGTCGCTGGTCACACCCTTGGGCTCGGTTTGCCAAACGGGCTGCGTTTCGCCCTTCGAATCAAGCGGCATGGCAAAAACGGGCGAATTCTTGGGTGCGCAAGCGAGCACCATGCCGTCGCCGACCACGGGGGACGGGACGAGACGGAAGAAGCTGTTGTAGCCGTCGCCGGGCGGGTTCCAGGTGGCCATGCGGGAGAATTCCTTGCCGGTGGCGGCATCGTGAAGGGTGAGCGTGTCACCGCCGGAGATGAGCATGAGGCGCTGGTCCTTGTAGGTGGTGAAAACCGGACTGCTGAAGGCTTCGAGAGACTCGATCTTCGCCGTGCTGGGGCGGATGACCTTCCAGAGGTCCTTGCCGTTGGCCGGGTCGATTGCGAGCACGTAGCTGCTCATGTCCTTGCCCGGCGTGCCTTTGCTGAAACCGTGAAATTCGAAGGGTTCGTCACGCTGCAGGACCTGGATGTAGAGCTTGCCGCTGTCGATCGTCGGACTGGAGCCGTAGGTCCACTGGGTGCCGAAGGCGCCGTGGGTTTCCTTGAAGTCGCGCTTCCAAACGATTTTCCCGTCAAAGTCACAAGCTGCGGCCACGGCGTTGGCGAAGAGGAAATAGACGCGGTCGCCATCGGTGGCGGCGGACGGGCTGGCGAGGTTGCTTTTGTCGTCCCACTGGATCTCGCTGCCTTCGGAAATCGTCGTCCGCCACTTCTCTTTTCCGGTCTGCTTGTCATAGCAGAGGCCGACGAGCTTCTTTTCGTCCTCGATCGGCGCCGTGATGAACACGCTGTCCCCCCAGATGACCGGAACGGAGGCGGAAATGCCAGGAACGGCGGCGGACCACTTCACGCCTTCCGTCGTGCTGAACTTGACCGGCAGGCCGGTTTCGCTGCTGGAACCGTCCTGATTCGGGCCGCGCCAGTTTGGCCAGTTTTCGGCGAGGGCGGTGGATTGAATCGACAGTGAGACGAGCAGGAGGGCGACGGGTAATTTCATGGCGCAGTGAGAGAAGCGAATACGTGCTGGCATGTCGAGATGTTTTCATGAATTGATCGGGAACCTTGAACCTCACTCACTGGCAATCCACCTCGCTCGCGCTGCTCGGCTTCATCGCTGGGATGGCGTTGCATTTGCGCTGGCATCCGCTGCGTCGGCATCTGTCGGACGCCTGGGATTTCGTGCGCTTGAGGCCGTTTCTGGTGGTTGCGTGCGCTGCCGCGTCGCTGCTGGCCTCCGTCCTCGACGCCACTCCGGTGGCACCCCGCACCCTGGCGCAGCTCAGCGGCTGGCGTGAGCTGATCCTGCCTCTGGCCCATGAGTCGGCAGGGCGGCTGGCGCAGCTTCCGCATGGGCTGATCGCACCCTGGCCGCTGGCGGTGCTGACGCCTCTAGCGCTCGCCATTTTGACCATTCGCGTCTGGCGCTGGCCCAGCCGCTATGGCGAGCGCCGCCCGGGCATGATGCAAAAGGTCGCGCTCATCGTGGTGACGCTGGCGGGCGGTGGCTGGCTGGCTCTGGAGGTGTCCAGCCTGCGGGGAGTGCTCACCGAAGCCATGGGGATCGTGAAACTCGCACTGCGTTACATTTTTGCCGCAATAGCCGCAGCCGGCCTGCAGGTATGGCTGGCGCGGCTGGTGATCGCCTGGGAGAATCCGCGAGGCAAGGAGGCGGACCGCGATGCGCTGGCGGCGCTGGAGCACACTTTCGCACGCTGGCAGGGCGTTTTCCTGCTGTCCGTCTTTAACCTGAGCTGGATGCTCTGGGGACTGTGGCAACCGGATGTCACGGATGGCTTCGTAGCATGGTTGTGGATCGAGTATCTGCTGCTCTTCGCTGCGCTGCCGCTGGCGGTTGCGTCTGCATCCGGTCCGTTCTGGCAGCAGGGGGCCGTGGCTTTGAAGATCCTGCTGCGTTCGCTGCTGCCGCTGCTGGGCATCGTTTTCACCGCGTTCACGATCATTCTGCTCGTGCGCTACGCTTCAGCGATGGCGCATGCCCTGGCCGCTGATTCATCGTTTGGCCGTGCCGTGGTGCTGCCGCTGGACGCTTTGGTGCTTGCCATGCTCGATTGCTGGCTATTGCTAGCCGCTCTTCTCATAATGCTGCGCCACGGCTTTCCACGTTCCCCCACCGCATGACCAGCGGCTCGCTTTCTCCCGAACAGATCACACGGCGGGCAAAGTCAAACCTGGCCTTCGCGCTCGCCTGTCTGCCCAAGGAGAGGCGGCGGGACATGATCGCCTTTTACGCCTTCTGCCGGGTCGTGGATGACATCGCGGACGCCACGGACAGCAGTCCTGAGGAAAAAGAAGCGGAACTGAACCACTGGCGGCGCTGCGTGGAGGAGGGCAAGCCCCCGGGGCACCCCGTGCTCGATGAAGCGGTCACGCTGCCGCAGCGTTACGGTTTCCCCCGGGCCTGGCTGGGCGAGATCATCGACGGTGTGGCCAGCGACATCACGAAGACCCGCTACGAGACCTTCGAGGAACTCCTCGGCTACTGCTACAAGGTCGCCAGCGTCGTCGGGCTCGTGAGCATCGAGATTTTCGGCCACACGAATCCCGCCACGAAGGAGTACGCGATCAACCTCGGCTACGCGCTGCAGTTCACGAACATCATCCGCGATGTCGGGCAGGATGCCAGGGAGACGGGCCGCATTTACCTGCCGCAGCGCGAACTCAAGAAATTCGGCGTGATGGAGAGTGAGATCCTGGAGGGGCGGCCCAGCCCGCGCTTCGTCAAAATGATGGACTTCCAGTATCAACGCGCCCGCGATTATTACGACGCCGCGCAGAAGGCCCTGCCGCCCGAGGATCGCAAAAACATGGTCGCCTCCGAGATCATGGCCGCCATCTACTCGCGCATTCTGGAAAAGCTGAAAAAGGAGCGCTATCCGGTCTTCACCAAGCGCTGCCGCCTCGGAAAGTTGCACAAGCTGTGGATTCTTGGCAGCCACCTGATCAGGGCGCGGTTTGGCCGGTGATAAGCGCCGCAAGCAAAAGTCTCCTTTTCGCGTCTCTGTCTTCTCCATTCCATTCATGAAAAAAGCTCTCGCTCTCGTCTTCCTCTCCGCCCTCAGCTCTCCGCTGACAGCCGCCAAGCCCCTCAAAGCCCTCCTCATCACCGGCGGCTGCTGCCATGACTACGCGAAGCAGCATGAGGTCATCGCCAAAGGCATCCAAAGCCGCGCGAATGTGCAGGTGGATGTCATTTGGACCGACGACAAGTCCACGAACCCGCCGCTGCCAGTCTATGACAAGGTGGACTGGGCCAAGGGCTACGACATCATCATCCACGACGAGTGCGCGGCGAGCATGAACAACAAGGAGACGCTCACGCGTATCCTCGACGCTCACCAAACCATCCCGAGCATCCAGCTCCACTGCGCGATGCACAGCTTCCGCACGGGCGAGGATCGCTGGTTCAAGCGTCTCGGCCTGCAATCGAACTCGCACGGTCCGCAGGAGCCCATCGCGATCACCTTTGTCGATAAAGAACACCCGATCACCAAGACGCTCGCGGATTGGACCACGATCAAAGAGGAGCTGTATAACAACGTGAACCTCTTCGACGCGCATCCGCTCGCCATGGGCAAGCAGACCGTCAAAAACAAGGACGGCACAACGAAGGACGTGGAATACATCGTGGCCTGGACGAACGAAAAAGCCGGTGCCCGCAGCTTCAGCACGACCATCGGCCACAACACCGAAACCGTCGCCGATGCGCGTTACCTCGATCTCATCACGCGCGGCCTGCTTTGGGCCTGTGACAAGCTCACGCCGGACTACCTGACGCCGTTCACGGGGCAGAACAAAGTGACCTTTGTCGCTGCAAAGCCCGTCGAGGCTCCGACGCCGCCTCCCACGCCGAAAGACGCCACGGGCATCAAAGCGACCGCGAGCAGCGAGGAGACGGGCAAGAACAACTTCGCCTGGCGGGCGGTGGACAATGACGAAAACACGCGCTGGTGCGCCAGCGGGCCGGATTATCCGCAGTGGCTGCAGCTGGAGTTGGAGAAGCCGCAGACGCTCACCGGCATCGAGACGTCATGGGAAAACAACGGCGTGTATCACTTCAAAGTCGAAGGCAGCGCCGATGGCAAGACGTGGACCACGCTCGTCGATGGCAGCGCGAACGAGAAGACCGCGCCTTACTCGAATGACTTCGCCAAGGCCGACGGCATCCGTTTTGTGAAGGTGCATGCGCTTAGCAAAAAGAGTGGCGGCTGGGCCAGCATCCGCGAGGTGCGGCTCAAAGGACCGGGCATCAAAGCCATCACACCGAAGCTCAACGACGAGCAGAAGAAAGAATACAACCAGGCCACGGACCCCCGCAAAGACGGCGGCAACGTCGTGCCGAAGATCGTCAAACTCACGCAAGAGGAAGAAGCGGCCATTTTGAAGGACGTGAAGGTCGCCGAGGGCTTCGACGTCACGCTTTTCGCCAACAGCGCGGCGGCGAACTACCCCGTCTTCCTCGCCGCCGAGCCAGATGGCACGCTTTACGTTTCCTCCGACGGAAACGGCTCCGTGGAGCGCAAACCCAACCGCGGCCGCATCATCCGCCTGCGCGATCTCGACGGCGATGGCCGCGCCGATGAAACGAAGGTCTTTTGCGAGGTGGATAGCCCGCGCGGCCTCGTGTGGGACCACGACCGGCTCTACCTCGTGCATCCGCCGCACCTCAGCGAGTTCATCGATGCCGATCACGACGGCGTCGCCGAAAAACAAAACATCCTCGTCAATGGCATCGCCTTCGGATTCAAAGATCGCCCGGCCGATCACACCACGAACGGCCTCAGCCTCGGCATCGACGGCTGGCTTTACATCGCGGGTGGCGATTTCGGCTTCCTGAAGGCCACCGGCACCGATGGCAAAACGCTCCAGCATCGCGGCGGCGGCGTCATCCGCGTGCGTCCCGACGGCACCGGCCTCGAAATTTACTCCACAGGCACGCGCAACATCCTGGAGGTCGCCATCAGCCCGCTGATGGACATGTTCGCCCGCGACAACACGAACGACGGCGGCGGCTGGAACGTGCGCTTCCACCACTTCACCGGCCTCGACGACCACGGCTACCCGCGTCTCTACAAAAATTTTAATGACGAGGCCATCCAGCCCCTCGCCGACTACGGCGGCGGCAGCGGCACCGGCGCGGTTTACATCGACGAGCCCGGCTTCGGCGCTTGGAACAACGCCCCCTTCACCTGCGACTGGGGCACTGGTGCCCTTTGGCATCATCAAGTGAAGCCCAAAGGCGCCACCTTCGAAGAAACCCGCAAGCCCGAGCCCTTCATCAAAATGACCCGCCCCACCGACGCCGATGTCGATGGCATGAGCCGCGTTTATTGCGCCAGTTGGAAAGGCGCCACCTTCGGCTGGGCCGGACCGGATGTCGGTTACATCGTGCAAGTGAAGCCGAAGGGCTTCAAAGCGGAGCCACTGCCGGATTTCGCGAAGGCGAAGGATGAGGAGTTGGTGAAGGCACTGGAGTCCGCAAGTAACCGCCGGAGGATGGAGGCGCAGAGGGAGTTGGTGAGGCGAGGTGTTAAATCCGATCTCTTGAGTGGCCTCAAAGATCTTGTCGAAGGCAAAACGATCAGTCCTGAAGCGAAGACAGCGTCTCTCAATGCCATTGCTTTGGGGGCAACTCCCGAAGCTGCTTTTAACCTTTTGGACATGGATTCTGTTCAGCTCAAGCGTGAGCTTGAACCATTGACTATTGCCGCCAGGATTCGCGCTTTGTCAGATGGTGTGAAGGGAAAAGTTCCGCGCGTTTCGGGACTCAAGATGGCTCTTGGGAGTGGTGGTGGAGACGATCGAATCGCCCTTCAAATTTTGCGTGCGACTGCACGACACGATTTAGAGTTCTTGGCCTTGGATACTGGTAGAGCAGTAGTCGCTCCCGATGATGTGCTTAGACTCGTCGCAATTCGTCATCTTGCCACTCTGGGCGATGAGAAGAGTTGCTTCGTCCTTCTGGATTTTGGCGAATCTCATTCTGACAAAGCCAATCCAATAGGTCATGCAAGGTATCGTGAAGGTATTCTCCGTGCCCTCGCCATGATGCACCAGCCCGAAGTCGTCACCGGCCTCATTGAGCGCCTCGGCAAGGCCACTGATCCAGCCTTGCGCCAGGGCATCCTCGGAGCCCTCAGCCGTCTTCATTTCAAGGAAGGTGAGTGGAAGGGCGATTCGTGGGGCACGCGGCCGGACACGCGGGGGCCGTATTACCAGCCGGAGGCCTGGAGCGAGACGCCGAAGATCGCCGTGGCGCTGAAGGATGCGTTGGCGAAGGCCTCGCCGGAGGAAGCGGCCTTTTTGGTGAAGGAACTGAACCGCAACCGCATCCAGTTCAACGAGGCGCAGCAGCGCATCCTCGAACTCGCAAAAAAGGACCCGAAGGTGCTGCCGGAACTGGCGGCGCAGCTTGCTGGCGCGGAGGAGATTCCGGCGGAGGCGGTGCCGCTACTGGTGGGCGCTCTGCGTAGTAGCATAGGCTTTCAGCCTGTGCCGAACGGCTCCACGGCGGCGGATGCTGAAGCACAGCCTAGAAAGGCTATGCTACTCTCTCAAGCCATCATCGCTTTGTCGAAAACCGACAGCGCCGACGGCGTCTCCGCCACCCTGGCCGCCCTGGAGCCTCTCAAGAAGCTCCCGGACTCCTGGAAAGACTACGATGCCGCCTTGGCCGCCTTCTTGAACGCGCCGAAGCTCGAAAATCACCATCAGCTCGTCGAGCAGATCGCCGAGAAGGGCGAGTGGCCGGTGTCGATGTATGCGAATGCCGCGTTGCTGAACCTCGCGAACC
>CAMAZK010000208.1 GCA_945863205.1 Akkermansia muciniphila | reverse complement strand
CAAACAGACGCTGCACGGCGCGGCGGACTTTTTGATTGTCGAGCAGGGCGGGGAGTTCGAGGTACTCGGCCCACAGGCGCGTGCGCTCGGGCACGAGCAGCGGGTAGGCGACGTTCGCCAGCATCTCCTGCACGCGTGTTTCGCCGATGAGGGAGATCGGTTTGGCGGCAGGATCTGCCAGCAGGGTGTAATGCGTACTCCAGAAGTCATGCGTGAGTGCCAGCAGCGTCTCGCGCCACGCAGCCTGGCTCCAGCGCGTGGCATCAGCCAGCGGGGCGACGACTTGCGGCCAAGCATGAAGCAGTGCGCCCAGCGCTCCGAGGCGACGCTGCGGATGATTGCCGGGACGGATGGTTTTGAGCTTCCAGCGTGGAAGCTGGCGGTCCTCCAGCCAGCGCAGGCAGTCGTTGCGGACTTTCCACCACTGCGACCAGAGCTGACGCAAGTAGGCGCGTGTTTCCGGCTCCGTGTCATCCGCGCGCATGACTTCGAGGAAGCCAGAGACGCCAAAGAGCAGCGCTTCACGAGCCGTTGCCTCGGTTTTAAGCAGACGCTTCAAGGGCAGGCGCTGACTGAGCAGGACGAAGGGCTGCTGGTTGCTGCTGTAGCCCAGGGCGCGTGCCAACGCCTGATAAACGGCCTCCTCACGGCCCTGCGCGGCCACGCAGCGGTGCAAGCGCTTAGATTTCAGCTCCAGCCGGTATTGGGCGGCGGATTCGATGATGGACTGCACCCGCGCGGCATCCATCTCATGCAATGGCGTGGCGCAGCGGCCCAGGCGTGCGGCGGCGAGGCTGCGATTCGGCCTGGCATCGTTGGCGAGCATCGCCGGGTTCAACACAACCTGAGTGATCTCGCGATGCTGGCTCGTGCGCGTGTAAAAACGCTCCTGCGGCGCGTCGAAGAAGAGATGCAGCACCACGCGGTCGTAATCGGCGTTCGCGCCGTGCTGATGGCGCTCCCAGTCACGCGCATCGGGATCGAGTTCGATGTCTCCGTGATGGGTTTGATCATCAATTGTGATCGCGCAGCCGGTGAAATCCGGGCCGGGGCCGGAGTTCCAGGTGCCGAAGTCGGTGATGCGCACCGCTTTGCCATCCACGCTGGTAAACCCACTGCCGAAGGCTCCGGCGAACCACAGGCTTTGCAGATCAAGCTCGGTCAGAGGCACCTCAAAGCCCGGAAGACGCGTCTCCTCGATGCCGCTGAACACCGCATCTCGAAAACGTGCGTAGCGGTCGGCGAGTGGGAGGTGAGTCATGGCAAGGGAGTTCCGATCAAATCCGCCAGAGACACTTCCGCCAGTGAATTCACACGTTTCCATGCGCCGGTGAAGTCGAGGTGCCGCGTCATCGGCCCGGGCGCGACGACGCAGCGGATGCCCGCGGAGATCGCGGCGCGTAGGCCGTTGAGCGAGTCTTCAAAGATGACGGCTTCCTCCGGTTCGACGCCGAGTTTTTCGGCGGCATGGAGAAAGAGCGAAGGATCAGGCTTCACCTTGCCCGTATCATCGACGGTGGAGATGTGATGAAAATGGTCGTGCAGGCCGAGCTGGTCCATCCAGGAGTCGATCCACGTGCGCGGGCTGCTGGAGGCGATGGCGATGCGCAGGCCGAGTGCGTCAGCCTCCTGCAGCAGGCTGGCGACGCCGGGGAGGAGCTGCAGGTGCTTGCGCAATTCGTCCTCGTGCTTCTTGCGGGCGACCTCGATGGCGTCCCAGTCAAAGGGCCGCCCGGTGCGCTCTTCGAGATCGCGCCGCGGATCGTAGCTGGTGTTGAAATCGGTGCCCACGACCTGCGCGTAGCGCTCCACCGGCAGTTCGTGTCCGTGCTCGGCAAAGATCTCCCTCCAGGTGTGGTAACCGGTGCTTTCAGTGTCAACGATGAGGCCGTCGAAGTCGAAGATCACGGCGCGGAGGGTGTTGGGCATGGATATGGAGTGCCGACGATTCGTCGGCCAGCCAACATCTTTTTTTGCCGACGAATCGTTGGCGCTCCATAGTGGCGAATGACCCGCCTGCGAAAACCACTTCCCGACCGCCTGCAGGCGCTGCTCGTTTCGTGGCATGATGAACCGCTGAGCTACACGCCGCCGCTCAGCGATGGATTCATTGCCGACGAGCATGCGGTGCGGCTGGGAAGAGGGGAGGAGGCTTATCAGGCTGCTTGTGAAGCGCTGGATGCGTGGGGGATGTTTCCGGCGTGGGCGGAGGTGGCTCGTCAAGAGCCCCAAGGTCAAGAGAACGGCCAAATCGTGGCGATGGTGGTGCGCATCTGCGGGCTGTGGTGGGTGAATCCCTGCCGCATCCTGCGGCGCTGCGATTCGGAGCACACGCACGGCTTCGTCTATGGCACGCTGCCGGAGCATGCGGAGTGCGGCGAGGAGCAGTTTGTCATCGAGAAGCGGGCGGACGGCAGCGTGTGTTATGTCATCCGAGCGTTTTCACATCCACGTCACTGGATGGCATGGCTGGCCTTTCCGCTGGCGCGCTGGTGGCAGTGTCGGTTTGTGCGGGATTCGCAGCAAAGGATGAAGGAGGCACACCTATGAGGAATTGGGTTTCTGCCGCTTTGTGGTTGGTGCTCATAGTGTTGCACATTACGACATCCCTTATCGAGCCAGATTGGGATTGCTTGATGAGAGCAGTTGATCCAGGCGGACCGATCTGGCTGGTTTATGTCGCCAAGTCGGACATCCATCTCCACGCGCTGCTATTATTTTCTCCACTTGTATTGATGCCGTTGGGCCTTGGATTATGTGAAGATTCTTCCGCGCATCAGGTGCCTTGGATCGAGATCGTAGCTGCTAGCTTGTTAGGCTTGTCCCTGTTGGTGAGACCTGTTGATCCTCGCGTGATGATGGCAACCGAACCCGAATTGCGAAGGATCGTGCCGCTGGGTTTTCTTTGTTCCATGCCGTGGCTGCTGGTTCGAGGGCGAGACGCCGTCGCCGTTTTGGTTGGGTGGATTCGTGGTGGCGTGCCGGGTCATGCAGGTCTGTGCATGCAGAGTGCTCGCATCTTCCCGGCCATCGGCGCGGCCTGGCTGGTGGCGAACCGATCAGGCTGGACGCCGTGGGGCTTCGATCCGCTGATCGTGCTGCTCACCGCAGCACACTTTCATCATGCCGGGTTCACGCTGCCGCTGATGGCGGGGCTGAATGCAAAGGCATCGCCGGGTTGCTGGACGCGGTTTTCGTGCGTGGCGATTTTGGCCGGTGTGCCGCTCGTGGCGGCTGGGATCACTTGCACACACTTTGGGGTGCTGCGGTTTTTGGAGCCGTTTGGCGTCACGGTTTTGGTGCTGGGGGCGCTTGGCGTGGCGGTTTCACAGATTCGGAGGGGGATGTCGAAACAGGGCGGTTGGCTGGAGAGGGCAGGTTTTGTCGTTTCAGGCATTTCGCTGCTCTCTGCGATGGTTTTGGCGATGGGATTCGGCTTGAGGCATGTGGTACCTAATTTGGCACTGACCATGCCGCAGATGTGGATGATTCACGGGACGCTGAATGCGTTTGGGTTCGGCCTGTGCGGGATTTTGGCGTGGAGATCGAGGATGGCTGCCATCTGAGGCTGGTCGTGATGGGTTAACTTAATATTTAGCTTTGCCAAAATATCCAAATTGTGCCAAATTTCCGTAATTGGCATATTTGCCATGCGTGGCGTCTGCTCGCTTGGCCTTCTTTGTCCGCGTCTCGTGCGCACCCGATTTCCATCGTCTCGCGGTGGTGCCTGAGGTTTCGGGCACCAGGGGCGGCAGCGTGCCGGATGCAGGTCTTCGGGGCGGGCAATGCACTTTTCGGTTTCCTCCCGGCGAGAATCCTCCATTCTTCCGCCCCATTTTTCGCCCCCATTTCCCTGTGAGTCTTTCGCATCCCACTGACGACCTCCGCGTCGCCGAAATCCTGCCCTTGATCCAGCCCGCCTTGCTCATGCATGAGTTTCGCCTCGGGGAGAGCGAATCGGCCTTCATCGAGGATTCGCGGAAAGATGCGGAGGCCATCCTGACGCTGAAAAATGACCGCTTGCTCGTTGTCGTCGGGCCGTGCTCGATTCACGACACGAATTCCGCGCTCGAATACGCCGGGCACATCGCCGAAGCGCGGCAGAAGCACGGCGCGGACCTGGAGATCGTGATGCGTGTTTATTTTGAAAAGCCGCGCACGACGGTCGGCTGGAAGGGCTTCATCAACGATCCGCACCTCGATGGCACTTTCGACATCAACAGCGGTCTGCGCGGCGCGCGGGACCTGCTCATCAAGCTGGCAAAGCGCGGCATCCCGGCGGGCACGGAGTTTCTCGATGTCATCACGCCGCAGTACATCGCCGATGTCGTCGTCTGGGGCGCGATTGGCGCCCGCACGACGGAGAGCCAGGTGCATCGCCAGCTCGCTTCCGGCTTGTCCATGCCCGTCGGTTTCAAGAACGGCACGGATGGCGGCATCCAAGTGGCGCTGGATGCCATCGAGGCGGCCAAGGGCCAGCACTGCTTCCTTTCCGTGACCAAAGACGGCGTCGCCGCAATCGTGAACACGAAGGGCAACAACGCCTGCCACGTCATCCTCCGCGGCGGCAAAGGCGGGCCGAACTTTGACGCCGACGCGATCAAGATGGTCGCCGACCAGCTCAGCGCACGCGGCCTGCCCGCCAGCGTCATGGTCGATTGCAGCCATGGCAACAGCTTGAAGGACTACCGCAAGCAGCCGATCGCGTCCGCCTCGCTGGCCGCGCAGATCGCCGGCGGTAGCAGGGCGATCACCGGCGTGATGATCGAAAGCCATCTCGTCGAGGGCCGCCAGGACGCCAAACCCGGTCAGCCGCCGGTTTATGGGCAGAGCATCACCGACGCCTGCGTCTCGTGGGAAACCACCGCGACGATGCTCGAAGAACTCGCCGCCGCCGTGCGCGAACGCCGCAAGAAATGAACTTCACCCGAAACTGCCTCGGTAACCTCGCGAAGTGCCGCATCCTTGTCATCGGCGACGTGATGCTGGATCACTTCATCTGGGGCCACGTCCGCCGTATCTCGCCCGAGGCGCCGGTGCCGATCGTCGAGGTCACACGGGAGGAATTTTATCCCGGCGGCGCGGCGAACGTGGCGCGCAACATCTCGCCTTTCTCCCCGCACACGCATCTCATGGGCCGTGTCGGCAGGGACATGGCGGCGGACAAGCTGCGGGCGCTCCTGACCGATGACGATGTGGACCCGGCGCCGCTGCTCATTCACGAAACGCTGCCGACCATCTCGAAGGCCCGCGTTTCCGCCCGCCAGCAGCAGATCGTCCGCGTGGACCGGGAAAAACTGATGCCGCTGACCGATGACGAACTCGCCGAGATCGACAAGCGTCTGCGCCTTCTCGCGCCGGATCTCGATGCGATCATTCTCGAAGACTATGGCAAGGGCTTCGTTACCACGCCGCTGATGCAGTTGGTCGCGAAGATCGCCGCCGAGCACAAGCTCATCGTCACCGTCGATCCCTCTCCGCGCAATCCGCTGCCCTGGGCCGGTGTCTCGCTGGTGAAGCCAAACCGGCTCGAAGCCTTCGCCGCCGCCGGGCTCGAAGACCACCTGCTGCCCGGCCCTCCGCTCGAAAACCCGGAAGTGCTCGAAGTCGGCCGCGTCCTCCTCGGCAAGTGGGACGTCGCCAGCGTGCTCGTGACGCTTGGCGAACACGGCATGATGCTTTTCGAACGCGACAAGCCACCGCACCACATCCCGACGCGTGCGCGTGAAGTCTTTGACGTCTCCGGGGCAGGGGATACGGCCATCGCACTGCTCACGCTTGCGCTGGCGGCCGGATTCAGCCTGCAAGACGCAGCAGACATCGCCAACCACGCCAGCGGCATCGTCGTTGGCAAGCTCGGCACCGCCACGCTGACGCCCGAGGAACTCCTGGCCGCCTTTACCTGACATGAGCACCGACTTTTCTTCCCTTTTCAAAACGCATCTCGGCGAGCATCAGGACGCCATCGCGAAACTCAGCGCGATGAGTGATCAAATCGCCCCGCTGGCCGACGCATGGCTCAAAGCGCTGAAGGATGGCAAGAAGATCATCTTCTTTGGCAATGGCGGAAGCGCCGCCGACGCCCAGCACCTCGCCGCCGAACTCGTCGTGCGTTATCGCATCAACCGCCCCGCTCTCGCTGGTCTCGCATTGACGACCGACACCTCGATCCTCACCGCGCACAGCAACGACTTCGGCTACGACACCGTTTTCTCGCGTCAGATCGAGGCTCTCGCTCAGCCTGGAGATGTCGTGCTTGGCATCTCCACGAGCGGCACGAGTAAGAACATCCTCCTCGGTCTCCAGGCAGCGAACGCGCGCGGTTGTGTCACCATCGCTTTTACTGGCGAATCCGTGTCGCCGTGCTCAGAAATTGCTCGATACGTCTTTCACGCACCCTCGAAGGTCACGGCCCGAATTCAGGAGTGCCATCTCTTGATGGGCCATCTCCTCTGCGATTTCGCGGAGCGGTTCAGCCCGGTCTAAAACGCATAAATCCTACCTTCATGGGATTGGGAATGTTCATCAGCACCTGTCGCGGGATCATGCAGAATCCAGGCGTGCAGCCTGTGTCGGCACTGCTTCGCCATGCGGCTTGGCATGGTGTTCGGCGCTGGGCACCACTTCCGTTCGACGTTCCGCTCACGGATCACTCACGGCTGTCGATCTCGCGCCGTGAGGAGATGAACGGCTGTGTGGCCCTCGCCTGGAGCCAGCGACTCTACGACTACCACAACATGACTTTCCTGCGCCGCCTGCTCGCGGAAGAACATGTTTCCACCTGCTTGGATATCGGTGCGAACATCGGAGTTTACGCGCTGCTTATGTCGGAGAACGAATCCGTCACAGTGCACGCTTTTGAGCCGCACCCGCAGACATACGCGACTCTCCAGCGCATGCTCGAAGCGAATGGAAGGAAGAACGTTCACGCCTGGCGGCTGGCACTCTCGGATGCACCCGGCGAGCTTCGTTTCACGGACGGGGACTGCAGCCCCGTCAATCATGTCGCAGAAGACGGAGCGATCCGTGTGACTTGCGAAACTGGCGCGGCGCTTTGCGAGCGTGAGCACATTGTGCCGGACGTCATCAAGATCGACGCAGAAGGCTTCGAAACCCGTGTTTTGCAGGGTTTCGGCGACATGCTGGTGGGGACTCGCTACATCTTCGCCGAAATGAATGCTTCTCCCGAAGTTATGGCGGCCACCCTGCCCGCTAACGTGTTCGACGGACCGCTTTATGTCGATGAACGGCGCAAAATCCTGTGCCGCTCGCGGCATAATCACGAAGATGCTGTCTTTGTGAACCGAATCGCGCTGCCCGAGTTGGCGGCATCCGGATACCGAGTCGATCCACGCTGACATGGCGGGTAAATTCATTCGCAGTTTTCGATGGCTGATCGGTTGCCAGATCGTGCGTCTCCTCGCGGACTTCTGCAAAAATGTCCTCCTTTGCTTTCACGCCGCGATCAAGCGTGACCGCGCCACCCCGTTGAAAAAGGCGCGGATTGCGCCGCTGAGGCCCCACTGGGCTTCGAAGCCCGGCCTGCGATCACCGCGCTTGTGCAGGAGTGCCATCTCCTCATCGGCCATCTTCTCTGCGATGTCGCAGAGAGGGCATTTGCGAACTGAGATGTTAAGCGGCTTCATTCGAAAAACGAAACGATTGTGGGATTGACTCGAAAGATAGGAATGGTCGCCTGCGCCCTGAAATTGGGGCGGCGGCTGAGTGACAAAATGGGACTCATGCAGTTTCTGGCGTGCCACGGAGGCCTCGGCCGGTTTACAGGCAGACGGCTGCTGTTTGAAACGACCGTTGAGAATGCCGGACGTCTCCATCTCCGGCACACGGGGCCGGACGCCATCCTGTTTTCCGAGATCTTGGTGGGCCAGGAGTACCGCTGTCTTCACCAGTTGTCGTTTCAGCCCGCGAACATCCTCGACATCGGAGCCAACATCGGGCTTGGCAGTTTTTACCTCAGGTCACTTTATCCGAAGGCCCGCATCACAGGCTTCGAACCCTCGCCGTCCGAGTTCGACATCCTCTCTGCCAACTACGCCGACTGGAAAGAGTGCGTTTGTCACCGCAGTGCCATTGGCGATCAGGATGGCATCCCGGTCAGCTTTGCCGTGCATCCTGACCGCACGGGCGGGCAGCATCTCGTGAGCGAAGGCGGTGCCGGCGATTGGGATGAGATCCGTGTAACCATGCGGCGGGTGGACCGCCTGATCGAAGAGGGGGCCGTGCCGTTGCCTGATCTGGTCAAAATGGACATCGAAGGAGCTGAGGTGGCCGCCCTCACGGGTTTTGGCCGCTACCTTTCGGAAGTGAGGGCCTTCATCGTGGAGACGCATTCACCGCAGTTGCACGAGCGCTGCATCGAACTGCTGCAGGCGCACGGACACCACATTTTGTTCGACGACTCTCCCCGGACTGCCTCCGCCCGCATTCTTGTCACTGAACGGATCACTGAGGACCGCCGCCTCTCCAGATCCCCAAAAATCGACCGCCGCGTGAACCCATGAGTCAGCTTTTCGACATTTATTTGAGCCGGGCCTACTGGCGCGACATCGTTACCGCATTTCCGAAGTCCGCGCTGGCATCGTGCAGGCAGTTCGGCGCGCCCGGACTCTATCTGGCGTTGTGCGTTTATGTGCTGCGTCGGCTCCCCTGGCCGCTGCATCCGCATCCGCTCATCCGGCTGACGAACTGGAAGGAGGCGGCGAACTACCTCGACAACTTCATCCTTTGCGAACTCCGGCTGGATGCCGTTGAAAA
>CAMAZK010000207.1 GCA_945863205.1 Akkermansia muciniphila | reverse complement strand
GGGAGTAAAACCAGCCGGTCATCTCGCGCGCGTCCTCGGGCAGTCCGTTCCAGATCCACATGGAGACCGTGTAGTTCTCACCGAGTCCTGCCACGTCGGCACATAGACGACCGCCGACGAAATGAGGTGCGCGATTGACCTGGTCCTCGCAGAACTTCCCGGACTGCGGGCCGTCGAGGTAGTAGGTCACCCAGGCTTCATAGCTCGCATCGCGACGGTTCTCGGTCTCGTCCGCCGCCAGCGGTCCGGTGAACTCGTTCAAGCGCCAGTAGGCGAAGGGCTTCAACGCGAGGATGGCCTTCGCCGCAGGGCCGTCACTGAGCTTCCACGGCTTGCGCGGCTTGTTGCTGACGGTTTCGAGCAGTGAAATCGCGGCCTGCGTGATCTTCGGTTCCGCGTTCACCTCCAGGCCTGCGGAACGTGCCGCCCAGGTGTTGTAACCACCGAAGAGATGCTGCTCCGGCGGCGGGATGTAGCCGTCGCCGCCGTTGGCGAGTTCGATGACGATATTGTGGCGCAGGGGGCTGGCCGCTTTGATCTTCAGACCGGTGATCGCGTAGGTTTCGTTCGGTGTGGTGGCGATGCCGATATCGCCGATGCGCAGCGCCTGCACGACGATCTCCGTCTGCTGCTTTTCATGCAGCAGGATCTGCTCCCGCGCATAGACCTCAGGCTGCGTCTTCATGGGGCGGTCGCCCAGCTCGGTCATCATGCGCTGCGCCCATTCGAGGCGCTGCTTGTCAGGCACGCGATACTTCAAGGTCATGCGCTTCTCCGCCATCGCCACATCCACGTCGTCGCGATACTGGATGTCGGCATAGGCCTTCATCGCGATGTTGAGCAGCCCGTTCGTGTACTCGTCGATCGCCGGCTTTGGACGGTCCTTGTCCGGCACCTTGTAATCCACGCGGTAGATGTCGCCGCTGCATCCATGGGACATGATCCCGACCATCTTCCCTTCGGGATCGATGCGCTCCCGCAAGCCGTTCGAAAACAACCCGAAGTAGTCCGCGCCGATGGCCTTGTCGCCGAAGTAGTGCATGGAGAAATTGCCCAGCACCGCGATGGGCTGGCCGTCCTTTGTTTGAATCGAGATGAGCGAGAGATCGGGATCTTCCGGGCCGGATTCGCCAGTCACATCATCCCAGTTGCGGCCCGCATGCATCGTGGCGCGCACCGTGGGATTGCCGAAGGGATCTTCGCCGATGCGGTCCGGTCGTTTGATCCAGCGGCGCAGCGCGGTGTATTCTGCGGCATCCGCCTTGGCAAAACCGATGCGCGCCGGTTTGAGCGCCGCTTTGGCCGCAGCGATGGCTTCAACGAGTTTCTCCTTCAAAAACGGCACATAGTTCGGGTCCGCGTCGGTTCCGAGGCAGCCCATCGAAGCCGGTACCGAGTGCGCATGCGTGGCGGAGATCAGCATGCGGTCGGCCGGGATGCCGGTCTTCGCCTCCGCCATCTTCTTGGCCTCATCGAGCAGCTCGCGACCCATCATGCAACTGTCCACCACCACGATGGCGATCTGCGTCTTTCCATCCGTCGCGACAATCGCCCGCGCATGCACTGGCGTGAAGATTTCCTCCGCATAACGGCTGATCATTCCGCCGTTCACCAGCACGGGCAGTTTGGGCGGGCTGACGTCGATCACCGCCGCGCCAGCCTGGAACTCGGCGTGAAGTGCGGGAACGACAAACAGCAGGGCGAAGGGAAGAAGTCGGCGGATCATGGCTGAAACCATACGCGACTGGAAAGCAGGCTCTTCCCGTGAAGGCGTCGCACGGGTTCGTAGTTCGGGCTTTAGCCCGTTCAGGAGCCCTGTGATGCCGATCAAGGGCTAAAACGGCGTCACTCCTTGATCATCTTCAAATACGCCTCGGCATAACGCTTGCCGAGTTCGCGATAAGCCGCGGAGTCAAAGTGTACCTTGTCGCCTTTGTGATTCAAGCCTTCGGCGCTGACGAAGGCGGCGTGCGGGACCTTGGTGGCCACGTCCTGATGCGCCTTGTCCACGATCACCTTCTCTGGATTCCACGGCACGCCTTCGAACTTGCCCATCTGCCCGGCGATGAAGGGCGCATCGGGCGCCTTCACGAGCTCGCGTAGGCGTTTGATGAGGTCATGCAACTTCGCTTCATACGCGGGAGCCAGGGCGGCGCTGCTGTCGCTCTCGCCCTGATGCCAGAGGATACCCTTCACAGTGCCGGCTTTCAGCGCGATTCCGACGCGCTTCACCGTGTCGTCCCAGGGATGGCTCTTGGTTGGCGGATAGAACACGCCCGGCTGCCAGGAGTCGATGGGCGAGCCGCCGACGGCGCAGGGAATGAGTCCGATGGTCACACCGGGCGTCGCTTCGGCGACGATCTGGCCGAAAGTCTTGCCAAGGCCGACACCGGCGGCGGTTTTGTCGAAGTGCAGCGGATCCATCGCCAGCACCCACTGGCCTTCTTTGCTGAGCATGAGCACACGCGGGTGCGGCGTCTTGTCCTGCTCCTCCACCACGCCGCGACCGGCCATGTTGGATTGGCCGACGAGCAGGAAGAGCTGGAACTTGTCCTTAGAGGGAAGTGTGGCGTCCTGTGCGGCGGCGAAGACTGCGAGCAGGCAGGTGAGAAGAATGAAACGGGTGGTCATCGGTGCTGGTGTGGTTGGTGGATTCGACCGGCGGTCGAGGGATCGCGGAAAGGGACTTCGATTACCAATCGAAGCTACTGCATCAGCCAGTCAATGGCCTGTCCTTTGCGTTCCTCGTTCTCGCCTGCGACCCAGCGCTTCTGCCGGTCTGACAGTGAGAGCATGCCGGGCAGGTCGAGATACTTCGAGCCGCCGGGAAGGAACATCGGATCGCGATAGTCGAGCACTTTGCCGAAGCGGAAGCCGTGGGTGTTCAGAGCGGCCCGGTCCACATGATCTCCGGCCAATGCCAGGGCGGCGACGGCGGTGGGGCCGGTCTGCGGCCCGAAGGCAGCGATGCCGACGGTCTTCGGGCTCGGGTGCGTGCCGACGTTCGTGTTGCGCAGGAAGCTGACGAGCGTGAGCACGTCATGCGTGCGCTGGGCGAAGAGCGCATGGTTGTAGCCATGGGTGTAACCGGCGAATTCGCGCGGATTGGCCACGACGCGGGTCTGTTTCACCGGTTCATCGCCTTGGAAGAGCAGATCCACGCCCAGCACGGCTGCGCCACTGGCGATGAGTTTCTTCACCTCGTCGCTTTGAATACCGGACCTGCCCGCGTCATCGAGCCAGATGACCACGCGACCGTTCCACTGCTTCGGATAAAGCCACGAGACATTCAATTCTTCGCCGTAGGTCTTGTTGGTGAGCGTGCCGGTCATTTCGAGATGGTCTCCGCGATCCTGCTTGTCGCCGAGCGTCCATTCGACCTCGCCCGCCTTGTCGTAGGTGCGTCCGATGACGACTTCCACGGCCTCGCGGAGCACTTTTGGATCTGCTTCGCGCAGTTGTTTGTCCGCATCCTCCTTGAGCCACTTCAGCAGGCTGCGCTCGAACTCGGGATCGCCCGCCTTCGGTGCGGGATGCTTGTCGTCCCACACGGTGAGCTGCTCCTTGTTGAGCGGCTCGTAATCGGTCTCGATGACGGGTGATGGGAAGCCGAGCTTGAAGTGCTTGTTCACGAAGGTGTAGAAGGCGCTGCGGGTGACGGCGTTGTAGTTGTGCGGGAAGTGCTCACCGCGCACGAGCAGCACGTTGTCCGTCTTGCCGTAGGTCGTGTAGAGCTTCTGCAAATCGGGGAAGCCTTTCATCGCCATCTCCTTGGTCCAGTCGTTCGCCGTGTTCATGCCCTGCGGCTTCGGAGCGAAGAGGCCGGCGAACTCGACATTGCCCGTGTTTATCCGCAGCAGGCTCGCGTTTTCGCAGGTGCAGCCGCCCTGCATCGCGGTGCTGACCATCACGCAGGGAAAGGAGAGCTTGATGCGGTCGTCGATGGCCGCGAGCAGCATCGTCTGCGTGCCGCCGCCGCTCGCGCCGGTGATGGCGGTGCGTTCCGGATCGACCTCGGGCAGCGAGAGCATGAAGTCGAGACCGCGGACGGCATTCAGCGTCTGCAGGCCCATGATGGACTGCAGATGCGACTCCGCCTGCGGGCTGTAGAGGCCCCAGTTTTCCGTCGTGTTCATCTCGGGGCGCTGCTTGGCGAATTTGTGCACCACCTCGCGGGAAAGCTGGATGGAATCCGAATCGCTCAGCATGTCCCACTGCCACACGATGCAGCCCATGCGGGCAAGCTGCACACAGAGCGACTGGAAGATGCTCTGCCCACCCTTTTCAAAACGCTCGCCACCTGCGGCGATCTCCGCGCGGGTCTTCTCCGGAGTGGACAGCGACAATCGCGCGTCCTGCCAGTGGCCATGCGCGAACATGATGCCCGGCACCTTGCCCTTGATCTCCTTCGGCTTCCACAGGCTGCCGGTGACGTAGAATCCGGGTGCGCTCTCAAAGTACACGCGCTCCACCGTGAAGCCGTCGCCCTCGACCTTGCCGTGGATCACCGGATTCAGCGGCGTCTTCGTCGGCATCGGCCACAACCCCTGCGAGACGAGGATCTGGCGGCGCACCTGCTCCCGGCGCTCGTCCCATTCGCTCAGGGAAGACGGCGGATTGAAGGGGAAGTAGCCGTTCAGGTCCTTCGGTTCTTGAAGGCGGATGTCTTCCGCCTTGGCGATGGTGGCGACGACGAGGGCGAGCAGCAGCGTGAATTTCATGGTGGGAGAATGAGGGAAACAGCTACGGGCCGACAAGACAAAGTTCATCAGGTGAAGGCGTTGGCGCCTGCTCCCAGCGCGAAATCCTCAGCCAGCCTCGGCCCAATCTCTCGAAGAAGAAGTCACGACTGGCCCCGGTGAAGCGGCTGATGGGACTGGCGATCTCGAAACGGCACAGAGACGACTGGCGCTTGGCGGCTCCACGGCATCCCTTCCTTGTCCCCCTGAATCATCAAGGCTTCCAAAGAGGCTGTTATAGAGTGAGCATATCGGGGTTCTACAGAACCCCTGATCTTTCGTCAGACAGAAGCATTCCCCCGCGCCCCCTCAATCGCTTGGAAGGATTGACAGATGGGAGCCTCAGCATCATCCTAGGCTCGAACTCCGTTCCGTTATTTGCGTGAAAAGCGATATCCGAATGGACGAATAAACACTTTTCGCCTCAAGAAAACTGATGCTAAGAGATGACATCGTCGGGAATTGGGAAACCCGAAATGACGAAGGTATTTCCGAGGAGCGACTAGAATTCCATCCCGACGGGTCGGGGCGACTCGTCTATGTCCGAATCGACGGCAATGACTTCGACGGCTTCAATTGGGAGATCGATGACTTCTCGAAGCTCATCCATTTCACGCCTAAGATTTGGGAGGGAACTTCGCCGGAGTTTGAGATCGTTCAGCGAGACAGCAACCCAACTGAGCTGAGGCTACGATGGTGGCACGAAGGAGATGAGGAACTCGGATCACAACCTCAGAAGATTTCGATATCGTTCTATCGGCTTCCGAATTCGCGCTCGCAACCCAACGACAAGGCGAACAAGCAGCTGGACACCAACACCTGACCCGTAGCGAGGCGAAAGCACTATGACAATTTCAAAGATCACCCACAGATCAGAGCTCGCCCTCAGGTCACGTGCGGGTCAGCTGTGACGTTCCAATCTTCGTGTTGGTATGCCTAAGACCAGCAACCTCGGAAAGGCGCCAGAGAGGTGAGCACGGGAATCCGCAGGGAAGGATGATTCGGCGCGGTCCACCCGTCCCGCTGATGCGAGGGCCTGTTGTGCGGTGCGGAAATGCGTTTTTTCGCGTTTCCTGTCGCTCCATTGCGGCTATTCAAGCAGCCAACCATGACCCACGCCGAAGCCGCCAGCCGCGCCGCCTTTCTCAGTGCCGAACTGCACCGCCACAACCGCCTCTACTATGTCGAGGCAAAGCCCGTCATCTCCGACAAGGAGTTCGACGAGATGCTGCGCGAGCTGCAGGACATCGAAGCGAAGTTTCCCGACCTCGTCACGCCCGATTCCCCGACACAACGAGTCGGCGGCGCTCCGCTGGAAGGCTTCACGCAGATCCGGCACACGGTGCCGATGATGTCCCTGGACAACACCTACTCCGAGGAGGAGCTGGCCGCCTTCTTCGCCCGTCTTCAAAAAGGACTCGGCCGCGAGAAGATCGACTGCGTCATCGAGCCAAAGGTGGACGGCGTGGCCATGACCATTCGTTATGAAAACGGCATCTTGAAGCACGGTGCGACACGCGGCGACGGCCAGACCGGCGACGACGTGACGAACAATCTCAAAACCATCCAGCGCCTGCCGCTGCGGCTGCCCGGGGACGGCCCGCAGACCTTCGAGGTGCGCGGCGAGGTCTTCATGCCGAAGGCGGGCTTTGCAAAGCTGAACCAGGAACGTGAGGAAGCGGGCGAGGCGCTCTTTGCCAATCCGCGCAACTCCACCGCAGGCACCTTGAAGCTGCTCGATCCGAAGATCGTCGCCAAGCGCCCGCTCGACATCGTCTTCTACGGCCTCGCCGATGCGGGCGGCCTTGATCTGCAATCGCAGACCGACGTGCATGCGCTGCTCGACCGCGCGGGCTTGCGCAAAGCCGATCTCATCTGGCGTGCCGACAGCGCCGAGGGACTGCTCGCCGCGATTCGGGAGCTCGATGAAAAACGCAGATCCTTGCCCTACGAGACCGACGGTGCCGTGATCAAGGTCAACAGCTTCGCCGATCAGCGCGAGCTTGGCGTCACCAGCAAGGCACCACGCTGGGCCATCGCCTACAAGTATCAACCGGAGCAGGCGGAGACGAAGATCCTCGCCATCGACATCCAGGTCGGACGCACCGGAGCGCTGACGCCCGTCTCACGTCTGGAGCCCGTGCTCGTCAGCGGTAGCACGGTCAGCAACGCCACCCTGCACAACTACGAGGAGATCGAGCGTAAGGACATCCGCGTCGGCGATGTCGTGATCATCGAAAAAGCCGGTGAAATCATCCCCGCCGTCGTCTCCGTGAAAAAGGAGCACCGCACGGGTGATGAAGCCGTCGTCGCCGCCCCCACACACTGTCCCGTCTGTGGCACCGCCGTGCATCGCGATGAGGAGATGGTCGTCATCCGCTGCCCGAATCCGCATTGTCCCGAAGTCGTGAAGCGCCGCATCGAGCACTTCGTCAGCCGCGGAGCCATGGACATCAGCGGCCTCGGCGAATCCGTTGTCGCCCAGCTCGTGGAATTGAAGCTCGTGCAGGACGTGGCCGATCTCTACGCGCTCAATGAACTGCTGCTCGCCCGCCTCGAACGCGTTGGGGCCAAGAGCATCGACAACTACCTCAAGGCCATCGAATCCAGCAAGCAGCAGGACCCGTGGCGGCTCGTCTTCGGCCTCGGCATCCTCCACGTCGGCGCAGGCGGTGCCCGCAAGCTGCTCGAACACTTCGGCGGCATCGACGCCATCGCCGCCGCCAGCGCCGAGGAGCTCATGCAATGCCCCGACATCGGCGAAGTCGTCGCCGTCAGCATCCACGCCTGGTTCCGCGAGGCGCACAACATCGCCCTGCTCGACCGTCTGCGCAGCGCCGGTCTCAACTTCACCCAGCGCACCGTCACCGCCGCCTCCGACAAGCTCAACGGCACCACCTGGGTCATCACCGGAACCCTGAGCCAGGATCGCGAAACCATCGCCGACACCATCCGCGCCAACGGCGGCAAAGTCAGCGGCAGCGTCAGCGGAAAAACCACCTACCTGCTCGCCGGAGAAGAAGCCGGCAGCAAACTCGACAAAGCCGCGAAGCTCGGCGTGAAGATCCTCAGCGAAGCGGAGTTCCGGGGGATGCTGTGAGCGTTAAGTGATGGATCGGTGCGCCAACGGCGCAAAGGAGTCCAGCCCAGGGCTGAGCGAGGCTTGGCGAGAGATGCCCTGGGTTTGCCATCCATCGACGAATTCCCAGGGCCGCGCCCCGTTGGGGCGCAGGAGATGGAGCTTTGGAATCATGCGGACTCAAGCGACGCCGCGGTGTTTTCCTGCGCTCTTTCAGAGCGCACTCTTGATTTAAAACATGCCTCTCGCGTGCCCCTGGGCGGCACTCGCTGAGGCTCGCTGGCCCAGGGCTGGATTCCTTCGGCCCTTTGGGCCGACTTACGGCACGGAGTTGAAGTCGATCTCGCACGGTTCCGTGAGGATGCCCATGGCTGCGACAGGTCATTCTCCTCCCACCAGCTCACCCAATTGTGCGAAATCCATTGCTAAAAATCCCAAGTACGAGGGCAATCCGTTTGCTGAAGCGCCCAGACTGATTCGCAGCCGTTCCGCAGCCATAGTTCTTGGGTGTCAACCACGCCCCAATCTGTCAGTGCAAAGGTGTGCGCGCCGGCAAGCTCATGCGTCTCTGCATAGAGCTGTGTTTTGAGCTCATGATCCACGAAGACCGTTCATCTGCGCGAGATTCGCTTCTGCAAACGCTCAAGAGCAGCATGGTCGTAGGGAAGCTTTGATGGCCAGAGGATGTTCAGCCAATTCACAACACCCAAACCAGCTCCGTTCCCGGGACGAAGGCAACTACGATTGTGTTGCGGCTTCCGCCTTGAACTCCTCCAGCAGCGTTTTTAACGGCGTAGGATTGTCCCAGTGCCAGTGGATCTTGCACGGTCGGTGGCCGCGTCGAGTGCACGCCGGAGGTCGGTGTTTTTGATGCATTGCCACGCCTTTGCAGGCGCAGCTAACGGAACACGCCTGCCGCGCGGCCACGAACAAGTGATCAGCGGCGGGCTTGATGGCTTGCATGCGGGGGGCGGGCGG